>CAADGT010000202.1 GCA_900696595.1 uncultured Chloroflexota bacterium
ACATCGCCAGTTGAAGCGCGTCGCTGCCCGGCAGGACGGAGGAAAACCCAACCGCCTGCACGAACTCCGCTTCGGTTACAAAGTCGCCCACCGCTTCGTGGTACAACAACCCCACCGAGGCGGGACCCGACGTGCTGAGCAGGTTGACTTTTAGAAACGTCCAAAAGAGTTGTAAAAGAATTTCCACGCCTTTGAGTTTATCACGCGATAACCGCCCCCTCCATTTTCAACAGCCATTTCTTTGTCGGCAGTCCGTCTCCGCCGCCGTAGCCGTGCAGTTTACCGTCCGCGCCGAGGACGCGGTGGCAGGGGATGACGATGGGCATGGGATTCATGGCGTTGGCGGCGCCCACTGCGCGATAGGCATTCGGGCGATTTATCTCGCGGGCGATGTCAATGTAGGCGCGGGTTTCTCCATAAGGGATGCGAAACACGGCTTGCAAGGCTTCGCGCTGGAAGGGCGTGAAGAAGGTCCAGTCAATGGGGATGGTGAAGGCGGTCCGTTTTCCGGCGAGGTATTCTTTCAATTCTTTCGCGTAAGGAGCGGCTCTTCGCTGATTCGGTTCGGGGACGCGTTTGATCTTCTTTAGGTAGGCATCCAGCTCGGGCTGGCGATCCGCCCACTCGACGGCAACCAGGCCCAGGTCGGAGGCAGCGAGACGGAAATCTCCGAGGGGGGTGGCGTTTAATTCGCCAAGATAAAGCCGGGGAGGGGAAAATGTCATGGGCTGAGTCCTTCGTCCACAAAAATACCTTGAATCTACTTACAAAATGGTTAATTGTTCGACAATCGTAGGGTAAACGTAGGGTTCGCGTCAAGTAGGTTTCGGATAACCATGATAAAAATACGCTCGTAAGGTGATTTCTCTTCTCCTCCTTTCAAAGGGAACCGCGGTCGGCGTCCGCGGTTCTCGCATTTAACGGGGTTTCGACGGTTATAATCCAGCCAAACCATATTTTCGAGGTCAATATGCCTGTAAAAATTACCATCATCGGTTTGGGTCAGATCGGCGGCTCGATTGGGCTGGCGCTCGCGGCGCACAAGGATAAGGTCGTCACGACCGGTCACGACAAGGATTACGGGGTCGAACAGCGGGCGAAAAAACTTGGCGCGGTGGATCAGACCAATCATAACCTGCCCGGCGCGGTGGAGAATGCCGACCTTGTGATCCTTGCCCTGCCCCTGACCGAGATGCGCGAGACGTTTCGCTTCATCGCCCAGGACTTGCGCAAGGATGCGGTGGTGGTGGATACCGCGCCGGTCAAAGCGGAGGTCGTAAAATGGGCGCGGGAATTATTGCCCGAGACGGTTCATTATGTGGGGATTGCTCCCGCGATTGGGGCGAAGCATTTGGCGATGACGGAGACGGCTCTGGACGCCGCCCGGGCAGATCTGTTTACGAAGAGCGTTTTCCTCGTCTCAGCGCCTCCCGGCGCCTCCGAGGAGGCGCTGCAACTGGTTTCCGGTTTCATCGGTTTGCTCGACTCCATCCCCGTACTGACGGATTTCTTCGAATCGGACGGGTTGATGACAACCGCTCATCTTCTGCCTCAATTGGTTTCCGCCGCCCTGTTGAATGCGACGCTGGACCAGCCCGGCTGGAGCGACCTGCGTAAAACTGCGAGCCGCAATTTTTATGCCGCCACCTCCGCCTTGGCTGATTCGGACGGTCCCGAGTCGCTGGGCACATCATCGATCCATACCCGTGAGAATACCATCCGTGTTCTGAATAATTTCATCAATGCGCTCATCGACCTGCGGGACGACCTTGAAAGCGATGAGACCTCCTTCCGCAAGAGACTCACCTCCGCATTGAATGGCCGCATTAACTGGCTGTTGGAACGCAACAAAGCCGAGTGGACGCGAATGCCGGATGAAAGTTATGAGAAACCATCCCTGATGGAGACCTTGCTTGGTTCGAAACTGGGCAGGATGGGAAGGAAAGACGGGTAAACGAGTTACAGGTTACGAGTTACGAGTTACAAGATACGAGTTGCGGATGAGGTTTTACTGTTACATCCTCGAATGTTCAGACGGGACGTTTTATACCGGCTGGACGAACGACCCCGAGAGACGGGTGGCACAGCATAACAAGGGGAAGGGCGCGCGCTACACCAAGACCCGCCGCCCGGTGAGGTTAGTCTACTTGGAAGAACAAACGGATAAGATCACGGCGTTAAAACGGGAGAGAGCCATCAAGGCTCTCCCGCGAAAAAGGAAAATGGAATTGTTTATATAATACCCACAGTCACAAATTGCGGTTTCCGCTGGCGCCTTGCGCCACGCAATTTGTGACCGAGTGCGGTATGGTCTCACTCACACGATTTAAAGTGTCACAAGTTACTTTATATAGCTGAAAAGAATATTCAGAAGCTTAATTTACATTGAACTCCAGCAATTCTCCCAATAAATTTGCATGACCCGAACATGGGGAAAGCGCAAGAAAAAAAATTCGTGACATTTGTCGTTGACTTTGGATTTCGATTTTGCTGCCATATACCCAACAAAAAGGAGTGGAAATATGTTTTGCAAACCGCCAAATGGAAAATGGAACTGGAAGGGAGGTTACGAGCAGTGAAACGCCTCAAAGAGAGCAAACCGCTTCGATACGCGCTGGGAGCGCTCTTTTTGGTTTTGCTGTGCTACAACCTGCCAAACCTGCTATTCTTTCCGCTGTGCCTAAAAGAAGATATTTTTCGCCCCCCCAACACCGAAGTGCTTGTCTCTGCCTGTAAAAAACCCGATGCCAGGGGTGTGCCGGGCGGGGAGGCGGTGTTTATTTATGAAGGGCTTACCGACAAAACCTACCTACTGGATTTACGCACTGGTGAGAAAAGAAAAATCCCTATTGACCCACTTTTTTGGGATTATGGGGTGTTCCTCAGCCCGGACTTGGTCTGGCTGGAGGGCAGTTCAACACGCCCCGGTAGTTCTGGATACATACCTCACTACCTCTTTGACTTAAAAGATGGCAAACGATATGAACTGCTTGATATAACCTGGCTGCCATTAAGGGACGGCAAGTTTGATTCCAAGAATTATGCTTATTTTGAATCCGCTACGAATGTTTATGTGCATCACACAAAAAACCGATTAATTGCTCTGTCCCCTGATTTTCGCGCAAACCCAAATTCAAGAGTTATTTTTTCTGGTTATTCCATGGGGACCGAGAACGGAAAGGGTCTTGAGGCACTTGCAAATGAAATGGAAATCAATTTTGAGATTGTTGATTTCTCGCTGGCTTACGCCGATGTTCCCTCGCCCACTGGAAAGTATATTGTCCGCAACGATGGAATCTATTTTGTGCAGACAAATACTTTGATTGTTGGCCGTGTAATGAATTTTCATTTCAGAGGTTGGTATTATAATGAAAGCGGGGTGGTATTCATGCAGAATGGCTATTTCCTCGTCAGTAGCACATTATTAGGATCACACTATCCAATGTGGGGACCAATATTCAAGTTGAATCTACCCGCGCCATGAAGGGCACCTTCAACATAAGGGTTTCGGTTCTATATTTTCACCGATTTGCAATGTAATTGCGTTCGAATGAATTTAGGAGGATACCATGTCATCACGTTACACAAGTTCGAAATGGCTGGGGATATTGATTGTAGTAACCATCGTCCTAAGCCTCATTGTTTCATCACGCCCGGCTGCCGCCCAAGAAGAAATTCCACCCACCGCAACGGAAACGCCCAGCGACGATGGTTTCATCCCAACGATCATGCCGACTCCAACAGTAGCAGAGTTGTTTCCACCGATACAACCACAGGATATGGAGGAGCAGCCGCAATTCACGCAACGAATGAATGCGCCGCTCGGCACAAACTAAAGTTTGCGGTACGAACCGCGATATTTACGCGCCTCCCGCTATTCCGTAAACAACGGCAGATGCCCCAATGAGTGGATATGCATCCACTGGGCGCGGTCGCCTTCGGTGAGGATCGCCGCCTCGCCTGCGATCTTTGCGCCGGCTTTGTCGAGCACCATGCGCATACCCTGCAGGGTCGAGCCGGTGCTGATGACGTCGTCCACGACCAGAACATTCTTCCCTCTGATCAGTGCAATATCTTTTTCATCCAGGATCAACACCTGTGGCTGACCAGTGGTGATCGAAAGCGTCTCCGCTTTGATGGCGTCGCCCATGTACGGCTTGTAGGTCTTACGCAAAACAATGTAAGGTTTCTTCGTCTCCACTGAAAGCGCATGGGCAATGGGGATCGATTTCGCCTCGGCGGTCATGATGAGGTCGAAGTCCACGCCTTTGATCTTTTCAGCAAGTCCGCGCGCGCAGGCTTGCACCAGTTCGGTATCCCCCAGAATATTCAAAATGGCGATCCGCAGCCCCGGCTTGATCTCGAACAGGCGCAGGTCGCGTTTGATTCCGGCAATTTCGATGGCGTAGGTTTCTCGTCTGGTCATGTTGTCCTCGCGTTCGTCTGCGAAAGTTTATCATGAATTCGCAGGGGATTTTCCGGCTTTCCGGGAACGAGTGTAGCGCAAAGCCTTCGAGGGTTCTTAACGCAAGGGCGCAAAGCCGCCAGGAATTTTCGACCCCTTGCGTCCTTGCGCCTTTGCGTTAATAATTTTTGGGGCTCATGTGTAATCTGTGAGCGGACGTTAGAGAACGTCCGCTGCGCAAAGATGATTTTGCACATTTTCTACACATGAGCCATTTTGGGAAGCCTCACTGAGATTTTTGCGCCATACCCTTGAAGACTCGAAGTCCCGATTTTCCTTCAATATTGATTTCGTTCCGTTATATAATCGCGCCACCCTTTGGCTATGATGAAATTGCACCCCTCCTTCGTTAAACCCCGTTACGATTTCGGCGGCTTTGCCGGGATACCCGCCCGCATCGAGAACGCCTTCGCCTCGAAAAAATACGACGCCGTCGTTCTATTCTTCGTGGACGCCTTCGGCTGGCGTTTCTTCGAACGCTTTCAAGACTCTCCCTTCCTGCAACGCTTCGTCAAACGCAACGGAGTCGAAAAGATCACGTCGCAATTCCCATCCACGACCGCCGCGCATGTGACCACGATCCACACCGGCTTGAACGTCGGGCAGAGCGGCGTGCATGAATGGTATTACTATGAGCCGCTCGTGGATCGCGTCATCGCCCCGCTTTTGTTCTCGTACTCCGGCGCGAAGGAGCGCGACACGCTGGAGAAGAAGGTCAAACCCGAGGCGCTCTATCCGCGCGGAGAGTTTTACCCGGCGCTGAACGCGCTGGGCGTGAAGTCGTTCAACTTCGGCGTCCGCGATCACACGCCGTCCATTTATGGCAATGCGGTGATGCAAGGCTCGGAAATCGTATCGTTCAAAACGCTCTCCGAGGCGCTGGTCAACATCGGCTTGACCCTCAGGGCGCAGACCCAGCCTGCTTACATCCACCTGTACTTCGACCGCATTGACGGCATTGCCCACGAATACGGACCCAACTCGCCGCAGGTCGAAGCGGAGATCGAGACGTTTCTCCTCATCATGGAAAATTACTTCGACAGGATTTTCGGCAACTCGAAGCGCATCCTCTTCCTGATGACGGCGGATCACGGCATGTGCGAAGTGGATCCACAAACGACGGTTTATCTCAACACGGACTGGGGGTTTTCCGGGTTCGAGCGCTTCATCCGCGCCAACAAACGCGGACAGTTGATCGTCCCCGCCGGTTCGGCGCGCGATATGTTCCTGCACATCAAAAAAGGCATGGAGGACGAGGCGCGGGATTTTCTCCTTAAGCGGTTGGAAGGGAAGGCGGATGTGGTCGCAACGCAGGATTTGATCGCAGAGGGATTTTTCGGCGACGACGTTTCAGCGCGTTTCCGCGAACGGGTTGGGAATCTCGTCATCCTGCCCTACCGCGGCGAATCGGTCTGGTGGTACGAAAAGGATAAGTTCGAGATGCGCTTCTTCGGGCATCACGGCGGACTGACCCCGCAGGAGATGGAAACGGTTTTGTATTCGCTGGAGATCGGGTAATAGTTTTGCCGGACAGACCGTCTTACCGTCATGATTCCTTCTGAAATTCTTAACCCCTTGCTCCTCTCTGCCTATGCCAAAGAGATCACCTGGCTCGAAGCCTCGACCCGTCATTCGCTGGATGAATTCATCGAGACTTTTTTCCACATCCGCGAGCGGACGCAGGAACGCCTCGAAAACCTGACCGATGAGCAGGCGGCTTTTACTTCGAACGTTCACCCTTTTTGGAGCATTAGCGAATCGATCACCCACCTCGTTTATTCGCAGGGGTTTTATCTCAACACCCTGCTGGATATTTCCACAAGCCAGATGCCGCACATCGTCGAAGCCGCGCGCGGGTTTGGCGAAGGCGCGAAACCCGGCATTCCAGCCGAACAATTACGGCGGAGTTTGCGCTTCGCCACCGAACAGATCACGACTGCCATCGAAGGCACGCGCCATGCTCACGACCCGGAAAAGACCACAATCAATCCATTCTTTGGCGTATGCAATTACAAAACCTGGGTCCTGCTCCTGCTCGCGCACGAGGTGGACCATTTACGTCAGATCGCCGCAATGCGGAGTCTGGCAAGGACAAATAAATAAATCAAAAACAGCCCCAACTTTAGGGGCTGTTTCTTTTTCCGAGATTGTCTCGGGCGCGCGTTAAATATCCAAATTCCGCACGCTCTTGGCATGGGTCTGGATGAACTTCTTGCGCGGGTCCACCGCGTCGCCCATGAGCATGTCGAAAGTGCGGTCTGCTTCGGCGGCGTCGTCCACCGTCACAAGCAAAAGCGTGCGGTTGGACGGGTTCATGGTCGTCTCCCACAACTGGTCGGGGTTCATCTCGCCCAGACCTTTGTAACGCTGGAGGTTGGCTTTATCGCCGATCTCCTTCAAGGCTTTATCCTTCTCTTTATCGCTGTACACATACCTGACGTTGTTCTTGTGCGCGATGCGGTAGAGCGGCGGCTGGGCGATGTAGAGATGCCCGTCCTCGATCAACTGCGGCATGTAACGGAAGAAGAAGGTCAGCAACAGCGTGCGGATGTGACTGCCGTCCACGTCGGCGTCGGTCATGATGATGACGCGCCCGTAACGCAAGCCTTCGAGGTCGAAGTTGTCGCCGATGCCCGTTCCCAACGCGGAGATCAACGCCTTGACCTCGTTGTTGCCCAATATCTTATCGAGGCGCGCGCGCTCGGTATTGAGAATTTTTCCGCGCAACGGCAGGATCGCCTGAAAGTGACGGTCGCGTCCCTGCTTGGCGCTTCCGCCTGCGGAATCTCCTTCGACGATATACAACTCGGTTTTCTTTGAATCGCGCTCGGAGCAATCCGCAAGTTTGCCGGGCAGGGTCAATGATTCCAACGCCGATTTGCGGATGACGAGGTCGCGCGCTTTTCTCGCCGCGTCACGCGCCCGCGCGGAAGTGAGACACTTGGCGACGATGGCTTTCGCCGCCTGCGGATTCTCTTCGAGGAAGGTCGCAAACGCTTCGCCCACCGCCTGCGTGACGTACGTCTGCACTTCGGGGTTCATCAACTTGACTTTGGTCTGCGACTCGAACTGCGGACCGGGATGCTTGACCGACACAATCGCGGTTAACCCTTCGCGGGTGTCGTCGCCGGAGAAGTTCGGGTCGGCGTCTTTGAGCAGGCCGCTCTTTCGGGCGTAATCGTTGATCACGCGGGTGAGGGAAGACCGCAGTCCGGTCAGATGCGTGCCGCCGTCAATCGTGTTGATGGTGTTGGCGAACGAGTAAACCGACTCGGTGTAGGCGTCCGTATATTGGATCGCGGCTTCGACGCCGACGCCCTCGATCTCTTTTTCGACGTGGACGACGGAATGTAAATTCTCGCGGTTGCGATTCAGGTAGCGGACGAAGGATGTGATGCCGCCCTCGAAATGGAAGGTCATTTCGCGTTCGGCGCGCTCGTCCATAAATTTGAGGGTGATGCCGCGCGTGACGAAGGCCATTTCGCGGAAGCGCTGGACGAGGGTGTCGAAGCGATAGTCAATGTCTTCTGTGAAGATCTGCTTGTCGAACTTGAAGGTCTGGGTCGTGCCGGACTCTTCCTTTTCCGCTTTGCCGATCTGTTTAATTTTTCCCTGCGGGATTCCGCGCTTGTATTCCTGCCGCCACAGTTTGCCGTCGCGTTTGATCTCGGTCGTCATCCACTCGGAGAGCGCGTTGACCGCGCTGACGCCGACGCCGTGCAGACCGCCGGAGACCTTGTACCCGCCGCCGCCGAATTTGCCGCCCGCGCCGATGACGGTCATGACCACGTCCACCGTTTCCATTGGCTTGCCGTTGGCGTCCTTCTTGGAAGGATGCGGCCCGACCGGGATGCCGCGCCCGTTATCCTGCACGGTGACGCTGCTGTCCTTGTGGATCGTAATGTCAATGCGCGTGCAGAAGCCAGCCAGCGCTTCGTCTATGGCGTTATCCACCACTTCGTAAACGAGATGGTGCAGCGCCTTGATGTCCGTGCCGCCCACGTACATGCCCGGGCGTTTGCGAACGTGTTCGATGCCTTCAAGGGCTTGAATCGAACTTACATCGTATTTGGTCGTATCTGCCACAAAATCCTCCAGGGCTTTTTTGTAACAGCGACTTTAGTCGCCTTTCAGCCGGCGATTGAAGTCGTTGCCACGCTTAAGCCTGTTTGACAATATTGTTCGGTCGTAATTTCTCGAGCGCCGCCCGCACCCATGCGGTCATTTCATGATAGTAAATAAAACTCGCCGCCAGCAAGCCCGTGGTCACAAAGGAATGACCGAAGATTCCCAGCAGGGTCAGCCACGAATCGGAGGCGGGGATGCGCCACAGGAAACCCAACCCGTATGAGAGCAGGAAAACCGTCAGCACGAAGAGACTGCTGGTCGGGAGCGTGAAGCGCGTCAACTGCAGGCTGCTCAACATGGAGGTCAGCGCGTTCTCCCGATTCAAAAAGACTCCGTGCGCCCAAAAGAAGATCGGCACGATCACCCAGACCGACGCCAACGTAATGAACAGCATAGCCAGGTTCGCCAGCGTGATGTTAATCTGCGCAGCCACAACCAGGATAAGAAAAACGGGCATGCCGATCGCCATCAGGATGATATTGCAAAGAATGGAGATCAAAACGGTTTGCGCGACCGCCCGAACGGCGCGGATCGAAGCGGCTTTTTCCGCCAGCGCCGCCCATGCCACGTTTCGGAAGTAAAGCGCGCCGCCGACCCAGCCGACCAACGCCAAAAACGCCAGCCACAATGGGAAGTTCCACGCGTTGACCTGCCACACTCCAGGATCGCCCAGCGGAGTGAGCGCCGCGCTCTGATTGGCGGCAAACAGGCTCGAGATCCCGACCGGAAGCGTGCGGATCAGACCGAACAGATTGACCGACTGCAACATCCCCTCGTAGATCGCCAGCATGTTCTGAATCTCTTCCGCCGGAATCTGCATCGCATTCCAGAAGCGAACCAGGTCGCCTTCCATTTCTTTGAACATTTCGTCCATGCGCAGGCGCGGGCCCAGCCACAATAAAAGATTCAGGATCAGCGGCAGGAGAATCGCCGAAATGCGCGACGCGATTGCGTCGAAACCGGCTTTGATGGAATGGATGATGCCCGGCGGGGGCGGCAGGTTCTCGATGCGCGAAACTTCCATAACCATTTGATTCTACCATACCGATTCTTGGTACAATCCCGTCATGCAGGAAACCCGCTCCTCCCTGCCGCCGGCAGACCGCATGGGGATGTTGATCGCTTCGGTTCTGTTGACCTTTTCCCTGGCTCGTTTGATCCAGACCCCGGGCCTCACTCTCAGCCTGAGCCTGCCCGGTTTTTATTACGCTTTTCCGATCACTCCCGCCTCATTCATGACCTTTTTCGCCGCGGCGCTGACCGCCGCCGGGATGGACTGGCTGGCGCGCGACCACCCCACCGCCGATCCGCGTTCGCTGCGCGAACACCTGCTCCTGCCCACCTTGACCGCCTTTGTGCTGGGCGCGCCGCTTAATTTACTGTCACGGAACCCGGCGTGGTGGTCGGTCTTCGTCTTTGGGGCGGTCCTGCTTACTTCCGTTTGCATCGCGGAATACATTGCCATGGATCCGTCCACCCCGGCGTATGGATTTGCGCGCGCCGCGTTGACCGCCGTGGCATACGCGCTCTTCCTCGTCCTGGTCACGTCGTTGAGATTTTCGGGCGCGCGCATGACGCTTGTGATTCCTTCCACGTTCATCGCCGCCGCGTTGATCGGCTTGCGCATCCTGCATCTCGACGGCGCGGACCGCTGGGACTTCCCCTGGGCTGTCGGTATTGGATTAGTCTGCGCCCAGATCGGCGCGGGGTTGCATTACTGGCCCCTTTCTCCCGTTCAATTTGGGTTGGCGCTCGCCGGCCCGTTGTATGCGCTGACGATGCTCTCCGCCAATCTCGCGGAAAATATTCCCCTGCGCCGCGCGGCTGTGAGCCCCGCGCTGGTTGTGTGCGCCGCGTGGATCGCCGCGGTTTTCGTATAATGCAATCCCTTTCCCTGACGGACGAACAATTGCAAAAGATGATTGCGCACGCACAGTCGCTTGCGCCGCTGGAGGTCTGCGGTCTTTTGGCGGGAAAAACCTCCAGCGTGGAATCTGTGATCGAGGTGACGAACCAGGCTCAAAGTCCGGCGCGATTCGTGATGGATCCCTTCGAGCAATTGCGCGCCTTCGAGTGGATCGAATCCCAGGGTTTGGACTTGCTTGGAATCTATCATTCGCATCCCGCCGGACCTGAAACGGTCTCTCTGACCGACATCGCGGACTCCGCCTATGCGGTTGTGAACCTTGTCCTCTCCCGCGCCGATGGCGTCTGGCGCGCCCGCGGATTTTGGATAGAAAACGGGGATTATCGCGAAGTGATTTTGAAAATCAGCAACCATGCTTAGGGTTTCGTGTTTTTATCCATGCCGTTATCGGCAAACCAACTCCCGGAGGATATTCGATGCAAATCGTCATTGACCTTGTTGCAATCGCGCTGGCATACATAATCGGTTCGATCCCGTTCGGTTTGTTGATCGTCAAACTGAAAACCGGCAAGGACATCCGCCAGGTGGAAAGCGGGCGGACGGGCGGCACGAACGCCATGCGCGCCGCGGGTTTCTGGGCGGGGTTTACTGTCGCCATGCTCGATATTTTGAAGGGCGCGGTTGCCGTCTGGCTGGCGCAGTGGATCGCGCCGGAGCATCATATCGTTCATGTCATCGCTCCGCTTGCGGCGATCGTCGGGCACAACTATTCGATCTTTTTGGGCGAGCGGGACGAGTCCGGAAAATTCCGTTTGCGCGGCGGCGCGGGCGGCGCGCCTTCGGTGGGCGGCGCGATGGGAATCTGGCCCGGTTCGATCCTGATCATCCTGCCGCTCGGCATGTTGACCTTCTTCACCGTCGGCATCGCTTCGATCACGACCATGGCGGTGGCGTTGTTTGTAACCATCGCTTTCGCTGTCCGCGCCTCGCAGGGGCTGATGCCCTGGGCGGATATTTGGTACGGCGTCGGCGCGGAGATTTTGCTCATCTGGGCGCTGCGCCCGAATTTAAAGAAATTATTCGAGGGGAATGAACGGATCGTGAAATATAGTTTGAACGGGTGGCTGAAGGCGAGGAAGGAAAAGAAGGGAGGCTAGACGGTAAACTCCGAGGTCTTTGAGAACCTGGGGTTTGGAAGTTTTCATTGACAGTGAAAACTATTGCGGTAATGTTTTCAATGCCGGTGAAAACCTAGACCATTTCCTTGATTACCTTACACTTTGTTTTTAGGACGCGGAAAACGCGGATGAACGCAGATTTTTTTGGCAAAACGCCTGAAAAAATGCCTTGAATCCGCGTTTTCCGCGCTCGTCCGCGTCCTGATTCTAAGAG
>CAADGT010000203.1 GCA_900696595.1 uncultured Chloroflexota bacterium
CCACGCTTCTGCTCGACCTTTGAGTTGGTCAAGTTTCAGCGACATCATCTTGACGATAGGGATTTCTCTTTCGGCTTCATCCTTGAGGTAATGAGTCAGCGTAGCGGATAAACCTGCTAAACAAGTTTTATCCGCTCTCACGGCTCTGGCCAGCGGATGTTTTTTGATTTTATCTATCAATTCTTTTTTGCCGATGATGATTCCTGCTTGTGGACCGCCTAACAATTTATCGCCAGAGAAACAGATAATATCCGCGCCTGCCTGCATGGATTCTTGAACTGTCGGTTCATGCGCCAGACCATATTTGACTGTATCGTATAACGCGCCTGAGCCCAAGTCATCAATCACTATGGAATTATGTTGATGTGCAACTTGAACAATATCTTTTAATTCAGGTTCTTCGGTGAAGCCAACGAGCTTGAAGTTTGAACGATGGGCGCGCATTACAATCCCGGCAGACTCAGCCAACGCCGCCTCATAATCAGAAATATGGATTTTATTGGTCGTTCCCACTTCGACGAGTTTCGCGCCTGATTGTTTCATCACATCCGGCACGCGGAAGCCGCCGCCGATCTCGACCAGTTGCGAGCGAGCGATGATGACTCGCTTTTTACTGGCTAACGCTGAAAGGATCAATAAAACCGCCGAAGCATTGTTATTGACTACCAAAGCGGATTCTGCGCCTGTTAATTTTTGCAATAATGATTCAGCGTGAATTAGACGAGAGCCGCGCTTGCCGGTTTCGAGATCGAATTCAAGGTTGGAGTAGCCGCGCGAGACGGCATCCATGGCGCGGATGGCTGCGCCGCTCAACGGGGCGCGGCCGAGGTTGGTGTGGAGGATTACGCCGGTGGCGTTGATGACCGGGAGGAGGGTCGGCGCCGTCCAGGCGGAGAGGGTGGATTCAGATTCAGCGAGGATCAACTCAATGGATGGCAACCCAACTTCAGGATTAAGTTTGAAGCGCGCCCGGGCGTCGTCCAATGTCTGGCGGAGGGAATCCAAAACAAGGGGGCGTCCGAAGCGTTCGATCAAATCCGAAGCGGTTTCGTTTTGAAGAAGGCTTTCGATGGAGGGCAGGTCACGAAGCGTTGTCATCGTGGATGATGGGCGGGCGGCGCGCGGCTTTCTCGCGGATGCGGATGAAGTATTCGGCGGCGATCAGACCGCCGGCGAGACCGAGGACGACGTAAAGCGTGACGAGACGGCCGAGTTGAAGCCATGCCAGAGTCGCGCCGTACACGCCAACCCATGTGGCTTGACGGACGACGACGTTTGCATCTGCGGGAGGATTGTCGGGAAAGCGACGGTGAAGAAAAAATACGATGGGAAGCGCCGTGCCGGTGAGCGCCATGAGCAGCAGGGCAAAGAATCCCCAGCGCGACCAGACGAAGGGCAGGGTTTGCGTGAGAACGTAATACAAGCCTCCCCAGCCGATGAGCGCGAGCGCAAGCGCAGAAAGCCCGAATGGTTTGAAATTGAGGGGTTCGGTCATTGGGTGGATTATACTTTGAAGTGAAGAGCAAGTTATCAGTTATCAGTGAGCAGTGAGGCGCGCGATGAATGTGATGGATGCAATTCGATTGAAGCGGGCGGTGAGGAAGTTTCGGGATACGCCTTTGCCGGGCGACGCGGTTCATGCAATCTTGAACGCGGGACGTCGGGCGCAGTCGTCGAAGAACAATCAGGCGTGGCGGTTCATTGCGATACGCGATAAGGCGATCTTGAAGGAACTTTCGACCTGCGGCGAGTGGGCGGGGCATCTTGCGGGCGCGGCGCTGGGGGTTGCGATTCTGACCCCTGACCCCAAAGATAAATTTCAAACCATGTTCGATGCGGGACAGGCGGCGGCATATATGCAACTGGCGGCGTGGGAGTTGGGAATTGGCTCTGCCCCCGCCTCCATCTACGAACCGGAAAAAGCGCGCGGCATTTTGGGATTCCCCGCCGAGTGGCATTTGCGAATCGCGCTGTCGTTTGGGTATCCGCTGGAGGAGGAGAAGTTATCCGCGCCGCCGAGGAAGGGCGGGCGGGCGGAGTTTGAAGACGTGGTGAGGTGGGAGAGGTGGTGAGGCGCTACACCCCGCCGCCTGTCTCCGGCTTCCCCCGATATCATGACACCCATCATTCGCCATTTTGCCGAAATTATACATCCGCCGCAGCAACTTGCCCTACGCAAAGGTCTCGAAGGCTCGCATGAGCCATTCTGACTCTTCGTTCGACGGCGCGCACCGTTGGGTAAAAAAGACCGCCTTCGAAATCGAAGGCGGTCTTCGCTGGCTCCTGGCATAGGACTTGAACCTATAACCTAGCGGTTAACAGCCGCTCGCTCCGCCGATTGAGCTAGCCAGGAACGCGACCGGTATTATATGTAGAGGAATGGGGAATGTCAAGCGAATTAATAACCCCGTCTCAGCAAATTTTCATTCGTCAGCAACTCGGCGTTGTAGATGGACGCACCCGCCGCGCCGCGAATCGTATTGTGCGACAACACCACAAACTTAAGATCGAAGATGGGATCGCGCCTCACGCGCCCGACGACGGTCGTCATACCTTTTCCCGTCATGCGGTCGAGTCGCGGCTGGGGCCGATCCGCCTCATCCCGGACCTCGATGACGGGGCGCGGCGCCGAGGGCAGATTCGCTGCCGACGGTTTTGCCGCATAATCGCGCAACGCCTGAATCGCAACCTCCGGCGCAACGGGCTTCTCCAATTGCACGCTGGCGCACACGGTATGGCCGTCAATCACCGCCACGCGGTTGGCGTGAACGCTGAATTGAATATCCGCCGGTTCAATTCCCGACCCATCAAACCGTCCCAGCATCTTGCGCGGCTCCCATTCCACTTTTTCCTCCTCGCCGCCGTTGGCGACGTTGGGGATGACGTTGTCCATGATGTCGAGCGAAGGGACGCCGGGGTAGCCCGCGCCTGATAATGCCTGCAACGACGTGGCAAAGACTTTCTTCACGCCAAATTCGCCATCCAAAACTTTGAGCGCAATCGTCAGACCCGTGCTGGTGCAGTTCGGGTTGGTTACGATGCACCCGCTCCAGCCGCGATTCTTGCGCTGTTGCTCCACCAGTTGAATATGCTCCGCGTTGATCTCAGGCAACAACAACGGCACGTCTGCGTCGCGCCGATGGGACGACGCGTTCGAGCAGACCGCCGCGCCTGCTTTTGCAAATTGCGGCTCCAGTTCGTTGGCGATCTCGGTATGAAGCGCGGAAAAAACGATCTTCGCCTGCGCGGCATCCGTATTGGCGGGGACGACGATCATATCCCTGGCGTAGCCTGGCATGGGCGCGTCCAACACCCAGCGCGTCGCTTTGGCGTATGGCTGTCCCACCGAACGATCCGATGCGGCAAGCGCAACCACTTTGAACCAGGGGTGATTTTCCAACAACGAAATAAACCGCTGACCGACAGACCCTGTCGCGCCAAGAATTGCCACAGGGATTTGAGATTGGGACATGATGATTTCTCCTTGAGATTATCTCGTCATTGCGAGGAGCGTTCTTGTTCTTTGCGGCGAAGCAATCCCATGATTATGTCATGAGACTGATTACCTTACACTCTTAAAATCAGGACGCGGACGAGCGCGAAAAACGCGGATTTAATGCGTCTTTTCGGACGTTTTGTCAAAAAAATCTGCGTTCACACCTGCACTTGCGCCAGGTGCAAGTGTCCGCGTTTTCCGCATCCTAAAAACAAAGTGTAAGGTAATCAAGTCATGAGATTGCTTCGGGCGGAAAAACACCGCCCTCGCAATGACGGATTAGTTCACAATCAACGTATGCAGCGCCTGAACCGCATTTTCCGTATCTGCCGCGCCGACCACCAGCGAGATGGAAACTTCGGACGACCCCTGCGCGATGGCGAGGACATTCACGCCGTCGTCGCCGAGTCTGCGAAAGACATTTCCTGCAACCCCGGGCGTATGCTGCATCCCCGCGCCGACCACGGTGATGATGGATACGTCCTCCGTCGCCCAGACGCGGTCAATGTCTTCGTCTTCCACCTCGCGCGCAAACGTTTTTTCAAGCGCTGCAAGGATCACTGGCGCGATCTCCGCCGGAACGGCGAAGCAGATGGATTGTTCCGAGGACGCTTGCGTAATGAGCGGCACGCTTGTGCCTGTGGCAGCCACCGCCCCAAACGCGCGCGCCGCCACGCCCGGCACGCCCAGCATCCCGCGCCCTTCGATGGTGACCAGCCTTTGTTTGCGGATGGCGGTCACGGCTTTGATGACTCTGCCGTTTACCCGGCCGTTGGCTGTCAGGCGCGTGCCGGGATGCGCCGGGTTGAATGTGTTGCAAATCCTCAGCCCAATGCCCGCTTCCACCACCGGGCGGATGGTTTTGGGGTGCAGTACCTTTGCGCCGTAATACGCCAGTTCCGCAATTTCGCTGTAGCACATTTCCGGCAGCGTCACAGCGGATTGGACAATGCGCGGGTCAGTCGTCATGATGCCGTCCACATCCGTCCAGATCCAAACGTCATTGGCAGGCAGGACTTTGCCGATGATGGCCGCGGAGTAGTCGCTGCCGCCGCGCCCCAGCGTGGTGACTGCGCCTTCAGCCGTCGCGCCGATGAATCCGGTTGTGATGGGGAGGATTCCCTGATCGAGCAGGGGGTTTAACGCCGCGCGGGTTTTTTCTGTGGTCGCTTTAAAATCGGGGTGCGCGTTTTGAAAATGCGCGTTGGTGACGATGAACTCCGTCGATTCGATGGGCTGAGCCGGGATGCCCGCGCTCTGGACGACTGCCGCAAGCAGGCGCACGCTCATCCTTTCGCCCAGCGAGGCGACCGCGTCCATTGCGCGCGGGCTGGCTTCCCCCAGCACGGCGATGGCTTTGCATAAATCCACCAGCGAGAGGATGAGCGCGTTGATTTCGTCCTTGGTCCGTTCGCGCAGGGATTCGTCCGCGATGAGCGCGTTTGCGGCGGCGAAGTGTTTTTCTCTCAGCGTGGATTCGGCTTGAGGCAGAGAATCCGCCCTCCCGTGCGAAGCGGAGGCGGCGCAATCCAATAGCAGATTCGTCACGCCGGACATGGCGGAGGTCACGACGACGACTCGCTCCCAATCCTTTTTTGCGTCTCGTATGATTTGAAGCGCGTTGTTCAACGCGGCAACCGAACCGACGGAGGTGCCGCCGAATTTCATGACCAGTGTGTTTGACATGGAGTCTCCTTTGAGAACGAAATAAAAAACGCCCCGCGTTTCCGCGAGGCGTTGCGCTTTTGATTAACCTGGTTTGGTTACTTCAGCCCATGCGCATATTCCTCGCGGCGTTTGCCGGAGGTGGTCATGGTCATGTGGGTACAGGAGGGCGACTTGCGCATGATTGGGCGGTATTCTATGGCCGGGCTGTGAATGTGTCAAGGGATTTAAATTTTCACCAGACGCGGAGTCGAAAGCCTCCCGACTGATACATGCCTGTTTGACGAATGGTTCATGGACGCATTAAAATCGCTGAATCCTATGAACTCACCCCTTGAAACGGGTGAACCGCGAAAACGGAGATTTTATGTTTTTCTCAACCACGCCGCGCCCCGAAAGTTTGCGGGCAATTGCGGATGTGAAGTTGAAACCCTTCTGGCTGGACGACCCAGCCAGGCCGGAAAGCGCCCCGCCTCTTACAACAGATATTCAGACCGACCTTGCCGTCATCGGCGGCGGCTTCACCGGTTTGTGGACGGCCCTGCTTGCAAAACAAGCCGACCCGAACCGCGATGTCGTTTTGCTCGAAGCGGGCGAGGTTGCCAGCGGCGCCAGTGGACGCAACGGCGGGTTTTGCGCCGCTTCGCTCACGCACGGCATCGAGAACGGACGCAGTCGCTGGGAGCGGGAACTGCCGCAACTCATTCGACTCGGCAACGAAAACCTGGACGGCATCGAGGCGACAATCCGGCAGTTTGATATTGATTGCGACTTCATCCGCTCCGGCGAGATCGGGATCGCCAATGAGGAACATCAGATTGCGGAACTGCGCGAGGAGGTCGAGATCGCGCGGCAATACGGCGTCCCCGCGCAATTTTTAGACCAAGATCAAATGCGCGCGCGCATCAACTCGCCGACTTTTCTGGCGGGCGCGATGGACATGTCCAACGCCATGATCAACCCGGCGCGGCTGGCGTGGGGGTTGAAGAAAGCCTGCCTCGGGCTGGGAGTCCGCCTGTTTGAGTCGACTCCGGTCACGGCGATGGAAGAGCGGCGCGGGAGCGTCCTCCTCAAAACGCCGCGCGGACAGGTCGAGGCGCGTAAAGTCGCGCTTGCCACCAATGCCTTCCCACCCTTGCTCAAACGCCTTTCGTTATATGTTGTGCCGGTCTACGATTATGTTCTGATGACCGAACCGCTTTCCAAAGCCCAGCGCGATTCCATCGGCTGGCATGGGCGCGAGGGACTGAGCGACATCAACAACCAATTCCATTATTCGCAAATGACAGCGGATGGGCGGATTCTATGGGGCGGATACGACGCGATCTATCATCGCAACAATCAGGTCGCCCCGCATCTCGAAAACCGCCCCGCCTCTTTCGCCCTTTTGGCGGAGCACTTCTTCCAGACCTTTCCCTCGCTGACGGGATTACGCTTCACGCACGCCTGGGGCGGCGTGATAGATACCTGCTCGCGTTACGCCGTCTTTTGGGGCAAAGCCCATCGCGGAAAACTGGCCTACGCCATGGGGTACACCGGGCTGGGAGTCGGCGCATCCCGCTTCGGCGCGCGCGTCATGCTGGATTTGTTGAGCGGCGAAAAAACCGAATTGACCGAATTGCAAATGGTGAAATCCCGCCCCTTCCCCTTCCCGCCGGAGCCGTTCCGCTCGCCGATCATCAACTTTACGAGATGGTCGCTCGATCAGGCGGATCGCAATCAGGGAAGAAGAAATCTCTGGCTGAAGACGCTGGACGCGCTGGGGCTGGGGTTCGATTCGTAACGGACGCAAGACCGGGAGCGCAAAGCCGGGAGACTTTGCGCTCCGTGGTCCAACCCATTGCCGCGAAGCGAAGTTCGGGCATATAATCCGCCTGTCTCTGCGGGCTTATGGCTTCATCGAATATCAAACAGGAGGATTGAACATGGAAGCGATCGCGAACGGTTCGACCCAGTTGAATTCGGCATTGTTCATTGATTTCGACAATATCTACATCAACCTGGAGGCGTTGGACAAACAGGCGGCGGAAAAATTTGCCACTGCGCCGGATGTCTGGCTGAACTGGCTGGAACAGCAGTTGTCGCTGGACTATATCGGACCGGGCTTCAACGGCAGGCGCATCCTCATCCGCCGATGTTACATGAATCCCAATTCCTTTGCAAAGTATCGCCCGCACTTCATCCGTTCGGCGTGCGAAGTGATAGACTGCCCGCCGCTGACGGCGCGCGGCAAGACCAGCACGGACATTCACATCGTCATGGACGTGCTGGAGACGCTGAGTCATAAAACCTACTTTCACGAGTTTATCGTCTTTTCGGGCGACGCCGATTTCACGCCGTTACTGCTCAACCTCCGCAAACATGCCCGCTACAGCGTCGTCCTGCCGGTCGGGCAGGCATCCCCGGCGTACAAAGCCTCCAGCGATTACCTGATCAACCCCAACGCCTTCGTGGAAACCGTTCTCGGCGTCGGCATTCAGGATGAAAACGACCGGGAGGATCACGAAGAGTACGATAACGAGAGGGCGCCGCAGGCGCTGTTGCGCGAGATGGCAAAGAAGGTTCACAAAGCCGCCGTCTCGCTTCCTTCCGGCGTGCCGGGCAGCGACCTGCCGGAAATCTACAAGCAGTTCCCCGATTTCAAACAAAGCATCCATTGGCTTGGATTCCGCTCGCTCAAGAAATTGACCGAAGCCATCGTCAAATTGGACGACGAATTGGCGATCGTCGAGGACGAGGACTCGTGGTTCGTCACCCGCAAACTGTTCGCCAACTGGGTCTACTCTGAGGAAAAGAGCAAGACCACGCCCATCGGCGCCCGCCCGCAGGAGGCGCGCAACCGAATCGCCGAATTCATCCGCAACCTGCTGGCGGATTCTCCGACTCCCATGGTGCTGAGCGTCCTCGCGCACAGCGTCCAAAAGAAATTCGCGGATCAGTCCGTCGCCGCCAACTGGCTGGGGGCGATGAGTTTCAAGGCGCTTCTCCTCCAATTGGACCTTGGACCGTTGAAGATATATGAAAAAGCCCCCGGTTATATTTATGATCCTGACCGGCATACCCTGCCCGTCAATGGGCAGGCGGAGATTCTCCCGCTCCCCGCTCCCGTTGCGGATGTTTTTATGGAGCAGTATCCGCAGGTCGCCGAACTGGCAAAGAAGATTCACAAACTGACGGACATGCCCTACCTCCCCCCCCGCCATTACGGTTTGATGTTCCGCGAGATTTCGCGCGAGATCAACGAACGCGGTTATCAGATGTCGGTGACTTCCCGCACGGTGCGCGACCGCTGCATCGAGCGCGGCGCGCCGATCGCGCGTTCGCACGTCAACTTTGTGCTGACAGGCTTGAGTTATGTCGGCTACAGCCTCGACGCCGGGAGAGCGGATCCGCCGATGGAACTTGGCGAAAAAATCGTCAAAAACACGATCAACCTGTGCCGCGCCGCCCAGTTCGAATTGAACGAGGAGGAGCGGGAATTGCTGAAAACCTGGCTGTTGAGCGGGGTCGAAAACGGGAATGAGGCGTGAGTTTATAACAAAGACCTCCGGGGTTTCCAAAACCTCGGAGGTCTGACTTTTACTTACTTCTTCGCCGGCTTGGACATTTCATCCACAACCGCGTTGTAAAGCGTTTCGGCTTTCAATTCGCTGAGCGAGAAACACGGCGCTTCGAGGTGATCCGCCAGTTGCTGGGCGAGTCCCTGATCGAAGGCGGCGTGTTCCATGTTGATGACCACCGAACGGATTTTTTCGTTGGCGATCATCTCCGCAAATTTGAAGCCCTCCTCCTGCGGCGGCAGTGTCCCAAGCGAGACATTGCCCGCGCCGTCGGTCAGCACGATTAGAAGCGGCTCTACATCCGGGTGAATGTGTTTTTCGTGGGTGATGACGTCGTGCGCCATGAACAAACCCGCCGACAGCGGAGTCTTGCCGCCGACGGGAATATCCATCAAAGCGCGCTGGGCGAGTTGAACGGAATTGGTGGGGGAGAGTACCAGCGTGGCGCGGTCTTTCTGAAAGACGATCAGCCCGACGCGGTCGCGGCGTTGATAAGCGTCCGTAAGAAGCGAGAGGATTGCGCCCTTTGTGGCGTTCATCCGCTCGGCGACCGCCATGGACCACGAAGCGTCCACGAGGAACAGCACGAGGTTGGCGACCCGCTTGACGCGGATCTTGCGCTGTAAATCGCTCTTCTTGATTGAGAAGGCAAGTTTCTTGCGCTCTTCAGTCCGTTGTTTTTGGAAGGGAGCCGCGGCGCGAAAAGTGGCGTCGAAGGCGATGTCGGTCAGGTTATCCCCGGCGGGACGGGCTTTGATGTAACGCCCGTGTTTGCGTTCGGTTTTTGTGAGCGAACGCCGCCCGGCCTGTTTGCGGGTCAGTTTGTCGAGCGGCGTGTTCAATTTTCGCGGCTGGAATGTTTCCCCGGCTTTGACCTTTTGCCCGCCCTCCCACCAGTTTGCATTCTGGCTGGCGAACACTTCCCGATTTTCCATCGGTTCGGGGTTGCCCTCCTGCGCGCCTTCCTCGGTCTGCTCATCTTCGAGCTTTAAGTTTTTTTTTCCTCTTTTTCGCCTTCCTGCCCGCTTTCCGAAGATTCCTCTTCTTCGCTCGGCATGGACTGGCCCGCCAGTTGTTCGATTCGTTCCTGCAACTGTTCGGTGGTCATCTCCGCCTGCTGGAAGGGCGTGCGCTTGATGCGATGCGGCAGGGCAAGTTCGGCGGCGAGGGCGATATCGTGATCGTTGATCTTGGTGCGCCCTTCGAAGGCGGCTTCGGCGCGCGCCGCTTTGAGGATGACCATATCTGCGCGGTGGCCGTCCACATTCAGCGAGGCGGTCAGCGCGGCGATGGAGAGCAGGTCGCGCGTCGTGTATTTGACCTGATCCACCAGTTCGCGGGCTTTGGCGATCTGCTTCGAGAGTTCCTCTTCCTTCGGCAGCCATTGGGCGCGGAAGGCTTCCGGGTCGCGTTCATACGAGATGTTGCGTTCCATGATGCTCATGCGTTCGCGCGCCTCGCGGATGCCGACGATCTCCACCGAAAGGGCGAAGCGATCCAGCAACTGGGGGCGCAAATCTCCCTCTTCAGGATTCATCGTCCCGACGAGAATGAAGCGGGCGGGATGGGCGAAGGAGATGCCCTCGCGCTCCACCGTGTTCACGCCCATCGCGGCGGAATCCAAAAGAATATCCACCACATGATCGTCGAGCAGGTTCACTTCGTCAATGTAGAGCAGACCTCGATTCGCGTTGGCGAGTACGCCCGGCTCGAAGTGCCGCTCGCCCTTTTGAATCGCTTTTTCGATGTCGAGCGTCCCAACCACGCGGTCTTCGGTGGCGGAAACGGGCAGATTGATGAACGGCGTTGAGCGTTCGTGGGTCGGAAGTTTTTTTGTCGCGGCGGCGCGTTCCTTGCACTCCGTACACCAGGTCGCGGGCTTGTCGGGGTCGCAGCCAAAGCGGCAATCCTGCACGACTTTGACGTGGGGAAGAAGCGCGGCAAGCGACCGCGCGGCGGTGGATTTGGCTGTGCCGCGTTCGCCGCGGATCAAGACTCCGCCGATGCGGGTGTCCACCGCATTGAGAATGAGCGCGCGCCTCATGCGCTCCTGTCCGACAATGGCTGTAAAGGGGAAAATGGCTGGCATTTGTGTACTCCAGCCGGAGATTATACCGCCTGTTTTGCAAGTCCGATATTTTTGCAATTGCTTGGGCGTATCCGCTGACAACCTTTGCATGCACACGCACAGGGGATTGCTGCTTGACTAACACATGGGATGTGTGTACAATCGCCGCCATTATCAGGTTGGGTTCGCAATCGAATAACGGAGATATAGCGGCTGGGTCTTTGATGTCACGGCGAGCGAATATTGCAAAGCAGTCTCCTATCAATCGGGAGATTGCTTCAGGCTGACGCCCTCGCAATGACATGATGAGATCACGAGGTGGAGGTTCTCCCGCGCGAGCGGGACGCTAAGGACTTCTTCTCTCCTTCGGGAGGGGGCGAGGTCCGAAAATCGGATAGATCAGCGGATGCCTCTGGAGCCATGTCACTGGCTTCCTTCTCCCTTCCAAAGCAAGCGTATTGGGCAGGTCTGAAAATGCCCTCCGCGAAAACCATCGGGCAACCGACGGGACAAGCGGACGCAGTGAACAGGCGCTTTTGCGCGCGCCTGTCGGTTTGGAAGGGCATTATTTTTTAATACCGGTCGCGGTATGAAATGGATATGCCCAGGCATATCCATTTTTTGTTTTATCAACAAACCTGACAGGATGGAATGCCCCCGGGCCGTCAACCAGGCTGGAGACCTGTCGGGTTTTGAGAATTATGAAAATCGAGCAAGAAACGGGTCGCCGCTGGAACGGGAGCCAAATACAATCTCGCGCAAGAAGAAAAGGAGATTGATATGGAAAACAAACTCGAACCTTTACAACATTACCGCTTGATCGAAAAAGCCATCCGGTACATCGAAGCCAACGCGCAGGATCAGCCGGACCTGGCGCAGATCGCCTCGGCGGTGGGCATGAGCGAATATCACTTCCAGCGGCTGTTCACGCGCTGGGCGGGCATCAGCCCCAAACGCTTTATGCAATTTCTGACGAAGGAACAGGCGAAGAAGATACTCGACCGCTCCGAGAATTTGCTCGACGTCGCGCATCAAACCGGACTTTCGAGTCTGGGACGGCTCCACGATCTTTTTGTCAACACCGAAGCCGTGACTCCGGGAGAGTACAAGTCGCGCGGCGAGGGCGTCAGCATCCGTTACGGGATTCATCCCACGCCCTTCGGCAAGTGCCTGATCGCTGCAACGGAGCGCGGCATCTGTCACCTCGGGTTTGTGGACGGCGGCGAAGGCAGGGCAGTGGACAACCTCGCGGAGCATTGGAAGAACGCCGCGATGAGCGAGGACTACGCCAGCAGCGCCCTGTTGGTCAACAGAATCTTCCTTCACATGGAAGGCGACTCGCCGCTGAAACTGCATCTGCGCGGCACGAATTTCCAGATCAAGGTCTGGGAGGCGCTGCTCGGCATCCCATCGGGCGCGCTGACCACGTACGAGCGCATCGCAAAACAGGTCGGCAATCCGCGGGCGGTGCGGGCGGTCGGGAACGCGGTGGGCGACAACCCAATCGCATACCTCATCCCCTGCCACCGCGTCATCCGCAAGAGCGGCGAGTTTGGAGATTATCTGTACGGTTCGGCGCGGAAGAAGGCGCTATTGGCGAGAGAACTAACGTAAAGCAAGTCTATAGACTTGCTTTACGAAAACAAAAAGGAAAAAATGAAATCAAAAATCTGGGTCGCATTGATCACGCTTTATATCGTTTGGGGTTCGACCTATCTGGGTATCAAGGTCGCCATCGAAACCATTCCGCCCTTTTTACACGGCGCGCTGCGTTTTTTCATCTCCGGGCTGATCATCCTTGCCTGGCAAAAAGCCGCCGGGCAAGCCATGCCCACCCGTTCTCAATGGAAATCCACGTTCATTGTCGGCACGCTGTTGCTTGTCGGCGGCAACGGGCTGGTCGCGTGGGCGGAACAAGTCATCCCGTCGGGCATCGCGGCGCTGGTCATCGCCACCACGCCGCTCTGGCTCGTAATTTTGGAAGCCCTGCGCCCCGGCGGAATCAAGCCAGGCTGGCGAGCCATCACCGGGCTGTCCATCGGTTTTTTGGGAATATTCATCCTTATCGGTCCAGCCGAGTTTTCAGGCGGCGCATCCGCCCTGCCCCCGCTTGGCACAACAGCCCTATTATGCGCCACCGTGCTGTGGGCCTCCGGCTCGATCTACAGCAAAAGCGCCGACCTGCCAAAATCGTCCTTCGTGACGACCGGCGCGGAAATGCTCATGGGCAGTCTGGGAATGTTCGTCGTTTCGCTGTTGACGGGCGAATTGAACGGATGGAGTTTTGTGGACATATCGGACCGGTCGCTGGCTGGCTTGATTTACCTCATCACCATCGGCTCCATCGTCGGGTTTGGGTCGTACATCTGGCTGTTAGCCAATGCTCCCATCTCGCTAGTCGCCACGTACGCTTACGTCAACCCGATCGTGGCGGTGATCTTGGGATATTTTTTTGGAAATGAAACGCTGGGACCGCGGATTTATCTGGCGACGGCGATCATCATCAGCGCGGTCATTATCATCAATAGCAGGGGCAAGCCTCAGGTACAGAAAGAGGCGGAGGAGGTTGGTTGAGTGGAGAGTAGTGAGTAGTGAATAGAGAGTAGAGAGTAGAGAGTAGTGAGTAGAGAGTAGTGAGTAGTGAGTAGTGAGTAGTGAATAGAAGTTCGTGAGCAGTGAAAAGTAATCAGTAATCAGTTATCAGAAAAGGAGAAAATAAAATGGATGGAAAAGATTTATTGAAACGGGTGAAGGAAGATAATGTTAAATTCCTTTCGCTCCAGTTTACGGATGTGTTGGGCGCGGTCAAAAGCGTGGATATGCCCATCCATCGCCTCGAGGATGTGCTGAACGACGGCGCATGGTTCGACGGCTCGTCGGTGGAAGGGTTTGCGCGCATTCAGGAAAGCGATATGCGCCTCAAGATAGACCCCGAAACATACGCGGTCCTGCCCTGGTCTTCGCCCGAATCGCGCCGCGCGCGCGTCTTCTGCGATATTTTCACCCCGGCTGGCGAACCTTTCGAGGGCGATGCGCGCGGCGCGTTGAAACGCATCCTCGCAAAAATCGCCGAACGCGGCTGGCAGTTCAACATCGGCCCCGAGCCGGAGTTCTTCCTCTTCAAGGGCGAAAACGGAAACGGCGTGCATCCCGTCCCCCACGACACGGGCGGCTACTTCGATTTCTCCTCGTTCGACGAAGCGGTCGTCGTGCGCACGGCGTTGATGAACGCGCTCGACGCGATGGGACTCGATGTGGAAGTCGGGCATCATGAAGTTGCGCTCGGACAGCATGAGATTGATTTCCGCTTCGCGGACGCGCTCAAGGCGGCGGATAACGTCCTGACGCTCAAGTACACTGTCAAGGCCATCGCGGCCCAGCACGGGTTGATCGCTTCCTTCATGCCCAAGCCGGTCTTCGGCATCAACGGCTCCGGAATGCACTGTCACCAGAGTCTCTTCGATGTCAAGAACGGCAAAAACCTGTTCTTCGATGCGAAGGACGAGGCGCGCCTCTCGCCGCTGGCGTACTCCTTCATCGCCGGGCAGTTGGAACATGCGCGCGCGCTCGCCGGCGTGGTCGCGCCGACTGTAAACTCATACAAGCGTCTTGTCCCCGGTTATGAAGCGCCGGTTTACATCGGCTGGGCGCAGCAGAATCGTTCGGCGTTGATCCGCATCCCGCGCTACACCGAAGGACGCGATAAATCCGTCCGCGCCGAGTTACGCTTCCCCGACCCGTCCTGCAACCCGTACCTTGCCTTCGCCGCCATGCTCGCCGCCGCGCTCGACGGCATCGAGAAGAACATGAAGCCGCCCAAGGCGTTGAATAACGTCAATCTCTATCATCTCGACCGGGAGGAACGCGCCAAACTCGGCGTGACCGAACTGCCCGGCTCGCTGGCTGAATCGCTGACCGAATTGTCGAAGGATAATGTGCTGAAAGGCGCCCTTGGCGATTACCTGACTGAAGCCTATCTGCGCGCGAAATGGGAGGAGTGGGATGAGTTCCGCCTGCGCGTGACGGATTATGAGATTCAAAGATATTTGGAAACGGCGTGAGAGCGGAGAATAGAGAATAGAAATTAGAGAGTAGAGAATAGAAATTAGAGAGTAGAAAAGGCATCCGAAGGCTGAAACCTTTGGATGTCTTTTTGATTTCGGGGAAATAGAGGGTTACGAGATGTGGATGATGGACTTCTCCACTTTGTTGCCCTTCTTCGCCACGCGCCGCCAACTGCTGTTGTCGTTGAGCGAGATCCAGCGGCGCTCCTCGGTGCGGTAGAACCAATCCTTGTCCTGCTGGTAATAGACCAGCACATCGGTCGACTCCCAGATGTTGAGGATTTCGTTGCCGTGCGCGTGGGTGTCGTCGAAATCGGTCGTGGCGCGCTGTCCCATCTCGCTATAGAGTTCGTTGAGTTCGAGCAGTTGCGAGTTGATCTCCGGCGCGAGGCGCCTGACCTTCAAGCCGATGCGCCCGGCTTCCTCGAAAAGGATGGGATAGCCGTGCGAAGGATATTTCGAGTTAAGCGTCGAAGCGATCCGCTCGGCGACCGCTTCCTCTTTTATATGATAGGCGAGCAGTTCCTTGCACAACATGATGGAAAGGGATTCCGCGCGATCCACCGCCCCGATGACGAGCGGATGCACATGCTGGAAAAGCTGTTGATAGGGATTCTCATTCGAGTCGGCATTTTGCGCCTGCCACAACCGAACCACGCGGTTCAACTCGTCGAGGCTGACGCTGACGCGGTCATTGTCGCGATCAATCGGCGAGAGCGAATGGGTCAGCGAGGTGTCCACCGAAGTGAGATACGCCATGGGACCCATGTGAATTTCGTTCGCGCCAAGGGTGACCATGGTGGCGGCGGAAGCGCACTCGAGCGGGAGGACGGCGACAACCTCGTCGCAATACTGGCGCAGGAGATTGACGATGCGTAACGACGCCTGTCCATTGCCGCCGCTGGATTTTACGAAGAGGTAAATACGTTCCTGTTTGCCGATCTTCTCGAGCAGTTCGAACAACGCCAGCACGTCGTCGTGGCAGACGCTGCCGCGCGGGTTGTTGAAGTAGGTGACAAGCGTGCCGCCGAGTTTGACCGTCAAGTCTTTGATGATCGCCTGGGTCTTGTCGAATAAAATGGGCGGTTGTTTTGCCTTTGGGGTCTTTCCGGTTTTACTGGTGGATTCCATGAATACTCCTCTTTCAATTCTTTGGCGCTTCGTAGCGGCGACCCGTCAGGGTCATCGAACAAATTTGCTTTAGAGAGTGTTTCTTAAGTCCTTTTTGGATACGGATTACGCGGATTTCACGGATTCTCACGGGAAAAACCTCTTATTAAATCCGCGCCAGTCCGTGCAATTCGTCAAATCCGTGTACTTAAGAAACGGTCTCTTAGAACAAAGGGTCGCCTGTGCAGGCAAATGTCGCAGAGGCGACCCTATCGGGCGCAATGATGGATTACAAGATTTGGGCGGGTCGCCCCCGGCATCATTCGCTATTTATCCGCGCGCGACCAAACCCAGCCGCCCGCCCAGCCAACCCCCTGACCGATAAGGATGACGGTCAGCACGCCGGGCATGCCCGTCTCCGCCAGCCAACCAGTCAGGTTGAACAAGCCAAACGCCAGCAGGTTATAAGCGAGCAATCCGCCGATCAACATGCCGAGCGCAAGACGAAGAGTCGTTCTCCGCGAGAGAAACAGCGAAGCGATTGCAAACAACGCCCCCGACCCCAACAGGGCGAGCAACATCGAAAGCGACCACGCGGAAACGCGGGGGTAGCCTTCGGGCGTGACAAAGGAATCCGATTCTTCCTCCACAGGCGGCAGCGGCGTCGGCTGGGCGGATTGCGTCAACTCGGGAACGACCACCGTCACCGCCACCGCGCCGGATTGCGACACGTCCAATTGCAACACTTCGGAAATAACGGCGGGTTCGCTCGTCACGCGGATCTCGAGCAAGCCGGGCTTGTCCAAACCGAAGGCGGCGCGCGCGATGCCGTCCGTCGTCACCGATTCAACCTGCTGTAAAATGCCGCCGCCCTCGCCCGTCAACAACATCGAAAACTGCACCACCGTCCCATCCGGCGCCGGGTTGCCGTTGTGATCCACGATCGCGCCCGTGCGCAGTGAGATCGTATCGCCGATGCGAAAGAGCGGGGCGACCGTCGGCTCGGGCGTCGTCCCCGGCTCGGGGGTGGCAGACTCAGGCGGCAGGTCCAGAAAGATCGGAATGATCTGATTCGGATCCGGCGACATGACCGCGATCAAATCGTATCCCACGGCGGGAACCGAGACCGGCGACGCGCCGGAAGGGGTCAACTCCTGAAAAAGCAGGCGCGCCGCCACATCCACGAACTCGGGTTGTTTGCTGTAGAGCGCGTAATAGGCGGTGAAACGCGAAAGGGTCGTAGTGTCGAAATAATACGGCGCGCCGAAGGAGAACAGGATCAACTGTTTGTTCAACAACAGGTCGGGGCGCTCGCGCAGCAGCCGGCTGACGAGCTCGGGCTGGCTGTTCGATGAGCCGGCCACGGAGACCACGACCCAATCCGCGGCGCCGAGATCGTCCGCCATGAATTGGTTGTCGTCGGGCGCGTCCAGCAATGCCGTCAAATTTTCAAAGGAATAGGATTTGAGCCGGAACTCCTCCACTTGATTGCCGCCCTGCGGACCGTACAGCCGCAATGCCGCATTCTGCATCGCATCGGACGCGAACCACGGCTGGGTCGGACACCCCGAGCATTGCGCCCCGCTGACAGTGTCGGTGAGAAAGACGATCCGATCCGAAGGTCCTGGCGGCAGGGGCAGGACAGAGGCGAGGTCCTGCTGGGTTGGGCTGATCAATGTTGCGGCGTTGCGCGCGATCTGGAATGAGATATCCGATCCCGATTCCGGATCGGCGGATTCGGCTTCGGTCGCAGGCGGGTTGGGGCTGGGGTCGGCGATCACGTTATCGAACGTGAAGGCGTCGTAGAGTTTTAACTTGGCGGCGAGGATGCGCGCAACCGAGGCGTCAACCCGCTGGGCGAAAGCCGGGTCTTCGCGGTATTTTTGCGCGAAGAACTCCAATGTGCGAACCACAGACGTATAAGAATCAGGCGCGTCGTCCGATTTTATATTTCCAAGATACAACAAGTCGTTGCCAGCCAGGAAGGCGTCGCGCGCGGCGATTCGCGCCTGGAACTGCCCGCCGCCGGTGGCGTAAAAATCTCGCACGGCGGTTGTGCCGAGATTATCGCTGACCAATAAGCCGCCGTTCGCATACCAACCGCTGAAACCGGGCAGCGCCATGATCTGACCGAGCGCCTGCTGGTCGAAACTGATCGGGCGGGTGGTGGCGCGGATGTTGCCTTGAAACCCCTGATAACGGATGTGCGAAACAAGCAAACCGTCCACGATCTCGTTCGGTTGTTCCGCGTTGCCGGTCACGGCGAAGAAGGGGGCAAGCTCGACCTGCTTCAATTGTTCGAGCGATTTTCGTATCGTGGAAACTTCGTCCTGGGTCAGGCGGTCTGCGCCGCCCGCGCCGGGAAAATCCCTGGCGATCACAAGCATGTTTCCATCTGAACCGCGATGCAAACCGCGGACGTACGCCCGTCCCATCTCGCCCACCCAAAACGGGTCGCCGCCAAAAACGCGCGTCCCCAAGCCGCCATCCGAACCGGCGGGCGATTCGAGCACATCCAAATTTGGACCGAGGATGAGGTTGAACCCCAACATGGAAATTTCACTTCCAAGCGTCTCTCCCGTCGCTTCGGCAAAATCCGGGTTCCAGGTTGCGCCGATCGCCATCTCGCCCGGAAGCGGCGTCAAGCCGGAGAGAATCTGGTCGGCGGGCAAGCCGTCGCCCTCCTGCGAGATGCCAATGAACAGCGGCGCGTAGGAATTTTCACGCGGACGGCCGGCAACAGGAGGAATGGAGGCGTCCCACTCGATGCGTTGAAGGGTTTGGATCGTTTGATACGCCGCCGCGATCGTATTGTCGCCGGTGAAATTGTCGTTGGCGCGAGTGAAGACCACGCCGCCGATGTGACGCCGCGCGATGAGATCGTATATCTGCGATTCGGCGCCGGCGTCTGTGCCGGTAAAGGCTGCCAGGAACAATTGCCCCACCCGTTCCTCCGGCGACATGGCGTCAAGCACGACTCGAACAGCCGCGGGCGGAGTGGGAGTCTGCGCCTGCGCGGGAAATGGCGTGAGTGAAAGGAGAATGAGGAACAGGAAAAGGATTCTTATCAGGCGCATTGTCCCGCTTTTATAACATAGCGCGGTTCGTACCGCAAACTTTAGTTTGCGCCCGCGCAAAAGCAAACTGAGGTTTTCAACGTTGTGAAAAATCTTCGTACCGCAAACTTTAGTTTGCGCCCGCGCAAAAGCAAACTGAGGTTTTCAACTCTGACTTCGCCCGCCGAGCGCTTTGACGGCGGTCGCCGGGTCGTCGGTGATGATGCCGTCCGCGCCCCAATCGCGCAGACGGCGGATATCCTCCGGTTCGTTCGCCGTCCAGACGTGTACGCGGCGGTTGACGCGGTGAATGCGTTGAATCTGTTCGCGGCTGACGTTGGTAATATGCGGATGCAATGCCTGGTAATCGCCGAACATGAAACCGAAGGAACGCGCCCATAACCCCCACAGACCGGCGTGGGCGAGCAACCCGCGCGGGATTTCGGGAATAAGTTGCGCGGCCATTTTAAGGTTGGAGGGAGCGAAGGAGGAGAAGATGATTTGCCCGGCGTTGTTATGGCGCTTGAGCAACTCGCAGACTTTTACGACAAGCCCGTCGCGCAGGGAGAAGTAATTGGTCAACTCGATGTTGATGAGTTTATCCCGCCCCACGGTTTCGAAGACTTCTTCGAGCAGGGGGATTTTCGTCCCCGCGAATTTTTCGTCGAACCAGGAACCGGCGTCCAGTTTGCGGATCGCTTCGAGGGTGAATGATCCGACCCTGCCGTTCGCGCCGGTTGTGCGGTTGACGGTCTCGTCGTGGATGACGACGACCTGCCCGTCAGCGGTCAGTTTGGCGTCGAGTTCGACTCCGTCCGCGCCTTTTTGGATGGCTTGAGAAAACGCCGGGAGGGTGTTCTCGGGCGCGTATTTATAATCTCCGCGGTGGGCTAGAAGGATGGGGCGTGGGAAACTGTCTAACATGGAGAAACAGGCAGAGGCGGGGCGCGAAGCGGGGTTAAATATCCACGAAATATGCCTGGGCGGCGCGGTCAATCATTTCACGATTCATGGTCGGCGGAACAGCCAGGTAGGAGGAGATGTCTAATATCTGGTCGCACAGGTCGCGCGGATGCGAGGCGCGCAGTTTGCGATTGCGTTTGATGTACCATTCCTGCAAGAGATACGCCAAGCCCTGGTCGTTGTATTCGATGCGCTTATCCTGCGCGACGCGCTTGAATATCTCACGATATTCTTCGAAGGACGGGTCGCCGATCTCGATCTTGTGGCGCAAACGCCTGAGGAAGGCTTCGTCCACGAGGTCTTTGGGGGGGAGATTGGTCGAGAAGACGATCAAGACGTCGAAGGGGACTTCCACTTTGCGTCCGGTATGGAGGCGCAGGAAGTCCACGCGGTTTTCGAGCGGGACGATCCAGCGGTTGAGCAGATCGCGCGGGCGCACCTGCTGGCGTCCGAAATCGTCAATGAGCAGGATGCCGCCGTTGGCTTTGACCTGGAACGGCGCTTCATAGAATTTGGTGGTGTCGTCGAAGACCAGGTCGAGACCTTCGAGAGTCAACTCGCCGCCGACGACGATGAACGGGCGGCGAATCTTCACCCAGCGCGGGTCGCGGCGGCTGGATCCGCGCAACGTCCCGGTCGGGTTGGAGTTGGCGTCGTTATCCGGCGCGAGGCTATGGCTGACCGCGTCATAGACTTTGATAACCTGCCCATCCAAATACAACGCATAAGGGATGTACATGTTCTGGCTGAGGACGAGGTTGCCAAACGCGCGCGCGATGCTGGTCTTGCCGTTGCCGGGGGGACCGTACATAAAGATCGAAGTGCCGGAGTTGAGGGCGGGACCCAGCCGCTGAAACGAAGCCTCAGAGATGACCAATTGCGAAAGAATCTGCCGCATGGTGCGGGTGGTGACGGCGACTCGTCCGCTCTTTTGACGACGAATCGATTCGTTATAGACTTCAAAGGGGACGGGCGCCGGTCCCGCATATTGACTGCGCTCCAACGCCTCGCGCGCGCGGACAATGCCGGCGCTTGTGATGCCGTAGGTGTAGGAGCCTTCGCCCAAGCCGCCCTGCGACGATTTGACCTCGATGGATTTTTCCTGCTTGAGGGTTGTCAGCAGCTGATCCGTCACACCGGCGAACGGAAGCGTGATCTCATCCGCTATTTTGCTCCCGGTAAGATAACCGCGAAAGTACAGCACCTTGAGAATCAGGTCTTGAAGCCAAAGCGTGGACAGACCGGTGTCTTCAAGGCTGTTGATCTGGGGCGGAATAAAACCGCCGGCGGAGGAAGGGGGAATTTGTCCTGTTTGTTTTACGACCATGCGCGTCACCGGGTGCTGGGAAGGGTTGTTTCCTGTTTGAGCCGATTATACTTCTTTTCGTTTATAATCCAGCCGCCATGAAACTATCCGTCATTATCCCCGTTTATAACGAAGTTGAAAGCATCGAGACCATTCTGAAGCGCGTGCAAGCGACAAAAAAAGCCCACGAGATCATTCTTGTGGACGACGGTTCCAAGGACGGCACGCGCGACATCCTGAAAAAACTGGACGGCAAAAAGGGGCTGCGCGTCATTCTGCACGAGAAGAACCAGGGCAAGGGGGCGGCAGTCCGCACGGGTATGACTGCGGCAAAGGGCGATGTGCTTCTAATCCAGGACGCCGATCTCGAATACGACCCGCGCGATTACCCCGAACTGCTCAAGCCCATCGAAGAGGGCATCGCGGACGTGGTGTACGGCTCGCGCTTCCTGGGCAGGGCGCATCGCGTCACCATGTTCTGGCATATGGTGGCTAACAAGTCTCTGACTCTGATGACCAACATCCTCTACGACACGATCCTGACCGACATGGAAACCGGCTACAAGGTCTTCCGCCGGGAGGTCATCGAAGGCATGGTCATCCGCGCGAACAGTTTCAACTTCGAGCCGGAATTCACCGCCAAGATTCTCAAACGCAAATACCCCATCTTCGAAGTTCCGATCACCTTCAACCCGCGAGATTACTCGCAGGGCAAGAAGATCAAACTCCACGACGCCTTCGAGGCGGTCTGGGCGTTGATCAAGTATCGGTTTGTGGATTAAAAACCGCCGCCGCAAGACGCAACGGGACATAATGGACGTTATCGGAAATAAGTTAATGTTCTCTTATCGGACGCAGATGAACGCGGTTTTACGCTGACAAAAGAGTAAAAAAATCCGCGTTTTCCGCGCTCGTCGGCGGCAGTTTCTTTTTACACGGCTTCACGTCCGTGTTGGGGATCGCCAGCGATTAACCGGGTTTCTTTCTCATCGAAGCATAACGGGAAAAGAGATGCACCCACCAGGGGGATAATCTCGTCTTGAATTTCGCGCCTCGGATGACCTTCCGCATCCCATCCGGACCTTTGAACGGGTCCAACACCATGATGGCTCTTCCCAGCTCGAAGTTTGCGTGCGCATCCGAGCCGACCGTCCCTATGAGGTTGTGCTTCTCAGCAAACGCCTTTGCCCGTTGATTGAAGCGCGGGTCCATGCAGCGCGAATTGAAAACTTCAATCGCATCCACGAAAGGGATGATCTCGAGCAAATCCGCTTCCTTCCATCCGCCCTTCCTCCACTCATCGAACGGATGCGACACGCTGATGAACGCTCCCTGCTCCTTTAACCGCCGAATCGTCTCCAGCGGAGTCAACCCGGCGGGAATCTCCTCCGTCACAAAGGCGGCGAGAATCTCCCCCCGCGTCGTCATAATCTCCTCGCCCAC
>CAADGT010000204.1 GCA_900696595.1 uncultured Chloroflexota bacterium
CACCCCCCTCGCCCTGCTGGGATTTGCCCTGCGCGTCCTGCTCACGCCGCTGTACTACACAATCGAATACAACATGCCCTACTTCCCCGCGGACGAATACGGATTCACAAAAGAAGACCGCCTGCGCTGGGCAAAGCCCTCGGTCGAATATCTCGTCAACGACGCGGATATTTCCCATCTCGCCGGATTGCAATTCGACGACGGAGTCCCGATCTACAGCGGGGGCGAACTCCGCCACATGGAGGACGTCAAAGGCGTGGTGCGGGGATCGTTGAATATCTGGTACGCCTCGCTTGCAGTTCTGTTCGCCCTCGCGCTTCTCTTCTGGAGGATGAACGCCCTGCCCGAATACCTCAACGGCTTGCGCCGCGGCGGTCTGTGGATGATCGGACTCGCCATGACGTTGGGGCTCATCGCCGGGGCGGGGATTCTGCTCAACCCGGAGATATTCTGGACATTCTTCTCCGGCTTCCACACCCTCTTCTTTGAAGGCGACTCCTGGCTGTTCTACTACTCCGACACCCTCATCCGCCTCTTCCCCATCCGCTTCTGGCAGGATGCCGTCATCGCCATGGCCGTCATCGCCCTCGGCGGCGGCGCCGCGCTGGCGTTTGGGTTGCGCAAATTCAGTAGAACAAGTCTATAGACTTGTTCTACGCGGGGTATAATCCCATCATAGGAGATTCTTAATGGCATTCAACCTATCATTAGAGAACAAAGTCGCCGTCGTCACCGGCGGCTCGCGCGGAATTGGACGCGCCATTGCGCTCAAATTCGCCGAAAACGGCGCAGCCGTCGTGATCAATTACAACAGTTCGCCCGACGCGGCGGAGGATGCGGTCAAGAAAATAACCGAAGCGGGAGGAAAAGCCGCCGCCTTCAAAGCGGACGTCTCCGATTTCAAACAGGCTGAGTCGCTGATCAAATTTGCGATCGAAACCTTCGGCGACCTGGGCATCCTCGTCAACAACGCCGGAATTACGCGCGACCAGTTGATCATGATGATGCCCGAAAGCGACTGGGACGCCGTCATCAACACCAACCTGAAAAGCGCCTTCAACTGTTCGAAAGCCGCCGTCAAACACATGATGCGCAAACGGACGGGGCGCATCATCAACATCGCCTCCGTCGCCGGGCAGATGGGCAACCCCGGGCAGACGAATTACTCCGCCTCCAAAGGCGGGCAGATCGCCTTCACCAAAGCCCTGGCTCGCGAAGTCGCCGCGCGCAACGTCACCGTCAACGCCATCGCGCCCGGGTTTGTGGACACCGAAATCCTCGACGCCATGCCGCCCGAAACGCTCGAAGCCGCGCTCAAACTTGTGCCGCTTGGGCGCAAGGGCAAACCCGAAGAGATCGCCTTCGCCGCCGCATTTCTCGCCTCCGACGGAGCCGCCTACATCACCGGGCAGGTCCTCGGCGTGGACGGCGGCATGGCGATGATGTAAATCAAACGCGCTCTGCGAAACCAGACAGGAGCAAGAATGACTGAAAGTATGCAAGGAAAAACGACCGTATCGCCGGAGGTGTTAACCGCCATCACAAGCCTTTCTGCGCTGGAGGTTCCGGGCGTCAGCCGCCTGGCCCCCGTCAGCGGAGGCGTGAACCGTCTCTTCCGGCGCGGAATCAGCGACGGCGTTCGCATTGAAGCGAAGGATAACATCGTCAGCGTGGACCTGTTTCTAATTCTCAAGGAAGGCGTCAACATCCGCGAAGTGAGTCGCAACGTCCAGCAAAATGTGGCGCGCTCAATTCAAGAGATGGTCGGCATGGAAACGGGCGAAGTGAACGTACACGTCGAAAATATTGACTTTGAAGGGGACAGCGGCAACTAGGATGAAACCGCGAACCCGGGCGCGCTCGCTCGCCTTGCAAGTTTTATACGAAACAGACCTCTCCGCGCACCTGCCGGGCGACGTGTTGAAAACCCGCCTGGAGGAAACCACCCTGCCCCCCGACCTGGCAGAGTTCGCAAGAGGCATCATCTTCGGCGTCATGCCGTTGCGGGAAACGCTGGACAAAGCCATAGCGCGATACGCGCCCGAATGGCCGATGGATCAGGTCGCCGCAATAGACCGCAATATTTTGAGAATAGCATGCTGGGAGTTCGCCGTCTCGGGCGAAACGCCGGTCAAGGTGGCCATCAACGAAGCGGTGGAACTGGCAAAAATATACGGCTCGGACTCCACCGCGCGCTTCGTCAACGGCGTGCTGGGCGCCCTGGTGGATCACGCGCACGAGCTTCAACAGATTTTAACGCCGGAAAAAAAACTGGACTCTTAACGAATGGAAATCCTCGGCATTGGAATGCCTGAACTGGTCTTCATCATCATCATCGCCCTGCTCATCCTCGGACCAAAGGATATGCAAAAAGCAGGCAAAACCATCGGGAAATTCTTGCGAAACATCGTCACCTCCGACGGCTGGAAAATCTTCCAGCAGACCTCGCGCGATCTGCGCAACCTGCCCACCCGACTGATGCGGGAAGCGAACGATGACTTGAATCGGGTTGGGGATGAAATAAAAAAAGCCGCCTCTCCCCCCGACCCAAACCGGATCAGCCCCGCAAACAAACGCCCCCAGCCCAAGCCTTTTTCTGCCATGCCCGCTCCCGAGCCTGGAACTGGGAACGAAAACGCCCAAAAATCCCAAGGCGATCCCGCGCCCGAAAGCGAACCGCCGACCAATGCGTAGGTTTTTCACCAGCGTCTGGGAGGTCATCGCCTTTCCATTCCGCCTGCTTTATAACATCCTTGCTTTTCCATTCCGGGCGGTTCGGCGCTTCATCAAGTTTCTAAACACCGACCCGGAGGATACCCCCCTCGCCGAAATCTTTGCAAATATAGCCACGAAGACCGAGATGCAGCAGGGAGTCCTGCAAAACATCGAGGTCATGCGCAAACACCTCCTGCGCGCTGTAGGTGTATTGACTCTTTTTATTATTGCGGCTTTTTGGGCGGCTGTCCCCGTCATGGAGTTTCTCGCCGCCCCCATGGGCGGGCTCGAAAACCTGCAAGCCATCCAGGTGACGGAAGAACTCGGCGTTTTCATGCGGGTGGCAATGATGACCGGGATCGCCGCCGCCTTTCCCTTCCTGGCTTTCGAAGCGTGGCTTTTCATCGCCCCCGGATTGTGGTCGCGCGATAAAAAAATGGGGCTGATCGGCATCCCGATTTCCTATCTGCTGTTTCTTGCCGGGATGGCGTTCACTTTTTATGTTCTGCTGCCCGCCGCGCTGCCCTTCCTGGGCGGGTTCACGCGCATCGCAGAATTCTGGGCGGCGCGCGAATATTTCAATTTCGTCACCGGGCTGATGTTGTGGATCGGGCTGTTCTTCGAGATGCCGCTGGCGGTCTACTTCCTGACGGCGATCGGGCTGGTCGAACCGAAGTTTCTCGCCGAACAATGGCGGCTGGCGATCGTCCTGATCGCGGTTCTTGCGGCGGCGGTCACGCCCACCGTGGACCCGGTCAACATGGGGCTGGTGATGATTCCCATGATAATGTTATATTTCATCAGCATCGGCATGAGTTACATCGCGCGCGCCGGGCGCAGGAAGGCAAAAGCCGCGGCGCAGGATGCGCTCGAAGAAACCGGGGCAGGCTAGGGCGCGGCAGGAAGCGCAAGCCCATCAAGGAGAAGAATGATGAAAGAGAAATCCATCCCGGCGAAGCGCTGGGTATACGCGGCATTGATCCTCGCCCTTGCCGGGCAAGCCTGCCAGATCTCGCTGTTCGACCCGCCCGCCAATCCTGTCACCGCCACGCCGGACGCGTTTTCTGCGACCAGCACGCCCTTTCCGGCGGCGCAGGTCACGTTTGTGGTCAACATCCCCGAGCCGCTCCAGCAGGGCGAGCAGGTCGTCGTCGCAGTGTTGGACGAGGTGACGGGCTTGCCTTTGAACGCGACCCAGTATCCGTTGAACCCGCGCGACTCGGTCACTTATACCGGGGCGATCCCCGTTCCAGTCAACTCGGTGGTGAAGTATCGGTACGGGCGCATGTCCGGCGGTTCGCTCATCTTTGAAGAGACCGTCTTCGGCGAGGCGATCCGCTATCGGATGCACAATGCCGCAACTTCGGCGGAGGTTCAGGATGTGGTTGCGGTATGGGGCGATCGCGCGACGACGCGGCAAACGGGCGTCATTGCGGGGTCGGTCTTCAACGCCGACTCCAATGCGCCGTTGCCCAACATTCTTGTGACGGCGGGCGGGCTGCAAGTCATCACCGATTCTCAGGGGCGCTTTGAACTGGCGGGTTTGCCTGTGGGGGTGCATCAACTCACGGCGTACAGCATGGACGGTTTGTACCAGCCCTTTCAGCAGGGCGCGAACGTCGAAGCGGACAAATCCACCCTGGTGGATGTGCGGGTCAAGCCTGCGCGGCTCGTCAGCGTGACTTTTAATGTGACCGTCCCTGAAGATACCGTGCCGGGCGTGCCGGTGCGCATTGCGGGAAACCTCGCGCAATTGGGAAACACCTTCGCCGATCTGCAGGGCGGCGTGAGCGTCTCGACAGACCGGATGCCGATCATGAGACTCCAGCCCGACGGGCGATACTCCTATACGATCGGGCTTCCGGCGGGCGCGTTCATCGAATACAAATATTCGCTGGGCGACGGCTACTGGAACGCGGAACACGATGCGGCCGGCGGCTGGGTCGTTCGCAAGTTCGTCGTCCCCGAGCAGGATGCGACTCTCGATGACCGGGTGCAGGCCTGGCTGGATTCCAACAAGTCGGGTCCGATCCTTTTCGAGGTTGGCATCCCGTCCGTCACTCCTGCGGCGGATATCATTTATATCCAGTTCAACGTCTTCGGTTGGACGGAGCCGATTCCCATGTGGCCCCTCGGCGTGGTGGATGGAAGGACGCGCTGGGCATATCAACTTTACGGTCCGTTGAATTTCTTCGGCGCGCTTTCCTACCGTTATTGCCGCAACGGGCAATGTGGAAGCGCGGACGATACACAGACTGTGGGCGCCTCTCCAACCGGGCGGCAAACCACGACCAGCCTGCTCGGACAGGACTTGGTGGATACGGTCGCATCGTGGAAATGGTTCGAGAATCCCGAAACGCTCCCTCTGGTGGGAACGAACATCACGCCGCGCGCGCCCGGGTTTGTGGCGGGGATTGAATATCAGCCAACCTTCCGCCCGAATTTCAGTTACTACGCCTGGCAGACCTTCGCCAACTCCAAAGCCATCGGTTCGAATTTCGCCGTGCTGACCCCCTCGTGGACGGCGACGAGCGCTTCACCGTTGAAGTTTGCGCCGCAGCCCGGTCTGGACCCGTTATGGATAGACACTGCCATCATGGCTTCGCAGGCGCGCGACAACGGGTTGAACGTTTCGATCTTCCCGACGCCGCATTTTCCGCCCTCGGGCGATTCGGCCGTCTCAGCCAGCGCCCAATTCTGGAAGAACGCTCCGCGCGACGCCGCATGGTGGCAGGCATGGTTCACGCGTTACCGAATTTTTCTCGTCAACTACGCCGACCTGGCGTCTCAAACCGGAGCGCAATCCATCATCCTCGGCGGGGAATGGGTGACGCCATCCCTCCCCGGCGGACTCCTGCCGGATGGAACCCCCTCCAACGTCCCGGCGGACGCGGAGGCGCAGTGGCGCGGCATCATCGCCGAGGTGCGCAATCGCTTCAAGGGGCAGGTATTGTGGGCGCTGCCGTATGAAAAATCGAGCATCGCCTCGCCGGTCAACTTCCTGCGCGACGTGGACGGCATTTATCTGCTGTGGTCGGTCCCCCTCGCAACCAGTCCGACCGCCACAAAGGACGATTACGCCAGCGAAGCGGGACGCCTGCTCGACAACGAGATCAACCCGCTGATGATCCTGCTGGGCAACAAGCCGGTCATCATCGCCGCGGCTTATCCTTCGGCGGCTGGCGCGGCGAGCGGATGCATATCGAACGGGGCGGGGGGCTGTCTCGATTACAATGCGCTCTCGAGACCGAACGCGGATATTTCCGCCGTGAGTCTGAGCCTGCAAACCCAGGCGGATATCTACGAAGCGCTGTTGATCGCAATCAACGCGCGTTCATGGATCTCCGGCTTCGTCAGTCGCGGGTATTTCATGCCGGTCGCCTTGCAGGATAAATCCGCTTCGATCAACGGAAAACCGGCCGCGAACGTGCTGTGGTATTGGTATCCGCGCCTGCTTGGGACGGTGCATTAGCGGGAGGGCGGACTCTACGATACACAGCGGCAAATCTTCGGGACGGCATATTAATCTCAATTTGAGGTCGCTTCGCGGCCAAAAGGCAAAATCGGCGGCTCATAATGAGGATGTACGGCGGCGAGCGATCTATTAAATTCCAAACTTGGAGGAGTTATGAAAACAGCAGGCAAAATATTGGGGCGAATTTTGATCGTCATTTTGATCGTCGCCGTGTTGGCCGGCGCGGGCGGGTTGTTCTACTTCAAAAGTTACCTTCCCAACAAGGTCGCGCCGCAATCCTTCCCGCAAATTGACGGGGAGATTCAACTCGAAGGCTTGAACGGCGAAGTAAACATCTACCGCGACGCGATGGGAATTCCGCACATTTACGCCGCCACATCGCATGACTTGTTCTTCGCGCAGGGATACGTCCACGCCCAGGATCGCTTCTGGCAGATGGACGCCTGGCGGCATATCGGCTCGGGCGAACTCTCCGAAATGTTCGGCGAAGGACAGGTTGAAACCGACTCCTTTTTACGAACATTGGGCTGGCGCAAAACCGCCGAAACCGAATGGGAGGGGCTGGACGCTGACACAAAAGCCATGCTGCAAGCCTACGCCGACGGCGTGAACGCCTACCTGGCCGATCATCACGATACCGCCGTCAGCCTTGAATACGCCGTCCTCGGTCTGCTCAGCCCCGACTACGTCATCGAGCCGTGGGAACCTGTCCACTCGCTCACCTGGGGCAAAGCCATGGCATGGGACTTGCGCGGCAACATGGGCGAAGAGATCGAACGCGCCGAACTGTTCAAAGTCCTCACCCCCGAACAGGTCGCCATCTTCTACCCTGAATATCCAAGAGACCATCCCATCATCGTTAACAAGATCGGCGAAGGTCAGATGGCGTCCGCCTCCACCGGCATTGATGCCGCGCCTTTGGATTATTCGACCCTCGATCTCGATCCTGTCTCGCGCAACGCTTCTTTACTGGACCCGGTACTTGGTCCGCTCGGCGACGGGATCGGGTCCAACTCCTGGGCTGTCTCCGGCGAACTGACCGACACCGGGATGCCCTACCTCGTCAACGACCCGCACCTCGGCATTCAAATGCCGTCCATCTGGTATCAGGTCGCCCTGCATTGCGTCGAAAAAAGCGACGCCTGCCCCTTTGAAGTGGCCGGTTTCTCCTTTGCGGGCGTGCCGGGCGTGGTCATCGGTCATAACGACCGCATCGCCTGGGGCTTCACCAACGTCGGACCCGACGTGATGGACCTCTACATCGAAAAGGTCAACCCGGAGAACCCGAACCAATACGAATTCAACGGCGAATGGGTTGATTTTGAAACCTACGAAGAGACGATCAACATCGTCGGCGGCGAACCGGTCGTCATCACAGTGCGCAAGACCCGTCACGGGCCGGTCGTCTCCGAAACCTACGGTCCCGTCAGGGACAACAACCCGGATGCGGAATATCCCGCCTTCAAAGACCGCGTGAACGGCGTGGAGTTGCCCGAACAATACGTCGTCGCGCTGGCATGGACGGCGCTGACTCCCTCCTCTCCCTTCGAGGCGATCTGGGGCTTCAATCAGGCGCAGAATTTCGAAGAGTTCCGCGAAGCCGCCAAAGATTTCCATGTGCCGGCTCAAAACCTGCTATACGCCGATGTGGACGGCAACATCGGCTATCAGATGCCCGGCGACATTCCGATCCGCAAGAATGGCGATGGGACCCTGCCCGTCCCCGGCTGGACGGACGAATACGACTGGGAAGGCTACATTCCCTTTGAAGACCTGCCCTACACCTTCAACCCGGAGGAGGGCTACATCGTCACCGCCAACAACCAGGTCAACCCCTGGGACTATCCCTACCTCATCACCAAAGATTGGGACTACGGCTACCGCGCCCAGCGCATCGTGGATATGATCGAATCCGCGCCGGGCAAGATTGACAAGGAATATATGCAATTCATGCACGGCGACGGAACGGATTTGAATGCGCAAAGCATCATCCCGATATGGGATGGTATCCAGCGCGCCGCCGCAAGCGAAAACGAGGCTTACGCGCTCGACCTGATGCAAAAATGGGACACAACCTGCACAGCGGATTCGCAAGCCTGCGCAGTCTATCAATGGTTCTGGTGGAATCTCGCCCAGAACACCCTCAACGACAACCTGCCGGAGAAAAACTGGATCAGCGGCGGCTCGCAAAACTTCGAGACTTTCCGCCTGATTCTGCCCGACCCCGACAATTTCTTCTGGGACGACGCGTCCACGGCGGACATTGTCGAGACCCGCGACGACATCTTCATCGCCTCCCTGACGGAAACCATTCAACAAATGGAAAAGGAATACGGCAAAGACCCCGCCAAATGGCCGCGCTGGGGCGAACTGCACACCGCGACGTTCAAGAACGGCACCCTGGGCGAGTCCGGCATTTCGCTGATCGAAGACCTCTTCAACCGCGGCCCGTTCGAGAGCGGCGGCGGGCAGAGTTTGGTCAACGCGACAGGCTGGGACATTGGCAACGGCTTTTATGTGGACTGGCTGCCATCCATGCGCATGATCGTGGATATGAGCGATTTGAATGCCTCGCTCACGGTCCACACCACGGGGCAGTCGGGTCATGCCTATCACCCGCACTACGCGGACATGGCTCCGCTCTGGGCGAATGTGGAGTATTACCCAATGTGGTGGGAGCAGGAATCCATAATCAATGATGCCGAAGGGCATTTGGTGTTGAAGCCATAGAACGTAACATGTAGTAACGTGTAGGTCACGCTTGAAGCGTGACCTACTTTTTTAATTTATAAGCAATCCATCCACCCAAAATCAATCCGATATTACTTGCAATCAAATCAATCAAATCAAAGGTGCGGGCGGAAAAAAACTGTTGGTAACTGCTCAGGGTAAAGGAGTAACAAAATCGGGCAAGAAAGGAGAGCCAGCAAAAGCAAGGCGCAAAGCGGCGAGAGCCTTGATGCCATTTTTGCGGGCAGTAGAAAGATAGGCGCGAATCTGGC
>CAADGT010000205.1 GCA_900696595.1 uncultured Chloroflexota bacterium
ATCACCTATACACTCCTCGGCGAACACGGCATATTTCACTTTATGCTCGCACAGATCGAGCGCTCTCTTCCCGCCCTTGACTCGACTTCCGCCATCCAGCATCGAATTGCCCTCTTCGCCTCCGCCCTCGAATCCCATGCAGACATCGAAGACGAACTGCTCTTCAACGCCCTCGAACTCCACCTTGGCGCGCAGGGCGGGCCGCTCTTCGTCATGCGAATGGAACACGATCAGATCAAGGAGTTACTCGGTCGCATCGAATCCGCAACCGACCCCGACTCCGCCCGCGCCCTTGCAAAGCAAATGATCCAGGTCACGCGCGAGCACTTCCAAAAGGAGGAACAAATCCTCTTTCGCATGGCGCATCAATTTTTGGGCGAAGATGAACTCGCATCGCTCGGCGCGGAGTGGGCGCAGAGACGAGCGCCGTTGATCGGGCTGGATACGCCTTAATACAAATCGGGCGCGTCAGTGTTGGGGGCTTGCGAATTATCTTTGGTTGACCCGCCTATCGCGCACCCCTCCCCGCGTTCACGCCGCTACTCGTTCGTTCGCACATCAGTTACTTCATTTGCCGGGGGTCATTACCTGGCATTGTTCAATTTGTCACATACTGTTATGATAGGGCTTTATAACCGGAAAATAAACAATTCAATTAGAGGCGGATGAGGAGCGCAGGTTGTCTCCAATCCAAATCGGGAGTTTACAAAACTCATGAGTAATCTCAATGGCAAATCCGGGACGCGAACCTTCATGCTGGTTATCGCCTTCACGGTTTTTCTGTTCGGGTGCGCTGTGCCAGAACCAAAGACCGCCCAGCCTGTTTCTGCCGTGGCAATCGCCGCCGGAGACATCGAAAATGGGCGGGATCTCTTCATGGGTTACACCCACTTCGAGAACGAAGGCCCTCCCTGCATAGGCTGTCACAGCATCGGGGATAACGGCGTGTTTGGGGGCGGTTCGATGGGTCCTAATTTGACGAATGTCTCCCGCGAACAGAGTCAGACCGCTCTGGCTTCGATCCTCTCGAATTTCGGGTCGGAGTTTTCGCCTGTCATGAAACCCATCTATACCAGACATCCTTTAACTGTGAATGAACAGGCGGATTTGATCGCCTTTATGATTGCGTCTGAAGGACAGCCCGAAACCGACAAGGAACTGGTCGTTGTTGGACTCAGCCTGGCTGGAAGCGCGGCGGCGACGTTTGTTCTCGGCTTTTTTTACAGGGGACGCATGCGCGGCGCGCGCAAGCCGTTGGTTAAAAAAGCGATTCGCGGTAAATAAATCGGACAAGCCCGACAGATACGGCAAATTAAGCCAAGGAGTCCCTCATGGATTGGATAAAAGAGATTGCAAACCCCAAAGCCCGTCAATGGGAGGAGTTTTATCGAAATCGCTGGCAGCATGATCGCGTGATACGAAGCACACACGGCGTCAACTGCACCGGCGGTTGCTCGTGGTACATCTATGTCAAGGACGGCATCGTTACATGGGAGTTGCAGGCGCTGGACTATCCGCTCCTGGAGCCGGGACTGCCGCCTTATGAACCGCGCGGCTGTCAGCGCGGTATTTCCTTCTCGTGGTATCAGTACAGTCCCATTCGCCTTAAATATCCGTACATGCGCGGCGTGTTGATGGACTTATGGCGCGAAGCGAAGAAAAAGCACGACGACCCCGTTGAAGCGTGGGCAAGCATCATGGATGACGCGTCTGCCCGCAAGTCCTTCCAACAGGCGCGCGGCAAGGGCGGGTTTCGTCGCGTAAAGTGGGATGAAACGCTGGAGATCATCGCCGCATCCACCATTTACACCATCAAAAAATACGGGCCCGACCGCATTATCGGTTTTTCGCCCATTCCCGCCATGTCCATGTTGAGTTATGCGGGCGGGAGCCGCCTGATGCAATTACTGGGCGCGGTCAGCATGAGTTTCTACGATTGGTACAGCGACCTGCCGCCCGCCAGCCCCGAAGTGTGGGGCGAACAAACGGATGTAGCGGAAAGCGCCGATTGGTTCAACGCCAAGTTCATCGCCTCGGTCGGATCGAATATGAGCATGACGCGCACGCCCGACGTTCACTTCGCCGCGGAAGCGCGCCACAACGGGACCAAATTCGTGGTTTTCTCGCCCGATTTCAGCATGGTTGCCAAGTATGCGGATTGGTGGGTCCCTGTCAACGCGGGGCAGGATGGCGCGTTCTGGATGGCGGTCAACCATGTCATCATGAACGAGTTCCATTACCAGAACCCGACGCCATACTTCCTCGAATACATGAAGCGCTACACCGACGCGCCCTTCCTGGTTGCGCTGGATGAAGTGGACGGGAAATACGCGCCGGGGCAAATGCTCCGCGCCGCGCAGGTGGAACGCACCAGGGATGTGGAAAACGGCGAATGGAAATTTTTAGTGTGGGATGAACTGAGCGCCGCTCCGCGAATGCCGCAGGGCAGTCTCGGATTCCGCTGGCAGACGCAGAAGGGACAATGGAACCTGGAGCCGAAAGACGGTCTGGATGGAAGCGAGATTCGTCCGCAACTCACGTTCCTCGACGATTCCAAAGAGCGTCTTTCCGTTTCGTTCGCCGAGTTTGGCGAAGGAAAATCCTTTCAACGGGACGTCCCTGTGCGCTACATTGAAACCGCCAAAGGAAAAGTCGCGGCGGCGACCATCTACGATTTGTTGATGGCGCAGTTCGGCGTGGGGCGCGGGCTCGCCGGCGATTACGCCAAAGATTACGACGACGAGAATCTTTCGTATACCCCCGCCTGGCAGGAACGCTACACGGGCATTGACCGCCAGACGGTGATTCAATTTGCGCGCGAGTGGGCGGTCACAGCCGCCAGGACCGAAGGCAAGTGCATGATCATCATCGGCGCGGGCGTCAATCACTGGTATCACAACAATTTGATCTATCGCGCCTGCATCAGCGCGTTGATGACGACGGGCTGTGTGGGGCGCAACGGCGGCGGGTTGAATCATTATGTGGGACAGGAAAAACTGGCTCCACAGGCGCCCTGGGCGGCATTGGCGTTTGCGCTGGATTGGGCGAAGCCGCCGCGCCAGATGAACTCGCCTTCCTTCCATTACATCAACAGCGACCAGTGGAGATATGAACGCACCTATACGGAACTCCAGCCTGTTCCCCGACCCGAAGCGGAACGCCACCGGAACATGCCCCAGGAACACACGCTCGACGCGAACATCCGCGCGGTGCGCATGGGCTGGCTGACTTCATATCCGCAGTTCAACGTCAACTCGTTGGAGATCGTCAAGCGGGCGGAACAGGCTGGAGCGAAGTCCGATGCGGAGATCAAGCAGTGGATTGTGAATCAACTCAAGTCGGGCGAACTGAAGTTCGCGGTACAGGACCCTGACGCGCCTGAGAATTGGCCGCGCCTGTGGTTCATCTGGCGCAGCAATGCCCTGAACGCCAGCGCGAAGGGGCAGGAGTATTTCTTCAAACACTATCTCGGCACGCATCATCAAGTCATCTCGGACGAGGTGGATAAGAGCCATTTCCGCGAGGTGAATTACCGCGAGAACGCCCCCGAAGGCAAGTTCGACCTGATCGTGGACATCAACTTCCGCATGGACACATCGGCGCTCTATTCGGATATCGTCCTGCCGACCGCAAGCTGGTATGAGAAGGACGATTTGAACACCACCGATATGCACTCGTTCATCCACCCGTTTACGATGGCAGTGCCGCCCTCCTGGGAGTCGAAATCCGATTGGGATATTTTCAGAATTTTGGCGGAGAGGATCAGCAAATTGGCGGAGAAACACCTGCCCGAGCCTGTGCGCGATCTGGTCGCCATGCCGCTCCAGCACGATACGCCCGCCGAGATGGCGCAGACGCGCATCCGCGATTGGGCGCGCGGCGAGTGCGATCCGATCCCCGGCGTGACCATGCCGAACTTCGTCGTCACCGAACGCGATTACGTCAATTTGAGCAAGCGTTTCATTTCGTTCGGTCCCAAAGTGCAAAAGGAAGGGCTCGCCATTCATGGCATCCACTGGGATGTGGCGGACCTGTACGAGCAATTGCTGAAAAGCAAGCCGACGGTCGAATGGAACGGTCAACGCTATCCGTCATTGGAAGTGGCGCGCGATGCGGCGGACGTCATCCTGCACTTGGCTCCCGAGACCAACGGCGAAGTGGCGTACCGCGCCTTCCAAGCCGAAGAAGAACGCATGGGCCTCAAATTGACCGACCTGGCGGAACCCACCCGCGCCGCGCGCATGACCTTCAAGGATATCGTGCGTCAGCCGCACCGCCTGCTCAACAGCCCGGTGTGGACGGGCATCGTCACGGACGGGCGCGCCTATTCGGCATATTGTCTGAACGTGGAGCGACTCGTCCCCTGGCGCACATTGACCGGACGCCAGCATTTTTATCTCGATCACGAAGGGTATCTGGCATATGGGGAACACCTGCCCACTTACAAGCCGCGCCCCGATCCGCAGGAGTTTGGCGATTTAGACAAGAGCCGGGGCGACGGCGGCGCCATTCAATTGAACTATCTAACGCCGCACGCCAAATGGCATATCCACTCGAATTATTTTGACAACGACCGCATGTTGACGCTCTCGCGCGGCATTGAGCCGCTCTGGATCAGCGAAAAGGACGCCAGGACGATCGGCATCGTGGATAACGACTGGGTGGAACTTTTCAACGATCACGGCACGAGCGTCACCCGCGCCATCGTCAGCGCGCGCATCCCGCCCGGGTTGTGTCTTGTCTATCACGCCCCCGAAAGAACCGTGAGCGTGCCGAAGTCGCCGGTTCGCGGCAACAAACGCGCGGGCGGGCATAACAGCCCCACGCGCATCCACCTCAAGCCTTCGCTGATGGTGGGCGGCTATGGGCAGTTTACCTACGGCTTCAACTATTGGGGGCCGACGGGCGTCAATCGCGACACGTTCGTGCTGGTGCGCAAACTGCCGGGCAAGCCGCAGTTCTAGGAAACCGACCCAGACCTGCCACCTTATTTTTGTCCAAATTAGGCTGCATTTCATCGCTCGTCACCAAGTTCTGGACACGGATTTCGCGGATTTCACGGAAGAACACGGAAAAACCCAGGAAAAAATCCTCAAAATCCGTGTACGAAAGGGTTTTATTCAGCCCATCATGCGATGACTTGTCGGTTATTTTGGGCGAAATCTAGGCGCCAGGTTTTGAAGAAAAGGATATAACATGAAAATCCGCTCGCAAGTCTCAATGGTGTTTCATCTCGACAAGTGCATCGGCTGTCATACGTGCAGCATTGCCTGTAAAAACATCTGGACCGACCGTCAGGGCGCGGAATATATGTGGTGGAATAATGTCGAGACCAAGCCCGGAACGGGTTTTCCCACCCTGTGGGAAGACCAGGAAAAATACAAAGGCGGCTGGGAATTGAAAAACGGCAGGGTGGAATTGAAACTGCAAAACCGTTTGCAAACCTTTACCAACCTGTTTTCCAACCCCGCCCTGCCCACAATGGACGACTACTACGAACCGTGGACGTACAATTACGGCGACCTGTTCAACTCCCCGCTCGGCGACGACCAGCCGGTTGCGCGCCCCATCTCGCGCGTGGACGGCAAGCCCATGGAGATCGAAGCGGGACCGAACTGGGACGACGACCTGGGCGGTTCGAACATCTACGCCGTCAACGATCCGCTTCTCGAAAGCATGAGCGAAGAGGAAAAACAACGGCTCTTTTCCATCGAGCAGCTTTTCTACTTTTACATGCCGCGCATCTGCAACCACTGCCTCAATGCGGGCTGTGTGGCGGCTTGTCCATCGGGCGCGATTTACAAACGCGCCGAAGACGGCGTGGTGCTGATCAACCAGGACAAGTGCCGCGGCTGGCGCATGTGCGTCTCCTCCTGCCCCTACAAAAAAACCTACTACAACTGGGAGACGGGCAAATCGGAAAAGTGCATCCTGTGCTATCCGCGCCTCGAATCGGGACAGGCGCCCGCCTGCTTCCACTCCTGCGTGGGGCGCATCCGTTATTTGGGCGTTCTGCTTTACGACGCCGACCAGATATTAGATGCCGTCAAAGCGCCGGACGGGCAACTGGTACAGCGCCAGCGCGAGATGATCCTCGACCCGCGCGACCCGAAAATTATCGCCGCCGCAAAAGAATGCGGCATCCCCGACGCCGTGATCGCCGCCGCGCAACGCTCCCCCGTCTATCGCTATGTGAAGGACTGGGAACTCGCGCTGCCCCTGCATCCTGAATATCGCACCCTGCCCATGTTGTTCTACGTCCCGCCGCTTTTGCCCGTGCTAAACGCCGTCCAACAAAACGGAACCCAGCGGGTCGAAAGCGATCTGTTCAGTTCGCTCGAAAATGCCCGCGTGCCTGTTCGCTACATGTCGCGCATGTTGGCTGCCGGAAACGATGAACTGGTCGTCGCGGCCTATCAAAAAATGATCGCCGTCCGCCTGTACAAACGCGCCCAGGAGGTGGGCGATGTGACAAACGAAGAAGCGACCGCCGCCCTTGCCAAAGCGGAGATTAGCGCCGAAGTGGCGGAAGCCATCTACCGCCTGACCTCCCTGCCGACTTACTCCGAACGATTCGTTGTTCCGCCCTACAGCCGCGAAGGCGACATCGAAGAAATTTACGACCCCCAACAGCGCAAAGCGGAAACGGGATTTGGCAGAAGCCAGGGATCGCGCCGGGGACTGTGATCATGAACCAGGATGTCGTCGGACGTTTATACGCTTCCTTCGCGGACTTGTTGTCCTATCCCGCCTCTTCGATTTTTGATCAGGCTGACGACTGTCTCGCCCAACTTCACGACCTTTGCCCGGAGGCAGTTCCCGCCTTTGAACAGTTCCTGCGCGGATTGAGACAATGCGAGTTGGAGAAACTCATGGAACTTTACACCACAACCTTCGACATGCAGCCCGTCTGTTATCCGTACATTGGCTATCAACTGTTCGGAGAAAGTTACAAGCGCGGCGCCTTGATGGCGCAACTGAACGAAACCTATCGCGCCTTCGGCTTTTCGGCGGAGCGGGAACTACCCGACCACATAGCCGTCACTCTGCGCTTTTTGGGGCTGGACGCAGCCAACCGCGAAGGCGAGTTCTGCCAATCGCTGTTGCGCAGCGGGTTGATCCCCGCGCTCGAAAAAATGATCCAGCCCTTTGGCGCCGAATCCGAAAACCCTTATTTCTGGCTTCTCATAGCCCTCCAGCATTTTCTCGTTCAAATCGCTGAAAAGGAGTTCGACCATGCTCGATAACCTGCTTTTCGTCGTATTTCCATATGTGGCGGTTGCGGTTGCCGTGGTTGGGACGGTATATCGCTATATCGCCAACCAGTTCTCGTTCACCAGCCTTTCGTCGCAATTCATGGAATCGGACCTCCAGTTTTGGGGTTCAACGCTCTGGCATTACGGAATCATTCCCACGCTGATCATCCACATGATGGGTTTTGTTTTCCCCAAAGTAATGGAAGCCCTGCACGGAACGCCGGAGACTCTCTACCTCTCCGAACTGGCGGGCAAGATCCTTGGCATCATGGCTCTGGCGGGCGCGTTGATCCTGTTATATCGGCGGCTGTCGTCGAGCAAGATTCGCGTCGTCACCACGCCCGCCGACTGGGTGGTGATGGCGTTGCTGATCAACCAGGTGGCGCTGGGGCTATGGATCGCATTTGGCTACCGCTGGGGCGCGACGTGGTACGTTCACACGGTCACTCCCTGGGTGGTTTCGCTGGCAACCTTTCAGCCCGCGCCGGAATTTGTCTCGGCTCTGCCTCTCGTCCCTAAACTCCACTTCCTGAACGCCACCCTGTTGATCTTGCTCTTCCCCTTCACCCGTCTCATCCACATGATCACCGTCCCCGTGGAATATCTCTGGCGAAGTTTTCAACAGATGATCTGGACGCGGCGGAAAGTGGCATAAGCGACGTTCTTATGCCCGCCCCTGGCGTTCTTACCGAACAGCCGCACGCGGATATTTTCAAAAGGAAGAACAGACCATGAGCGCGCGCGCCCGCGAATCCAGCCTCACTTTCCTCCACATCCTCAGCCGCGAAAGCGCGGGACTCCACCCCGCCTACTTCGCCCTCGTCATGGCGACGGGAATCGTATCCATCGCCGCCAAACTGGAGAACATGCCCCTGATCGCATGGTCCCTTTTTATCGCCAATGTGGGGTTTTACGCAATCCTCTGGCTGTTGACGCTTGTCCGCGTCTTTCGCAATTTCAGCGGGATCGTCGCCGACCTGACCACCCACGAACGCGGACATGGATTCTTCACCATGGTGGCTGGAACCTGCGTGCTGGGCAGACAATTCTACGTCATCGCCGATTCGCCGGCAATCGCCGCCATCCTTTGGCTGGTCGGGCTGGCGCTGTGGTGCGTCCTGATGTACACCTTCATCGCGGCGGTCACAGTGCGCGAGACAAAGCCCTCCCTCGAAAGCGGATTGAGCGGCGGCTGGCTTCTGCTCGTGGTCTCCACCCAATCCATCTCCGTAACCGGAGCGAGCATCACCGATCATTTTGGAGTATGGGATGAGGCGATCCTTTTCCTGACGCTGTCCATGTTCCTGCTTGGTTTCCTGCTTTACATCCTCGTCACCTGCCTGATCTTTTATCGTTTCACCTTCTTCAAATTCAGACCCGAAGAGTTGACGCCTCCCTACTGGATCAACATGGGCGCCATGGCGATCACCACGCTGGCTGGCTCGGTCCTCATTTTGGAAGCCAATCACTGGCGAATTATTGTGGACGTCATGCCCTTCCTGAAAGGCATCACCCTGCTCTTTTGGGCGACGGCGACCTGGTGGATTCCCCTGCTGCTCATTCTCGGCGGCTGGCGGCATGGCTACAAACGGTTTCCCATCAAGTACGACCCCTCCTACTGGGGGCTGGTCTTTCCGCTCGGCATGTACACTGTCTGCACATTTCAACTCGCCAAAGCGCTGGAGCTTGACTTTCTCCTTATCGTCCCGCGTTATTTCGTTTATGCCGCCCTCCTTGCGTGGACGATTACATTTACCGGCTTGGCGGTTCGGCTTGGCAGGATGTTCTTTTCAAAAGCAGCCGCATAGCGCGGTTGTGCCGCAAACTTCAGTTTGCGCTTGGCGCGGAGGCAAACTGAAGCTTGCGTACTGCGTACTGCGCAAAATCTTCGCGATCCTTAATCAACCAGCGCGGTTGCGATTCACAGAACCCGAATCGACTCACACACGATGAATCCTGTCACCTAAATTTCGCCCAAAATAACCGACAAGTCATCGCGCGATGGGCTGAATAAAGACCCTTTCGTACACGGATTACACGGAACGCGCGGATTTTTGAGGATTTTTTTTCCTGGGTTTTTCCGTGTTCGTCCGTGGAAGCGGAGAGACGCGGAGGAAGAAAAATCAGCGTTCATCCGCGTTTTTCCGCGTCCCATAAATAGCCCAAACTAAATTAAAATATCCTCATGCAAGACCTGCCCTTCGGTCTGTGGATCAAGAAACGCCGCAAAACGCTCGACCTGACCCAGAGCGCGCTGGCGGATCGCGTCGG
>CAADGT010000206.1 GCA_900696595.1 uncultured Chloroflexota bacterium
ACAACGCTCTCCACCCGTTATCCCCGCCAATACTGGCTGATGATTCTCGGAATCGTCATCTCCACCGCAGGCGGGAGCATGGTCTGGCCCTTCATGCTCATCTACGCCGGAGGAAAACTGGGCTTGCCGCTCAGCGCGGTCGCATCGCTGATCTCCATCAACGCCGGAGTGAGTCTCTTCTCGTCGTTCCTGGCCGGTTCGCTCGCCGACAAAATCGGGCGCAAAGCCGTAATGGTCGCCAGCCTCGCCATGATCGGCGGCGCATACGCCTTCATGGTTCAAGCCGAAACCTACCTCCATTTTGCGATCCTGATGGCATTCATCGGCCTGTCCACCCCGCTCTACCAGGTCGGCGCGGACGCAATGCTGGCGGACATGATCCCCGCCGAACAAAGAACCGACGCCTACGCCATCAACCGCATCGCCCACAACGCCGCCTTCGGCATCGGGCCTGCCATCGGCGGAGTCCTCGCCTCGACCTCCTACACCCTCGCCTTCTACGGAGCCGCCATCGGGTTCGCCGCCTACAGCGTAATCTGGATTCTCTTCGCGCGGGAAACGCTCAAAGTCCAGCCTGAAGCGCGGGAAAACATCCGCCTCGACCTGAACGGTTATCCGCGCATCTTCAAAGACAAAACCTACATGGCATTCGTGGCCTTCTTCGCGCTGGGCATGGTCGCCCCCTCCCTCGTGTGGATCCTCATGCCCGTCTACGCCAAAACCAACTACAACATCCTCGAAGCGCTCTTCGGCTGGATACCGACCACCAACGCCGCCATGTGCGTTTTCATTCAATACGCCGTCACCAACGTCACCCGCAGGTATAAAACCCTGCCGGTCCTCGCAACGGGGATGCTCCTTTACGCGCTCGGCGTGGGCAGTGTGGCGCTTGCAAGCGGCTTCTGGGGCTTTTGGGTCAGCATGGTCGTCATCACTTTCGGGGAACTAACCGTCGTCCCGACCGCCAGCAAATATGTGGCGGATATTTCGCCCGAAGATATGCGCGGGAGATACATGAGTCTTTACTGGTTTGGCTGGGGAATCTCGCGCATGCTGGCCCCGCTCATCGGCGGCTTTCTCAATGATGTCGTCTCGCCCCAATCCATTTGGGTTGGAGGATTCGTCATCGGCTCGATCAGCGTCCTCGGCTTGATCCTGCTCAACCGGTTGAGCGGCCGCCGAAGCGCCGCCTCCTCCCCCGCCGGGGGTTGATTCTGCCCATCAAATTTTTTCCACGCCGCATCCCCGCGCCCCGCCGCAGGCGGATTCTACCCATCGAATTTTTTCCACGCCGCATCCCCGCGCGGGGATAAACCCCCGCGCTACTCCTACAAACCCCGCTAAAGCGGGCTTGCTTTCATCCCCCGTCCCGTAGCGCCAACATCTCCGCCAGTTTCCTTTTCACTCCGGGCCATTCCGAATCAATGATCGAATAAAACACCGAATCGCGGATTCTCCCATCCGGCAGGATCATGTGATTGCGAAGCGTCCCCTCCTTCACCGCGCCGATGCGTTCGATGGCTTTCTGCGAACGAATGTTGAGCGAATCCGTTTTGATCTGCGCGCGGATGATGTTGAGCGTCTCGAAGGCGTGTGTCAATAGGAGAAGTTTACATTCCGTGTTGACAGCCGTGCGCTGAAATTCCGGCCCGTACCAGGTGCCGCCCACCTCCAGCCCGCGATTGGCGCGGTCAATGTTCAGGTAGCGGGTCGAACCGGCAACGCGCCCCGAGGCGAGATGAATGACGGCAAAGGGCAGGTCGGTCCCTTTTTTCTCGCGGGCAAGCAGGTCTTCCACAAAACGGCGGAAGTCTGTTTCGGTGTTCATTTCGCCGTAGAGCATGAACTTCCAAAAATCGTGCCCCCTGCCGATCTCCGCAAGTTCCGCGATATGTTGTTCGCCCAACGGCTCAAGACGGACGTGTTTGCCCGTTAATGTAACGCGTTGTATTTCCATTTCAGCCCAGCCGCGCCTCAACCGCTTCTCTTATCCGTGAAAACGCCGCGCGCGACCTGTCAAGCACAAATTCGACGAAATTATCGTGAAAATATCTTTGTCCCTTCAGCCTTGCCCTGGCGCCCCATGCGATGGCGCTTCTTTCAGCCTTTAACCTTCGTGCTGTTTTTGGGTCGGGAGTCAAGTCTGTTTCTTTCAAGCGTCTCGCCAACCCCGCGCCGCCGCCTGAGACTGGCTCGCCGCTTCGCATCAACACATCCAGCATGATATTGCCCGCCGCCGCCACATCAGACAGGCGGACCTCCTCGGGGACAATCTCGCCATTTTTACCGATATTATGTTTCAAGGGATTGGGAACGGACAGCGTGGCAATGTTTCCAGTCAACCCATATAAAGAAAATGCCGTTCCATTGCACGCGCCGCCAAAAACAGTATGTTGAAAAACCGGAGAAACCCGCCGGGCAGCCGCAAGCAAAAGTTCCTCCGACAAGTTGGGTTGCCCGGGAAATTGATAGCCATATACGCAATCCATGTCGTTAACTTTTATAGCAACGCCCAGGTCGGGTCCCGGCAAGGGCAGGTCCAGCGTTTTGTAAATGGAGGAAACCCGCCCTCCAGGCTGACGAAAATCCACAGCGTCGGCATCCTCTTCAAGCCGCAAGCCTTTCAACGATGAACCGTCAAATTTTCGCTCCTTGCCGGTAAGCGCCACCGGCTCCATGGATTCAAGCACAATGACCGACCAATTCGAATCCAGCCTGCCAATGGGCATCCGTCCGCGCATGGCAATTCCGGCAGCCGAGGCTTCGAACACCTCCTCAAGAAACGTAAAGACAAAGGTTACATCCAGGTCGGGAAATTGGGCGGGCGAAAGCGCGATCTGCTCTATCAACGCCAACATGACATCGGTGACGATCATATTATCGGCGGAATACATCAGCAATTTATCGTTCTGAAGTTCAAAATCCGGGACGTTCCACATGCCGTGTGAGTTATTCTCGATCCGCCTCTCGGGTTCGAGGCGGGCGTTGAAACCGTTCATGCCGGTAAGCGGCGCCAGCCCGGTAAATTCGCCTTTTGGGTTGTATATTCTTAGATCAATATGGCCGTGCTTCTTCAACAGCCCGGCAATTCTTTTGAAACCGAGGCTGCCAAACCCAAAACCGTTGCCCTGGGAGTTGAAAACAAAACCGGGGTGATCGAGATGCGAGTCGATCAAAAGCGGACGACAAGCCCTGCCCCTGCGAAAGTGCACATACAAGGCGAACTCATCCATCCAGAATACGCCGTGCGAACGACTGCTCGTCCGGGAGATTTCAGGGATGCTCCATTCGTCCAATAACGCCATGATTTTAGTCAATACGGGCCCGTATAAAAACGGCGAATTTGGGATCCCGGAAAATTCCCTTGCAAAATATAAAACGCGCGAAGCAATATCGTTCATTTACCTGTTCACCTTACCGGAAGTTTTTAATTTTCGATCAATACAATCCTTCACGACTGCGACTTCATCCCATGCCTGTTCGACCCCGCCGCGGGCAATGGAGTCTTCGTGCCCTTTCCCTGCAACAATCACAATATCCCCCGGCTCAGCCATCTCGATTCCGCGCCAAATGCCCTCGCGTCTTTCCCGAACGCACCAAAAATCCACGTTCCGCGCGCGATTGACCCGCTCGCAACCTGCCGCAATTTCATCCAGGATATCGCCGACGTCCTGCGAATACCCGTCCACCGCCGTAATGACGATTTTATCGGAGAGTTTCCCGGCGATCTCGCCCATGAGCGGGCGTTTTTCCACATCCCTTAAACCTCCCGACAGTCCAAAAACAAGGATGACCCTGCCGCCGGTCACTGTGCGGGCAAATTTCAGCACATTTTCGATCGCATTCGGGGTGTGGGCGTAATCCACATACACCAGAAAACCCTGCCCCCGCTCGATTTTTTGCATCCGCGCGCTGACCGACTTCAGCGCGGAAAGCCCGTCAATAATCGCCTGGACGGGCAGGCGCAGAGAGTAACAGGCGGCCATTGCGGCTAAGGCGTTGCTCGCGTTATGCGCGCCCACAAGCGACAGGGTAATCTGCAATGCGCCATCCGGCGTCAAAGCGTCGAAGGATGTCGAATCGCGCATGATCCGCAGGTTTTTCGCGCGAAAATCCGCCCTGCTGTCCTCGCGCAGGCTGTAAGAATACTTCATATCGGCAGGGATTCGCGAAAGAAGATCGTAAGATTTATCGTCCTTGTTCAATATCGCCGTCCGGGGCATTCCGGGCTTGACGGAAGATTCTTCGCTCAACCCGCGAAACAACAAGGATTTGGCGGATAGATATTCCTCGTAAGTGCGGTGGTAATTGAGGTGTTCGCGCGTCACATTGGTGATCACGGCTGTATCAAAATAACAGTGACGCACCCTATGCTGACTCAGAGCGTGGGAGGTGGCTTCAACGACGGCATATTCACTCCCGCGGGAAAGCATGTCGGCAAGAAACGCCTGCATCTGAACGGCGTTGGGCGTGGTCACATGCACCCCGATATCAACAGTCCTTCCATCAATGACCGCGCCGACGGTCGAAACCATGCCCGCTTTTTTCCCCGCAGCGGATAGAATTGAATGGATCAAGGTCGTGGTGGTGGTCTTCCCGTCGGTCCCCGTCACGCCGATCATCCCAAGCCTGGAGGCGGGAAAGCCATAAAATCGGGCAGCCATGGTTGCCAGGTCTTTTCTTGGATCCGCAATGCGAAGATAAGGCGTCCGCCCTCCCAAATCAATCCCCTCCCTTTGCCCGACAACAGCCGCCGCGCCGCGCTCCAAAGCCTGCCGGATAAACCGATGTCCGTCCGTTTCTTCGCCGGGTATTGCAACAAAAAGATTTCCGGGGGCAATCAGGCGCGAGTCTTCGGCGATGCCGGAAATCTCGACATCCAACGACCCGACCTTCTCTGCATCCATGACGCTCAAGTCTGAAACGATCTCCCTCAGCAACATTTTTAAACGCTCTCCGGTTCTTTTGTCTTCCAGCTTTTTTCCTGGCGCACCAACACTTCAGCCGGTTTCAGGTCTGAAGCAAGCAAAGCCTCGACAATATTTTCCATTCGCATTCCCGCAGAACCTTTCACAAGGATGACATCGCCGGACGCCGGGGTAAAAATCCTGGAAAGGGAGGCAAGAGCATCAGCCTGATTTGAAAAACAAGCCCGGGAGTCCTCTTCCGCCAAATGTCGGCGAAGAACCGCGCTTCTCATGCGGGCGCCGACAAAGATCGCCACATCTGCGCCCTCCAAGGCGGCATTTACGACCCGGCTATGAGCCTCCTCCTCCGTCGCGCCCAGTTCCAACATATCGCCCATAATGGCTATCTTGCGCGATCCTTTTCGTTGTCGCAATACGTCCAACGCTTCCAGACTCGAACTGAGAGACGCGTTATAAGTGTCGTCTATGATGACCGCGTCGTTCCTTCCCGGCAGCAGGTTGAGTCTCCCCTTCTCCGGGCGGATACCGCTCAAACCCGCATTGATCGTCTCATCGTCGAGACCAAGCGCAACGCCGACTGCGTAAGCCGCCATCGCTGTGCTTATTCGATACCCTCCAAGCAGGGGAACGTCAACTTTAATATGGGACGGATTAATATCCGCCGCAGAGTCGCTTCCATAAGAAATCACCCGCCCCTTACAGCGAAGGCGCATTTCCGCAACCCGCAAATCGTCCTGATTCAAGCAGGCGACTCCCTGCTCGGTCAAGGCGTCCACCAGTTCGCCCTTGGCAAGGGCAATGTTATCCAGCGAACCCATTCTTTCGAGATGAACCGGCTGGACGTTGGTCACGACGGCAATCGAGGGTTTGATCCATTTGCAGAAGTTGACTATATCCCCGCGTTGATACGCGCCCACTTCAGCGATAAATTTCTGATTCGGGCGGGTTATTTCGTTCAATACGGTCAGCGACGCCCCCAAAAGGGTGTTCAAGTTGCCGGTCGGCGTCACGACGTCAAAAACCCGGTCGAGAGTCGCAACAACCGCCCGCTTTGTCGTTGTTTTTCCCACAGAGCCGGTGATCGCTATCACCTGCGTTTGAAGATCGTCCAGCCGTTTCTGCGCCTCCCAAGCCAGGTACGTCAGACAATCCTCCACCCGCGCGACTTCGACGCTTGAAGTTGGAACGCTTCGCGTGGCGTCAGCCCGGTCAACGATCAAACGAGTCGCCCCCTGTTTTACCGCCGCTTCCAGAAAATCATGTCCGTCGAATTTTTCGCCCCGGATGGCGACAAACGTGTCGCCGCGCCGCAACGTGCGGGTATCAATCGAGAATCGAGAATTCATGCCAGTTTATCGTTTTTTTAAAACCGGTGTCGCCAGGAGTTTCCTAATCCAAATCTTCACGCGCCCGTGCGGCGTCTTCCATGCGCGCATCAGAACCTCCAGTTCTGCGGAGAGATCGAGCAGTTCCCGGGAAACGATGCCGGTGTTGTTTTCAAAAGTGACGATTGCCCGCCGCGTCATTTCATCAGCCCGGACGATCTCCCATCTTTTTCGCCATGCCGCGCCCAATTGGTATTGACTGGCGCCGACGATATCGAAACGCGAAGCGTCAGCCGCGAATTTCAAAGCTTTTTCATAATGGCGTTCCGCCTCGAAACCTCTCCCCATATCCTTCAATACGTTCCCCAAATTATACATGGCGACGGATATGCCCTCCGGGTCGTTCAGCGCCTCCGCAAATATCAGCCGCCTTTTGTGGATTTCAATTGCCTTCTTATGGTCGCCCTGCCGATACGCCGCGTCGCCCATTTCGCTGAGAATTGTTCCAAAATCGTAGAGACCCTTGCCGGATTCGAAATTCTGGAGCGACTGTTTCCAATAATCCCCCGCTTTTGTATAATCGCCGCGCAATTTTGCCAGGCTTCCCAGGTACTTATAAGAAACGCCCGCGCCATGAACGTCCCCATCCGCCTGGTAGAACGCCAGCCCCTCCAAAATCAACGCCTCAGCGGACGCCAGCAGGTTCTCCCTCTCAATGTCGGGCAGGTTTGCGCGGCGCGCTTTCGTCAAATATGCCCAACCCAACAACTCCACCTTGACGGCAGTTGCCGCAGATTCATCTCCCAGGTCCCGGGCGCATTGCAACACGAATCCGCCCAATTCAATATATTCGTCCAGGTTGGCGCGAACGCTGAGGAAGTGATCTATCATCCTCCAGATTTTTACAACCCGCCTTTTGTTGACCGGGTCGGGCCCCCCGTCCGCCCATTTGAAAATAATCCGAATGGTTTGAAAGTAATCGTTCAGTCGTTTATAGCCGTTCCAGTTTCTCACCCCCCCGTTTTCCTCCACGTATTCCTCGATCAACACAGACGTTCTTTCCAGCAACTCGCGGGAAAATTCGTCCGCGCCCAATATTTTTTCCAGGACAAAAGAGCGGGTGCGGGCGTGCGCGGCATAGCGCGCCTGCATGTCGTGGGCGTCATGCCTGACTTCGATCATCAGGGTTTTACTCAGCCGCTCCGCGCCGGAAGCGATCTCCTCGGCGTTCAACCCGGTCGCCTTCATCAACTCCGGCGCGGACGGATGCGCCTGAAAAAGACATATGCCCATGATCGTTTTTTTTGCGGCAGGGTCGTCGCGCAACGCGGTCCACCATGGCTCGAGCAGTTCAATCGCCCCGCGCCTGTCGGCATCCGACAGCGGCGCTCCCAGCATCAGCCTTCCCATTAACGCTCTTAAACGATACGGACTCCCCCCGGAAAACTCAATGATTTCCCTGAATATCGGACTGTCCAACGAAGGCAGATTTTCGCCGGATCGCTCCGTCTCCATCTGCGCGATTATTTTACAATCGCCGGCGGGCAAATCTCCGATTTTCACCACCCAGCCGTCCTGCCAATCTTCCATCTTTCTACTGGTGACAATCGTTTTGCTTGCGGGGGCGGGAACACGCCGCGCAAATTCAATGACGGACCTGTCAACCACGGTGTCATAATTGTCAATAATTATCAACGTGGGCTTTTCTTGAAGCAGTCTCATCAGTTCAATACGCAATTCCGCGGGGTTCAACTCTTTTAAGCGGGTCTCTCCCCAAATGGCAATAATGGTTTGGTACAACTCGTCGCCCGTCAAATCGCCGTCATGGTCTTCAAGCCAGACGACATATCGAAACCGGCTGCCCCCGTCCTTGACCAGCCACCCGATCTCCCTTGCCAGCGACGTTTTGCCAATGCCGGCTTCTCCGACAACGTAAATTATCGGATAGCTCGAATTCAATCCTTCAAACAGTCTTTTGATTTCATCCTTGCGCCCGACCAATCGCCCCCGCGCAGGCAGATTGCCAGTCGTCGCGCCGCCTTCTTCGAGCCGGACCGCGCGTTTGGGCTGGTAGCGCAGGACGAACAAAACCAACAACAGCGCAATTAACCCCACAGTTGCAAGAACGCCGATCCAGCCAAAGCGTGAAAGAACCGTAACGATTGAGACAATCAGCGCAACCGCCAAACCAGCGTATATATCCGATAAAGCGTTGGCGTTTAATTCCTTTATTTTCTCGGTCAGGGGCTTCAGCGTCTTCATATTTTTCCGCGTTGCGCGATAGTATAACTTATTTTCCAAGCGTCATTTGCGCGCCGGAACGTCGCGAATCCGCGCAATAAAAAAGGATTTTGGCAATTGTATCGCCAAAATCCTTTGGCAAAATCTTCGGATTTTGCCCGAAAGTCGGGGGACTTTCGATTCCGGGCCTTAATCTACGCCGACACGATCTTGATGTTGAAACGGTGCGCGCCGGTTGCCAGACGCAGACTGCGCCACAGAAGCGTGTACATCTCGACCGCGCGCGAGGTGGATATATCGCCCAGGTCAATGACGTGTTTCCAGTGGAACCAGCTTTGCAGAATCATCGTCACCTTTTTCTTCGCCTCCGCGCTGTTGCCGCTGACAAAAATGTCGGTGCGCTCCACCAGTTTGTCCGGGTCCACCATGACGGTGTTATGGACGGTGTTAAGGGTCTTGACAACGAAAGTGTCGGGGAAGGCGCGCTGGATCTGTTCGCCGAGCGAATCGGTGTTCGAAACGATCAGCTTCCAGTGTTTTTCGTCTGAATAATCCAGCGGGTTGGATGTGTCTATCAGAATCTTGCCCCGCAGATTCTTCGCGTCGGCGGCATACAGCGCGTCGAGCGAGACGGAACCGCGCGTGCAGTTAAAGACGATGTCGCCGAAAGCGGCCGCGTTGGCAAAGGTGCCGAACAGGGCGTTGCGCTCTTCCCGCTTTGCCCAGGCGACAGCCTCGGGGTTGGCTTCCTCCCACGAGCCCATCATGACCTCGTGACCCAGTTGCACAAGCTTTGAACCGATCGTCCGCCCCACCTCTCCCGAACCCAACACAGCGATATTCATGACATCACCTCGTTATGGATTATATTGATCTGTCTTATTTTATCACTCGACAGTCGCCTTCGTCATTTTGGTCTTCAACCACTTCAAGCGGAAGGTCTCCTCGCGTTCGCGTTCCTCCAGCGAACTGACGATGAATTCGATCTGATGTTTGTACTGCGGAATGAAAATATGCTGGAGCGCGTTGACGCGCCTCTGCGTTTTCCTCAACTCGTTGGCGAGCCGCCAGACCGCCGCTGTCAGCATGGAGAGTTGCGGGATGCGCAACAACACTTCGCGGAAGGAGTCGCTGGCTTCATCCAGCACGGCGGAGGTGTCGCCCGGGCTGTAGGGAAGTTTGGGCGGTTCGCCCACCGCTTCGATCTGCGGGAGCGCCACGCCCATCACGCCGCGCAGGCGCAACTGGACTTCGACCGTTTTGTTCACCGCCAGCGCCGCCCACTCAACATGGTCCGAGCCCATCACCAGGCGCGCCTTTTCCATCGAGTCGTAGGCTTTCTTCAACAGCGCCCAGACTTCCTTTTGAAGAGCGTCGGCTTCCTTCGCCACGCGCACCAGTTCGCCGGTCAGGGCTTCGCGCTTGCGGTCGAGGATTTCATATCCCTCCTTCGCAAAACGCAACTCCTTCTTGAGGCGGATCAGGTTCGTGCGGGTGGGGGCAATGTTAATTTGCGGCATCGTCTCCCCTGTAGTATTGCGCAATCTCGTCGAGCGTGACGCGGGTGAGTTCCTTCTTTGGCAGGATCGAAAGCAGTTTCCAGCCGATCTCCAGCGTGCGCTCAATGGTGCGATTTTCAGTGAAACTCTGGTTGACGAATTCCCGCTCGAAGGCGCGCCCGAACTTGAGATATTTTTGATCCACTTCCGAGAGTTCTTCCTCGCCGATCACGGAAGCCAGCGCGCGCACATCCTGCGTGCGGGCATACGCCGCATACAATTGCGCGCCCCAGCGCGGATGATCGTCGCGCGTGCGGTTCTTGCCGATGCCGTCTTTCATCAAACGCGAGAGGCTCGGCAACACCGCCACAGGCGGGTACACGCCCGCGAAGTAGAGTTCGCGCCCCAGCACAATCTGTCCTTCGGTGATGTAGCCGGTCAGGTCGGGCATGGGGTGCGTAATGTCGTCGTTGGGCATCGTCAGGATCGGAATCTGCGTGATGGAGCCTTTGCTGGTGCGGATGCGCCCGGTTCGTTCATACATCGAAGCGAGGTCGCTGTAGAGATAGCCGGGATACCCCTTGCGGCTCGGCACTTCGCCGCGCACGTTCGAGATCTGGCGCAGGGCTTCGCCGTAGTTGGTCATGTCGGTTAACACCACCAGCACATGTTTTTCAAGGTCGTAGGCAAGGTATTCGGCGAGGGTCAACGCCGCGCGCGGGGTGACGATGCGCTCGACCGGCGGGTCGTCCGCCAGGTTGAGGAACATCGCCACGCGGGTCAACGCGCCGCTTTCGGTGAACGATCTGCGGAAATAATCCGCCACGTCGTTCTTGACGCCCATCGCCGCAAAGACAATGGCGAATTCCTCGCTCTCTGAGGGAGGCGCGCCCGCCACCTTTCCAAGAGTCGCCTGACGCACGATCTGAGCCGCGAGTTGGTCGTGCGGCAATCCCGCGCCGGAGAACAGCGGAAGTTTCTGCCCGCGCAGAAGCGTATTCACGCCGTCAATCGTCGAGATGCCGGTCTGGATGTAGTCGCGGGGATAGATGCGCGCCGTGGGGTTGATCGGCTGTCCGTTTACGTCGCGGTAGGTGTCCGTCAGCGGTTCGGGGCCGCCGTCAATCGGAGTCCCCAAGCCGTCGAAGATGCGCCCGAGCATTTCTTCGGCGACCGGGATGTGCAAAGCGCTGCCCAAAAAGCGGATGCGGGTCCCGTCAATGGACAAGCCTGTGGAACCGGCAAACGCCTGAACCACGGCGAAACCCTCTCCCACTTCCAGCACGCGCCCGCGGCGGATCTGTCCGCGCGAGTCCTGAATTTCGACCACTTCATCGTAGCGGACGTTCGTTCCGCCCTCGACCACCAAAATAGGTCCTTCGATTCGCCCGACGCCAACGACTTCCTGACCGCCTTGTACTGTGACTTCGCTCATGATCTGTACTCCGCATCCAATTGACCCATCTGCTGGTCAATCTGTTTTTGAATGTCGTCGAATTTGTGCATCTCTTCGTTCGTGACGGAGGACTTGGCGCGGATGATGGTGTCCACCACCGGCAGGTCGTGAATGAGATTGATCGGCGCGCCGCGTTTGACGATGGCCATGCCGCGCTCGTGGAAGTAAAGCACAAGTTCGAGCAGGCGGATCTGTTTTTCCACCGAGGAGTAGGCATCCACGGCTTCCGTGGCGTTTTGCTGGAGAATGCCCTCGCGGATGAGGCGGGTGGTTTCCAGCACCATGCGCTCGGTGTAGGGAAGCGCATCAGGCCCGACCAGTTTGACAATCTGCGAAAGACGCGCCTCGTCGCTCAACAATTCCATGGCGCGGTTGCGCATCGCCAGCCAATCCTTGCCGGTCTTTTCGCGCCACCAGGCGCCCACGTCTTCGAGATATTCGCTGTAACTATCCAGCCAGTTGATGGCGGGGAAGTGACGCGCCGAAGCGAGCGATTTATCCAGCGCCCAGAAACAGCGGATGAAGCGTTTGGTATGCTGGGTCACCGGCTCCGAGAAGTCGCCGCCGGGGGGCGAAACCGCCCCGACGATGGAGACCGATCCCTGCGCGCCGTTCAGGGTATCCACATAGCCTGCGCGTTCGTAAAACTCCGCCAGGCGCCCGGCGAGATAGGCGGGATAACCTTCCTCCGCGGGCATTTCCTCGAGGCGGCCCGAAACTTCGCGCAACGCCTCCGCCCAGCGCGAGGTGGAATCCGCCATGAGCGCGACATGATAGCCCATATCGCGGTAATACTCCGCGATCGTAATGCCCGTGTAAATGCTGGCTTCGCGCGCCGCCACCGGCATGTTGGAAGTGTTGGCGATCAAAACCGTGCGTTCCATCAACGGGTTGCCTGTGCGCGGGTCAATCAGGTGCGGGAATTCCTGCAACACTTCGGTCATTTCGTTGCCGCGTTCGCCGCATCCGATGTAGACGATGACTTCCGCGTCGGCCCATTTGGCGATGCTGTGCTGGGTGACGGTCTTGCCCGACCCGAAAGGTCCCGGGATGCCCGCCGCGCCGCCTTTGGCGACCGGGAAAAACGTGTCAAGGATTCTCTGCCCGGTGATGAGCGGAATGTTCGCGCCGCGCCGGCTCACAAACGGACGCGCGCGCCGCACGGGCCAGCGTTGAAGCATCGTCGCCGTTTTTTCCTCTTTGCCCGTTTTTATTTTGGCAATCGGCTCGTCCACCGTATATTCGCCCACAGGCGCGATCCAGCTGATGGAGCCGGAATCGTCCGGGTTAAGCATGATGCGATGCTCGAAGGTATCCGTCTCCATCACCACGCCGAGAACCGCCCCGCCTTTGACCTCATCCCCCACTTTGACCTTCGGCGTGAACTTCCATTTTTTCTCGCGGTTGATCGAATCAAAACGGGCGCCGCGGGTGATGAAGGAACCAACCGCCTCTTCGATCAGGGGAAGCGGTCTCTGCACCCCGTCGTAGATGCTTTGGATCAGGCCCGGTCCAAGTTCCACCGAAAGCGGGAGCCCCGTGCCGTAGATTGGCGCGCCGGTCTGCATCCCGGAGGTTTCTTCGTACACTTGCACGGTCATCTGGTCGCCCTTGAGGCCGATGACTTCGCCCACAAGCCGCTCGTCGCCCACTTCCACCAGTTCGAGCATACCCACATGCCTGGAGCCGCGCGCGCGGACGACGGGCCCGCTGATCCAGGTGATCGTTCCGACTTGTTCGCTCATACGTTTTCTCCCATCAATAGCTTGTACACCGAGGAACGCAGGGAGCCTTGCAGGCGGTTCAAGCGGGTTTCGAGCGTGTTATCGTAATGGAGTTTTCCGCCCGCCGCGTTCACCGATACGCCGGAGCCTTCCTCAAGCGGTTTGCCGGGGGAAAATTTTCCGTTCAGTTCCCGGGCAAGGTCGTCAAGTTTTAAGGCTTTCTGGGTCGTCCCATCGGCGCGGATTTCCGCTTCGGAGGCGTTCAATTGCGTCAGGGCTTCGCGCGCCAGCATGGCGGCAATCTCGCCGTAGTCGGGGCGTTGCTTCACAGCCTCCAGTCGTTTGCGGGCTTCCGCGAAGACTTCGTTCAATATCTTCTCGCGCTGTTCCAATTGCCGGGAGCGCGCCTTGAGCATGGATGTCGCCGAGGATTGACTGCGCAGACGCTCCGCGTCTTCCTTTGCGCGGTCGAGGATGGACTTTCGTTCCGCCGCGGCCTGTTCCTGCGCGCGCTTGCGGATGGCTTCCGCCTTTTCCCGCGCCTCGGCGCGCAGGCGGTCGGCTTCATCCCGCGCCTCGGTCATGATCGCGCGCGCCAGCAACTCGATGTCTTGTTCTACAGTTTTCATAACGCTGCAACTCCAGGCCCGACAGGTGTCTTTAAATCTGTCAAGTCTCTTCTCTACAACTTAATGCCGATCGCCCGCAGGACGATATCGCCAAGCGACGCCTGACCCTCGGGCGCTCCGCCGCGCGAGGGAATCTCGACCACCAGCGGGATGGCGCTCCGCAGGCTGAGATGCTCCATGCGCGCAGGGATGGTCGCCGCCGCCTCCTGGGTGACAAGCACAATGCCGATGTCTTTGCTGGCTTGCGCTTCATCCAGCGCCTTGTTGACCTCGTCGGCAGTGGATGCGACAATGCCGCCCACGCCCGCCAGCGAGAACCCAAGCACGGCATCCGGATGTCCGATGACCAGGATTTTCATGTCGCTAAAGGATGAGGAAGGAGATGATCAAGCCGTAGATGGCGATGCCTTCGGAAAGGCCCACGAAGATGAGCGCGCGCCCGAAGGATTCGGGTTTTTCCGCAGTAGCGCCGACCGCCGCCGCCCCGGCGTTGCCGACCGCAATGCCCGCGCCGATACATGCCAGCCCGGTGGAAAGCGCCGCCGCCAGCGTGGCGTATTGATCCACAACCGCCTCCTGCGCCGCCCCCGCCGCCATTACGGACGTGGGCGAGGCGAACCAGACCAGCGCCAGCCCGGCGGCAAACATGCCGACCAGAAAGTTGAACGCGTTGAATCCGTTGACCATGCGCGAAACCGCCTGAGCGGGGCTGGACTTTCCGTTCTGAAGCAGATAGATCACAGCGGGGATGACCGGGATCAAGCCGACCAAGACAGCGAATAGCAGGAACATTGTTTATCTCCTTTTATTGGATGAATTTACGAACAGGATTGATTCGAAAGATGCGTTTCTTCAATGGTCGCGGCTACGCCTCCTCTTCCGAGGGAGTCAACTTCAGCGGCTCGAACTGCAACCCGCCGCCGTGGAAGAACTTGCCGAGAATTTCGTAGTAATGCAGGCGCATGGTCTGGATATAAACGATCAGACCTTCAAAGCCGATGATGAACAGATTGCCGAGGACGATGGTGACCCAGAATCCGGGCGTCGGCTCCTCGCCCGCCAGCGCGAAGATGGCAAGGCTCAACCCGCCGTGCGCCACCGCAAACGCTCCCACGCGGATGAACGATAGCGTATTGCTCAACATGCTGATGCCCGTCTCCACCAGGTCCATCACCGACTGGACGAGAAACATGCCAAACCCGCCGATGCCCCGTCCCTCGATCAACGTGTGACCCTCCACCATGTTGCGGAAGAAGCCGCCGAACATGACGAAGAAACCAAACACAGCCAGCAGGGGCGTAAAGGGAATCGGGAGATTGTAGAGGGCGACGGCGATCTTCGGGGCCAGCGCCGTGGAGCCAAAGAAACCGCCGAACACCAGCGCCAGAAAGCACAGATAGAACAGGAAAGCGGCGACGCCCGTATGCCCAAAGAGCAGGTGCGCCCAGTCCCGCGAACGAATGTTATTGAACATGCTCAACAGGAAACTGAAGATCAGGATGACAATTCCGACGTCAATGGCGATGCTCAACACGTTCAGAATGTCCTCCATCGGGCTGATCCAGGTCGGCTCGAAGTGGAAGTGGAGGTATTCCTCGACAAGATGTCCCTCGAACCCGAAGATACTGCCGTACAAATACCCAAAGACCGCCGCCGACGCGCCGCAATAGGCAAAGAGCAAGCCGAGACTCTGCAGTCCTTTGAGAAAGATCTTGTTGTGCGCCAAAAGACCCAGGGTCATCATCAACAATCCCTGACCGAGATCGCCAAACATCGCGCCGTACAAAAGCGGGAAGGTGAAGGCCACCAGCAGGGTCGGGTCGAGTTCGCCATAACTGGGATGTCCATACGTGCCGACGAGAGACTGGAACGGCTTAAGCCATTTATTCTGCGCCAGCGCCACCGGCACATGCGCGTGATGCCCCGAACGCCCGGTGTCGGTCGTCTCGATCAAAATCTCGCGCGAAGCCTCCTTGAGGCGCGCGGTCAATCCCTCCAGGTCGGCTGTCGGAACCCAGCCCACCACCACATAGGTATGCCGCAGTTGACCGAAACGCACAATCGCATCCGCCATAACGCGGCTGATATGAACGTCCCAAAGCAATTTTTGCAACTGCCCTTTATGCGAACCGCCCAGGCGCGCCAGGTCGGTCTCGAGATTCACGATCTTCTTCTTGGAAGCCTCAATCTCCCGCTCCAGCGTCGCCGTAATCTGTTCCGGCGTGCCGCCGAATTCCTCCGGCAGGCTCAACGGGTTGAGATAGGCGCTCTTCGCCGCGCGTTCCAGCACATCGGAATTACTGCGCGGGCCCAAAATCCACACCACCGGCTTCTGCGCGTCTTCGCGCAGGATGAAGAACACATGCGGGACTCGCAACAGGCTGGTGCGCAAACGACTGATGTTCGCCGCCGGAACCACGCCCAGGATCGAATACATATAAGCGGATTTCCCCAACGCCCCAACCTCGATATTCACATCGGCAATCGGCTCGATCTGACGGAGTTGACTCTCCAGCAATTCGAGACGCTTCTTCTCCGCCGATAACTTGTCGCTCACGCCCCGAACCGCTCCCTCGATCCGATCCACTTCCGCCTGAGCGGCGCCCAAATCCGCCACCGAATCGATATCCCGCTTGTCGGGGTATTCCTCCGTCAAACCCACCGTCTGCAAAATGGACTGGACCCGGCGTTCGAGCGAAGCGTATATCCCCGCTTTCTCCTGCCACGTGTTCGGTCCCAGGCTGTCCAGCCCCAGGTTGGCGCTATCCACCTGATGAAATACGCCGTACCCGCTCAACGCCTTCGCCACAGCCACCAAATCCTTGGAAGGCACGATCAACTCAACTTCGGACATCTGTTTCGGAAATAACATGGCATCTCCAAATAACATTGTCTCTCCGCAGGGAGAGCGCCGGAATAAGATTGTTCTACTGCCTGACGCGGCTCGCCATATTTTCGAAAATTTTGCGCAATATTGCAAACTGAAGTTTGCGGCACAGCCGCTATTGAATCAATGTCGTCTTCAACAACAGGGGGCGATATTCCGCGTCCGCCAGTTTTGAGTATTTTGCTTCGATCAACACGACCAGGTCCTGGATCTCAAAATCGCTCAACAGCAGGTATGCCAGCGGAAGCCCGATATGGAACGGGTCGCCGATGAAAGCCGAGACGCATTGCCGCATCACTCTCTGCTTGAGTAAAAGTTCCAGTTTGGGCAACCCGCTTTGGGGTCGTTCAAGAAGCGCGTTGACGTCGGGAATGTCCGGGTGGACGCGCGAGATCACGGCGGCGATATCCGCGCCCGCGGCGATGGAGCGAATATCCTCGTCCTTGACGCGATAGCCGAACGGCAGGGTGTAATTGATCAATTCCTCTTCGGAAAGGTTGTGGTAGGTTTTATAGCGAATGACCCACATTAAATTATTCAGGTCAAGCAGAGAGCCGATGAGTTTCCCGGCCATGTCGCGGTCTTTTTTGTTTTGCAGGTTCTTGACCTCGCCCCACAAATTGCGCCAATAGTCCAGGTCGAGCGCCACCTCCAGCGGAAAGAGATTCTGCTCGGCGGAGTAGCGCTTCATGGCGAAGGATATCGCGGTCTCGTAGGGCGTGCCGCGCAGAAGTTCCACCGCGGCGGGCACGTTTCCGGCTTCCACCATCGCCTGCGCCGGGATGGACTCGAACGCGCCAAACGGAAACAGGACCTCGCGCACGCGCTCCCAGGCGGGCAGGTCGGAATTCCACGAAGATACGGTTGAAATACTGCGGAGGACGGCTTTGAGATTCCCCACTTCAAAATAGCGAAAGAGTTGTCGAACAAGGGGGCGCGTGTCGCCCGGGGCTTGCTGAATGACGCTGGAGTAGGAATCAGCCAGCCGGGTGCGGATCTGATGGATGACGCGCCGTGGCGTCATTTCGCCATCCTTCAGCCCGGAGATATATTTTCCGTAGGGCGTGCCTTTCAGCGCGCCCACCAGTGAAGGGAAATCGGGCGCGTCTCCCAGGCGCGCGACATCCTGCGGAGAAAACAGATCGGAGTACATTGCCCGCGCCCGCGTGCTCAGCGCCGCATAACCGAAAACGCCGCCAGACATGGGTCAGGCCCTGCCGATGACGCGTTCCAATACGAAAGCCACCGCCTTGTCGAAGTTCTTCCTTGCAGACGCTTCGAAATCGCCGCTCGAGGCTTCGCCTTCCGCGCCGGGTTCCACGCCGCCCTTCTGCGCCTCCGCAAGTATCTTGCGCGCTTCCTCATGCGCTTCGGTTTTGGCTTTGGCGATCAACGCCTGGGCTTCCTGCTCGGCCCTCACAGGGATTTCCTGGGCTTCGCGTTTTGCCTGTTCTTGAATTTCCTGCGCCTGCTTTTCGATCTCAAGTACCTGTTGAATGTGTTTCTCGTTCATGACGGTTTCACCTCACTCAGGTCTTCTTAGGTTGTTAATGCCCGCAATTGTAAAGTATTAAATCCCTGTAATCAAGGGCGGGTTTGCAAATATTATCAACGTCCCTGCGTGAGCCGCCGCGGACAGGGAATGAATACACCCGGCGGCTGGAGTCGTCAGACTCCGGGATAACCGCGCCCCCGCAAAAAAAAAGAGAGCGTTGCCGCGGCAACGCTCTCTTGGCGAAGTTACTTCAAGTTCTGGCGCAAGCCTTCAAGTTTTCCGGCGACGGAACCGTCCATCACCTTGTCCCCGATTTTGATGACCAGCCCGCCCAAAATCCCTGGATCCACGCGGAAGTTGATTTCTTTCGCCCCGGCGCGGGATTCCAAATCTTTTTTGACCGTCGCTTTTTCAGCGTCCGTCAAAAGCAGGGCGCTCGTCACTTCGGCGGATTCGCCTTTGAACGAAGCGTCGTCCAGCACAACAATCTTGCCCGACTTCACGCCGGAGAAGAATTCGTCCAGCAGGGCGTGTTGTTTCTTTTCGTCCAGCGCTTCGCCAACGAGTTTGTTGGCGGCGGCAATCGCCAGCGCGGCCACCTGTCCGCGCAGATCGCCGAGGATGCGGTTGCGCTCCTGTTCGGCTTCTGCAATTGCAGATTCGCGCGCCTTGGCGGCTTCCTCTGCGGCGGCGGCTTTCACATCCTTACCGGCCGTTTCGGCGCGTTCCGTCGCCTCGCGGACGGTCCTGCCAGCCTGCGCCTGCGCGTCGGCGATGATCTTCTCCGCCTGTTTTTCGGCGTCGGCGCGGGCCTCGGCGGCAACGCGGGCATCTTCCAGCCCCTGCGCGATTTTATTCTTGCGGGTCTCCATCATGTCCAGCATGGGTTTGTAGACCCAGGCGTTCAACGTCAGGAATACGATTGTGAACGCGATAATCTGGACAATGAGCAGACCAAGATTAATACCTAATGCTTCCATTTTTCAACGCTCCCAGAATATTGTTACGGCACGATGCCGAAGAGCATGAGAAACGCAATGACCAGGCAATAGATGGCGATCGCTTCCGAGAAGGCGATGCCGAGGATCATGTTGGTCAACAGGTTGCCATAGGTGTCGGGGTTGCGGGCCATGCCCGTCAACGCGCCCTGCACGCTGAGTCCGATTCCAATACCGGCGCCCGCCGCGCCGATCATCGCCAGTCCTGCGCCAACGAGGCGCATCGCGTCAATTAAAGCAGTTCCTTCCATGTGACAAATCTCCTTAAGGTGGTTGAATAATTTTAGATTTCGTGCGCCGCTTCCGCGTGCGCAGAGTCGTGATCGTCATGCTCGCCGTGACCCTGGGTGGCTTGCGCCATGAAGACCATCGTCAACATGCCGAACACGAACGCTTGAATGACGCCGATGAACAATTCGAACATCATGACCATCGCGGGCAGAATGGAAAATTTGCCGAGCAAACCGGCCACAACCGCAACCAACACGATGCCTGCAAACATATTCCCGAACAGACGGAAGGCAAACGAGAGGATTTTGGAAAGTTCCGAGATCAACTCCAGCAAGCCGACCAGGAAATCCATCGCTCCGAAGAACGGAACCTTGAACATGCGCCGGGTGTTGAAGAATTTGCTCAAATAGCCGACGCCCTGCGCGCGGAACCCAATCACCTGGATCATCACCACGGAGATGATCGCCAGCGCGGCGGTGAAATTCAAATCCACCGAGATGCCGCGCAGGAACGGCGCGAGGATGTAGTCGTGACTCAATGCCGCGTCGTAGATCTGCCAGCCGTGAAGCTCGCCGCCGTGACCGCCGCCATGCGGGTGCAACACGCCGATGGACTCAAAGCCGGGGAGCAACTTCAACAGGTTGGCAAACAACACGTAGATCATGATGGTCGCAAACCAGGGGAAGATCATCCGCGTATATTTTCCGGCGGAGCCTTCCGTCAGGTTGTAGAGCATCTCCACGATGGCTTCCATCAGGTTGCCGATGCCGCGCGGAACCATGTCCGTGCGCGCGCTCTGTTTGACTGAGCGATTGGTGAAGAACGCGACCAAAACCAGCAGGATGATCGTCACCGCCAGCGTCGGGAGCGTGTTCACAAGATAGAGAGGACCCGCAAAACCGAGGAAATTTTCGGTCAGGGGTTCTTCGATCAACTTTTCGGCGGCAACCGTGATCTCAGGCTGAACGGGAGCATAAATTCCTCCCAGAATAAAGCCCGCGATCATCAGAATCAGAACGATCCAGCGCCGCCAGGGGGTGCGTTTTTGTGTTTCCAAGCCCGCCATGCTTATCTATTCCTTTTCCTTATTGTTAGTTTCCTGAAGTTTCGCCAGCGTCCTGCGCGAGACCGTCAGCATCAACAGCACTGAAAGCGGAATGCCTGCAATCAGCAAAATCAACGTGAACGTCGGCTTGGTGCCGAATTGCCCATCCAGCCACAAGCCGAGAAACACGGACGCCAGAATTACGATGAGGGTCAAACAACCAACCTGCCCGATCATCACGACCAGCAGGGTATTCAGAATTTGTTTACCCTTTTGTTCCGATTGTGCCATGTTGCACGATTATAACTGACAGGCTGGGATGCGTCAAACTGAAAATCGGATTCTGCCCGCCGCCCGCCTCTCTCCTGAAGTTGGGCCGGATTCGGTTTTCTGACGCCGTACCGCAACCTTCAGGTTGCGTTGCCCGCCCGACGCAAAGTAAACTTTGCGATACGGGTCGGATTCGGTTTTCTGACGCCGTACCGCAACCTTCAGGTTGCGTTGCCCGCCCGACGCAAAGTAAACTTTGCGGTACGGGTCAGAACAAATTCAACGCGCCGATGTCGGACCAGTTGTAGAACGGGGCGAAGACTGTGCCAAGCGCGATGACTCCCAGAACCAGCGCCACGAGGGCGATTTTATATGGGCGCGTCAGCGGAATCGGATGGTTTGTTTCATCTTCGCCGGGCAGGCGGTAGAGGTACACAAATTTCAAAACATTCAGGTAGTAATACACGCCGATGATCGAGTTGATGATGCCGACCACAACCAGCCAGACATAATTCGCCTGTATGCCCGCCGCGAAGACGAAGACTTTCGCCACGAACCCGCCGAAGGGAGGCATGCCCGCCAGCGAGAGAAATGCGGACAGCATCATCAGTCCCATCAATGGGTTGCGGCGGCTGAGTCCCGCGTAGTCGCGGATGTCTTCCAGCCCGGCGATGCGGCTGAACGCCATCACCAAACCGAAGGCGAGCAGGTTGGTGGCGATATAGGCCGCGAGATAAAAGACCACGCTCGCCGCGCCAAGTTGATTGAACGCCACCACGCCGATCATGGCATACCCGGCATGGGAAATGGACGAGTATGCCAGCAGGCGCTTGATGTTCGTCTGCGGCAGGGCCAGCAGGTTGCCGACGGTCATTGAAACGGCGGCGAGGATTGCAAACAGCATTGTCCACGAGGCGCTGAAGGCGGGAAAAACGACGAAGAACAGGCGCAGGATAACGGCGAAGCCCGCAGCCTTTGAAGCGGTGGAGAGGAAGCCCGCCACCGGAGTCGGCGCGCCTTCATAAACGTCCGGCGCCCAAAAGTGGAAGGGGACAATCGAAACTTTGAATCCCAAGCCAACGGTTACCAGCCCGGCCACGCCAAACGCCAGCAGGGGTGAAATCGCGCCGGAGGTCAAGGCGGCGGCGATGGCGTATAGATCGGTCGAGCCGGTAAACCCGAAGAGCAGGCTGAAACCGTAGAGCATGATCGTCGAGGCAAGCGTGCCGTATAGGAAATATTTGAAGCCCGCTTCGGTGGAGCGGTCGTCGTCCACGAGGAAGCCGGAGAGGATGTAGAGCGGAATGGAGGCGGTCTCGATGGAGAGGTACAGCATCACCAAATCGGCGGAGGAGGACATCAGGTTCATGCCGATGAGCGAAGCAAGCAGGAGCAGGTAGGCTTCGCCGCGCTTCCCCGCCTTGTCGTGGTCCATCAAAAGCAGGGCGGTGGCGGCCGCCGCGAACATGAAGAGCATCTTGAGGAAGAAGCCCAGTCCGTCGAAGCGGATCATGCCGCCGAGGGTTTCTGTCGGTTGGCCGGGGCGGCCAAATAACAGGCTGACGATCATGGCGAGGAGTAATCCGCCTGCGGTGAGCCAGCCCGCGTTGCGTTTCTGTTCGCCCTTCCAGAAAGGCTCACAGATGAGGACCAAAAGCCCGATGGTCAGGATCAAAATTTCCGGGAGGATGGAAGCGAAGCTCGTCGTCGTAAACATTATGCGCCTCCCAGCAAATTCATGACGTATCGCACGCCGTTTTCAACCATCGGAACCATGATGGAGGGGAAAAGCCCGATGGCGACCATGCACAGGCAGAGCGTGGCGATGGCGACCTTGTCCAGTACGGTGATGTCGCCGACGTGTCCTTCGAGTTTTTCGGGAAGCGGGGCGAAAAAGACTTTGCGAATGTTGATCATAATATAGGCGGCGGTGATGATGATGGAGATGGAGGAGACGACCGCCACAAGCCATTGTTCCTTCCATACGCCCATGAAGATGGGGAATTCGGCGACGAAACCGGAGAAGCCGGGCATGCCCATGGAGACGAGTCCGCCGATGATGAAGCCGATGGCGGCGAAGGGCATGATTTTGGCCATGCCGCCCAGTTCGGGGATCATGCGCGTGTGGGAGCGGTCGTAGATCATGCCGGTGACTGCAAAGAAGAGGGCGGTCATGACGCCGTGCGAGACCATTTGCACGCCCGCGCCCAACAGCCCGGTTTCGTTGAGCGTGGAGACGCCCAGTACGACCAGCCCCATGTGCGAGACGGAGGAGAAACCGATCATATATTTCAGGTCGGTCTGGACGTAGGCGATGTATGCGCCGTACACGACTGCGACTCCTGCAAAGGCCATGATGAGCCACGACCAGTATTTTGCGCCTTCGGGCAGGAGCATGATGCCGACGCGCAGGGCGGCGAACGCGCCGAGTTTCATCAGCACGCCCGCGTGGAACATGGAGACGGCGGTCGGGGCGGCGACGTGTCCGTCCGGCGACCAGTTGTGGAAGGGCCAGATACCGCCCAGCACCGCGAAGCCGAGGAAGACCGGCAGAAACCACAGGTTTTGGAACGAGGCGGAGAACCCGGCGTTTTCCATTTCGAGCATGTTGAAGGACAGCACGCCGGTATTTTGGTATTGCGCCCAGTACATGGCCAGCGCGCCGACGAGGGCAACCACCGAACCGATGAACAGGTACAGGGTCAATTTCATCGCCGCGTATTCGCGGGTCTTGACCCAGCCCCAAATGGCGATGAGCAGGTACATCGGGAAGACGGCGATCTCATAGAAGAAGAACAGCATGAACAGGTCAAGCGAGACGAAGACTCCGAACACGCCGCCCGCCAGCAGAAAGAGGAAGGCGAAGAATTCGCGCGGGCGATCCTGGATGCCCGCCATGACATGCGGATCGTCGTCGCCCCACGAGATCAGCACGCCGGTAAACATGACGATGCCGGTCAGCAGGACGAGCGGAGCGCTGATACCGTCCACGCCGAAGTGCAGGGCGATCTTGAGCGGGAAAATGTCAATCCACGAGTATTTTTCGATGAATTGATAGCCCGTCATGTTTTGCGTCAGGTATTGGATGTAAACCCAGGCGGAGAGCAGCAAATCAATCACCGCAGCAGCCAGGGCTGTGGCGCGGGCTTCATTCTTCCGGTTCGCCGGGAGCGTCAGGATGAAGAGTCCCGCCGCGAAGGGAAGGAAAGTAATAACACTTAAGATTGGAAAAGCCATAATCACCTCATAGGGTCCAAAAGAGTTTTAAAAATCACGTAATTGAGCATGCGTCGGACACTGGCGATGCACAAACTATGTTTAATGTGTTCAAACAATTTCTGCAAAGTCAGGCGGCCTCCTGTTCCGTCCTGGGCGCTTACGCTATGAACCAAAACCATCAGGGTACATAATACACAATCTCTAATACAGGGCGGTTAGAGGATGGCGAAGCATTGGCGCTATAGAAAGCAAGATAGTCTGCGCCTAGATCATCATTATCATCCAACAGGAACCGCAAGCGCAATTGTGTCGCGCCAGTTTTGCTAATATGGGTTAGACCAGTCGAATTGATTGTTGCTATATAATAACCGCTTTGCGGGATAGAGCCAACTGTTGCAACAGATCCTGCCCCGGCAACAGCGGCAAAATCATTTGTTTGTAGAGACACTGCTGTACCAAAGTATGGCTGGCGGATATCGACAACAAGGCTGTTATGTGTGGTGAAGGGGCTAGTTCCTACGGCGCTTCCCAACTTAAGTTTTAATGTGGCGGAAACAATTACTGCATTATCAGGCAGCCCAGATGTCCCAAAGGAAAGCAACGAAAGATATTGGCGGTCTTGAACATCGTCGCCAACGAAAAAAGTTGTTGCGGCAGTATTGACACTGCCCCCCGCATTACTGGTTTCTGTAGACTCGCGTACATATCCATCTTGTGCCGCCGCCGATGTAACACTCAACAAGATGTTTTTATCAACCGTATAGGCTTCGCCGGTCGTAAAGCTACCATTGCCAATGCCTACACCACCTAGCGGGTTCCCAAGCGCATCAATAATTGTATCGTTATCTGCAATGTTAAGCCGAATGGCGCCATTGCCACTACCAGTATTGACAATTACGGCATAGATGTTATCTATGCCACTAACACCATTCAAGGTTGCCCCAGAGATACCACTTGTTGCGAGGGTGAAATCAGACAAATCTACCCCGGTAACGTTTTCCGAGAAATCTATTGTAAATCCAACGCTGGTTTGATTCGTAGGATTGGGGCTTGCGCGGACAATGGATATTGCAGAAGGCGCTGTTCGATCCATAGTATAACTTTCGCCTTCGGTGAAACCGTTTTCTAAAGACCGTGAGGCGCTATTTATAATCATATCATTATCCAGCACGTCCAAGCGCAGTGTACCCTCGCCATTTCCAGTTTGAACTGCCACAGTGTATGAATTCCCTGAACCACTAACGTTAGTTATAGCCGTCCCAGAGAGTCCACTTGTTGTGAGGGCAAAGTCATTAATATCCACACCCGTCACAGCTTCAGAAAAGTTGACTGTAAAGTGGGCTATTCCTGCGTTCGTCGGATTGAGGTCATCGCGAGTAACAGAAGACACAGTTAAAGGAGCAAACCAAGGTTCGATATGGAAATATGACCAGTCAAACTCTAATCCATCGCTGCCAGTGTTCCAAGATCGTCCGATTAAACCAACATATACTGGCGTCCCCACATAGGTTCTGGTAGAAAGTTCAGTCCAATCAATATCTGTGTCATGTTTATAGAGGAATGTGTAATTTTCACCAAGTTTTTCAACACGTAACATAATCGGCACATCTTGAGCAGGCAGGGAGGCTGAGCAACAGTCAGTGGTACGCAGTTCTTGCAAATAATCGCCATCGGAAATGCCGAACCAAACCTGGTCGTATTGGTCAAAACCGATTGCTAACGCAGCCCAATAGCCAGCGTCGACAGACGCATTGATATTCTCAAGACGTGTTTCAACTGCCCAATCAGCATTATCAAATCCGATATGCTTCAGTTGCGGGGCATAATCATCTGTTCCCCAGCGCTCAAAATATCCTCCAATTGGGAGACTCATTCTCAGGGCGCCAGGCGCTGCGCTCAACGAATAAGTTGGACCTGGATTTGGAACATACCACTGCCAGCCCTCTGCCAAATCTGGTCCATTAAACTCATCCCCTTCAAATGGCAAGGTGGTTTTAGTAACCGTATATGACTCTCCACTAGTGTACGGTAGACCTGTAAGTTGATTTCCCGTAAAGTCTGAAATGCTTGCATCTACCGGGATGTCTAAACGAATTGTACCATTACCATATCCGGTATCAACAGTAATCGTATACTCACTTCCTGAGCCACTGATGCTGTTGATAACTGCACCAAAGACTCCGGTCGTGGTTAGAGCAAAGTCGCCAATATCCACATTTTCCACTGGTTTAGAAAATGCGACCGTAAATTCCACATTCTGTACATTCGTTGGGTTGGCAAAGTTACGGGTAATGGATTGGATAGAGGGTAAATTTGTGTCTACATATTCAAATGCGCCTAAATCAAGGTTAGGTATCCCATCCCCATTGCCGTCAAACAGGAATTCATGCAATATCGACGGGTCACCAGCATCAACAGCAGGCGAATTGGCAGAAAGCTGATAATTGCCATTTGCTGGGTTGGCGAATAACGGGTTCAAATCGAACAAGTTATCATGTTCGTTTGAGTTTGTGCCTAGATTTCCGATTTTCCAGTTGCTGGGTGAGCAATCGCCGCCGTTACAATCGTAGAATAGGTTATAAGCGTACTCAACCGTCCCATCATTGGTTGAGGCAATCTGAATCGGAGCAATGTTTTGACCGGCAAAGATGTTATTACGAATCACGCCGGTGGAATTTGCGTTTGTGGAGAGGGTAATTGCGTAATCATTCCCAATAAATGTGTTATTTTCAATCGTGTAATTGATAGCGCTGCCATCTGTAGGGCTTTGGATGTGAATGCCGCCTAATTGATTATTTATAAAGGTAACACCAGATATATTTACATTTTTAAGCCCAACAGTTCCATCTCCAATTACAAGACCATAGCCAGAACTTGCTTGAATCATTATTCCAAAAACAGAGACGTTGTCGTCATTAATGCGCAACAAAGATTCACCTGAAAAGTTCAGGGACGGACGAAACACAATATCAGACCCACTTAAAGTGACGCCTTCTTTTATATTTATTGTATTTGAAATTTCGTAAACGCCCGAATCTGCCAATATTACATCGCCAGGTTCAGAAGTTTGGATAACAGCCTCTAAATTTTCTTGATTAGCAAAGAGAAGCTTTCCAGAGTTGTTCCAATTATCAACAAACTCGTTGTTCATATCAGAAACTACAATAGAGTTTTCTATTCCAATACTGTATTCAACTAAATCTAAGTCTTCATCATAATCCCCAAACGCCGAATGATCAAAGTTTTGGCTACCAACAACTAAAAAATTACCGTCAACAATAAAAACCTTGGCGTGCAAACCCGGGTGAGACCCATTTATTCCATATGGAGCATAAAATCTAAACTGATCAGTATCTCCCAACCAACCTAATGACGTTAGGGCATCAATAAAATTTTCAGACGAGTGTTGATTGTATGAGAAGTTGCCAGTGTCTTGCGAAAAAAGTATACGAACATCCTTACCTCTTATCACAACATCTTGAAGCGCAGTTGCATATTCTAAAAAACCAACAGGTTCCTTGTATAAAGGTACAAATTTTTCACCAGGCACTCCAACGCGATTTTGAAGAACATACACTTCCTCATCTGCGGCATTTATAGTCTCTTGTATAGCCAGATCTGCGGTTTTATCGTCTGTATCTCGATATAAAGGTAGAACAATATCCTCTCCAACAGGCGAAAACGGCCAATGCCCAGAGTTTTTTCCTATTTTGTGGCAATTACCATTTCTGATATCTTGGCAAAGCAGCACCGCACTTCCTTCCCATAATTTATCAAAAATAGCCATTCCATTTGCCGCAATTGGACCAGAAACTTCAATTCCTAAATCATGAAAATCTGCCTCGTTGTCCACAGACCTGAAAGGGTAAGTTGGCATATAGCCTGAAACGATCATTTTGTTATTATCTACTACCAACAATTTGACATGACTATAAACCTTAGTATCATTAGAACCAAGTTTGTATAACCCAACCTCTACTTTCCAAATTCTTCCATCTGGCAAAACCTCATAAACTGGAATATTTAGGTTTCTCAATTCCTCTAGTATGGAGAATCTTTGATCAGTATCTGGGTCAATAGATATTTTATTGTATTGTACGCCAACCAATATACGAACAGTCATGCCCCGTGGGAATTCATTAGCCCTTATCGGATTAATGACATCTTCATGGAGATTCTGAACGCCTTGCAGAACTATTTCACCTGGGTATGGTAGACCATTTAATGTATCATGCCTATCATCCCAAAACATAACTGTAAAAGCAACCTCACTTTTTGCAGATTCAATTAAATCTGCCCACTGCTGAAAGGCTTCCACTTCGTCTCCACTATTTGGAACATGTATCACTTTCTCTGCCTGATTCTTGCAATAGTACAAAGATGAAACATTGGCTCCCTTCAATTTTTGCAAAACAGCTTTTCCAGCATCAGTAGCAGGCTCAATGACCTGCTTTAGTTTTTGTGTCCAGTCGAAATGAGAGTCTGAGCAGGTTGAATTCGGGCAGCGTATTGGGCAGCAAAGTCTGCCGGGGACTTGTACTTCAAAGAACTGTGCGGTCGCTGGGTAT
>CAADGT010000207.1 GCA_900696595.1 uncultured Chloroflexota bacterium
CTTCGTCGAGAAAGATGCGGAAAAATCCGCGCGGGGCAGACGCCTCCAGCGCGGACTGGATCATCCGCCGCGCGTCGTCGGCTTTTCCTTCCGCTTGAAACATCAAGGCGCGCAGAATCCAAATTTCTATTCGCCAGCCCGTCAGTTCGCGCTCTTCGATGAATTTTTCCTGACGAGCGAAATAGGCGTGGGCGTTTGCCAATGAACATGCCTGCGGGTCCTGCGCCGCCAACCGAGCAAGGACGCGCGCCGCGCTGAGCGCCCCCCGAAAACGGATTTCGCTGACTGGGTCAACGCCCGTGACATCAGGCAGGCTGTCGAATTGAATGGTCTCCGCCCAGCGCCGCGCCTCATCGAGAACGGTTTTGCTTGCGCGTGAATCGTTCAGCGCCCAGCGATGACGCAGCGCCTGCGCGTAAGGGATACATTCGGAGCGAGTCTCTGCAAGAAGTTTCAGGCTTTCCATCATCCCCGCCTCATCGCCCTGAATGAAGCGCAGGCGCGCCAGCATGGGATAGCCTTTCATGTGCGCCCGATATTCGCCCGTCCAGCGCACGAGACTCAACCCGTGCGTCAATTCATGATCCGCTTCGGTCAGGCGGTTTTCTTCCAACAGAATACAACCCTGCACGATGTGAAACGCGCCGATGGGCGGAAATCTTTGCCCTGCCAGCGCTTGATTGAAACGGGAGATGTTGGTCTCGCATAACCGCATGGCGTTTCTCAACTCGCCCTTCGATATGGAGATCAGCGCAAGGTTGATCGGTCCATACACGGCGGCGTAGAAATTGCCGCCCGCCACGCCTTCATCGAGAGCTTGTTGATACGCCCGCTCCGCGGCGGGCAGGTCGCCAAGCATGGTGCAGCCGTTGCCGATACTCATGGCGTTGACGCTGCGGATGGCTTTTTCATTCTCGGGCAGGAGTCTCTGCGCCTGTTCCGCAAGTTCGAGCATTTTCTGCGGCTCGAAGAACGACGACCCCATGATGAAGGTGCGGGCGCTGGCGATATGTCCCGCGACCAGATTGCGGGTCGCTTCATCCGCATCCGTCCGATTCAACGCCTCGTCCGCCGCCTGCAACGCCTCTTCGGTTTCTTTCATGCGCGGCGCATTTCTTTGCATCAACGCCAGCGACCAGGCTTTGGCGACGCACATCATCGGGGAGAATTGCGCGAGCGATCCCGATAATTTATCGAACCATCCCTGCACGGTTGCGACTTCGCCGCGATAGATCATCGGCAGGGCGTACTTCTCGATGAGTCGGGCGACGAGATCGCCTTCGGAAATCTGAAAGGCATGTTCGACCGCCTTTTGAATAAACCCGTTGTTCTGATACCAGTCTGCGGCGCGCTCGTGCAAAACGTCCACAAGATTTGGCTCGACTTGCGTCAGTTGATTCCGCAGCAATTCCGCGAACAGGGCGTGATAGCGATACCACGTCCGTTCCTGGTCGAGCGACACCAAAAACAGATTGTTGGTTTCCAAATAATGAAGATGTTGTCGGCTTTTCTGTTGCCCCGTGACGGCGTCGCATAACGCGGGGGAAAGTTGATCCAGAATGGACGTGCGGCGCAGGAACTCGCGGATTTCTTCTGGCTGGCTGTTGAGCGTCTCTTCGATGAGATAGTCCAACACGTGACGATGCGTGCCGCGAAACGCCTCGACGAATTTGGCGCGGTCTTCGCTTTCCTTCAACGACAACGCCGCGAGTTGCAGTCCCGCCGCCCAACCCTCGGTGCGAGCCGCGAGAATCTCCGTCTCTCTTGCGGGCAAGTCCACGCCCATCACGTTTGATAAAAATTCGTCCGTCTCTTCGAGCGAGAAACTCAAGTCCGCCGCGCGGATCTCGGTCAGTTGATTCCGAACCCGCAGGCGCGTTAATGGCAGGTTGGGGTCTTCGCGCGTGACTATGACCAGATGCAGGTTGGCGATTGCCTGATTGAGAAGCGCTTCGAGAAATTGGTCAATCGCCTCGTTTTCGATGAGGTGATATTCCTCCAACACAAGGATGAGCGGCTGGTCGAGTTCGCGCAGTTCGTTGACCAGCAGTCCGAGCGTCGGTCCTGGGACGATCTCGCGCGCGTTTTCCACCGCTTCCAACGCGGACTGACCGAGTTCTTCCTCCGCCTGACCCAACGCGGTCAGCGCATAAACTAGAAATTGTTTGAGATCGTTGTCGGATTTTTCGAGAACCACCCACGCCGCGCGGCATCCCGCCTCTTTAACCCACATGCGGATGGAGGTCGTCTTGCCGTAGCCCGCAGGCGCGGAGACCAGCGTGAGCAAATGTCCCTCCGCCAACCCAGCGCTCAAGCGATCGAGAAGTCTCTTTCTCGCGACCAAACTCTGCCGCAAGATCGGCAGGCTGATCTTGGTCCTCAACAGCGGGTCAGACATTCCATCTCTCCACGAACGCCTCGTTTGAATTGTACAACAAAACAAGGCGTTTCTTCATTGTAGGAGATGGCAGTAGGGTTACATCACCTCATACACCGTCGCCGCTTCGGACGCCAGGAGAAACTCGTCCACGCCCTGCGGATCGCGGAAGGCTTCGAGTGCGGCGCGCGATTCCCAGAACGAGAGCAGGAGAATGGTGACGAACTCTCCCTGCGCGCCGAGCAGGATGTGGATGCTTTGGTTGCCCTCCGCCGCGCGATACGCGGGGATGACGCTCTCGCCCAAATGCCGAAGGTAATCCTCAGAGATATTCACGCGTAAGATGCCGCGCCAGATTCGTGCGATCATAGCTGTTCAGGCTTCGTACCGCAAAATTTATTTTGCGCCATCTGCAAGATAAATCTTGCGGTACTCGCCGTCCTTTTTCATAAATACCTTGCGACAGCCATCCCCAGCATGGCGATTGCAAGCAAGACGAGGTCGAACTGATACGCCTTCATCAACGACGATTGCAAGCGGCTCATTTCCTGGACCTTGGCTGGATTCGGCGCGCTCTGCGCGGAGCCGATCTCCGCCCCGAGTTTTGCGATTTTCTCCTGCATCTTGCCGAAATAGCCCGCGCCCATCACATACGAGCCGAGCGCTGCGACCGCGCCGACGGTGAACGCCGCGCCCGCGCCCGTCGTCCAGATAAAACTGATTCCGCCTGCGAAGAAGCGCGCGTACAACAGCGCGCCCGAAAGCACGGTGATCGTAGTGACGAGTCCCATCATCGCGCCGAACTTCGGTCCGAGCGTTTGCAGGAATTTCTGTCCCGCAGACTGAGCCGAATACGCGGCGGGGATGATCAACAGCAGGTACAGCGCCGCGCTCCCCACCCACATGATTCCCCCGCCGACGTGCAGGACGCGCAGGATAAGGATGACATAGAGGTTGGATAAGATAGTCATGGTTTTACTCCTTTGGTAATTTTCTCTATGCCTGCATTATTGCGCGCCCGCCCTTGTTTGTGGTCTGGTTTCTCCGTACAAAAAGCCGTACAAAAATCCCCGTACCGCAAACTTTAGTTTGCTCTATCACAAACTGAAGTTTGCGGTACTATGTTTCCCGCATATGCCACCACTCGCGGAAGGCGCGACACAACCCCTCGTCGTCGAACTCCGCCACGAACAGACAATCCAGAATGTGTTCATCATTTTTTTCTGCAAACCAACTCGCCTTTTCCAATCGGGACAATCAGCGCGTCTACGCGAACATCGCTCA
>CAADGT010000208.1 GCA_900696595.1 uncultured Chloroflexota bacterium
GGTCCCGCCTCGGTGGGGTTGTTGTACCACGAAGCGGTGGGCGACTTTGTAACCGAAGCGGAGTTCGTGCAGGCGGTTGGGTTTTCCTCCGTCCTGCCGGGCAGCGACGCGCTTCAACTGGCGATGTATGTCGGCTATGCCGCCGGCGGGGTTCTTGGCGGGCTGACGGCGCTCACCGCCTCGATTCTGCCGCCGACCCTCATCATCCTCGGCGTGACGATGATCCTGCACCGTCTGCGCCGCGAGGCGTGGGTGGGCAGGTTCGTCGAAGGCTTGACTCCCGCCATTTCCGTGTTGATGCTCTTCACCGCGTGGAAAATATTCGAGAAGGGCGGCGGCATGAGTTGGCAGGGCTGGGGGCTTGCGCTGGCGAGTTTCGCCGCCATGTGGTTGAAAGTCCCGGAGCGAATCGTCATCATCATTGCCGGGATCATCGGCGCCGTCTTCCTCTCCGCGTCATGAACAAGTGGACTCAATTGTTCTGGATGTTCCTGAAAGTGAACCTGCTTTCGCCTTCGGGTCCCGCCTCGGTGGGCTTGCTTTACAAAGAGGCGGTCGGCAGGTTGATGACCGAAGAACGCTTCGTGGAGGCGGTCGGGTTTTCCAACTTCCTGCCGGGGAGCGAGGCGTTGAAACTGGCGATGTTCGTCGGTTATGCGGCGGGCGGCGTAGCGGGCGTGTTCGTCGCCTTGCTTGGCGCGGTATTGCCTCCCACCGTGATGATGTTCGTCGTCGCGCTCGTCCTGCAACAGTTCCAGCATGAAAACTGGCTGGCAGGCTTTGTGAAAGGGATGAGCCCCGCTGTGGCGGCGTTGATCGCGATCGTGGCGTGGGAGTTGTTTCGCGTCGGGCAGAATAAAAGCATTGGCAGGCGCACGCTTCTCATCGCCGCGTTGAGCGCGATTGCCCTGTGGCTGGACGTCCCTTCGCCGCTGGTCTTATTGGGCGCAGGCGTTTTGGGCGTGATTTTATTCCGTTGATTGGAATATTTATGGCATCCGATATTTTGATCGTCACCAATGGAACGAAGGAGAGTTTTCCCGCCATCGAGCAGGGAGCGTGGCTCGCAAAGACTCTCGGACTGCCGATCGCGCTTCTGGGCGTGACCGAATGGTTGGACCCGGCCGCGATTGACGCGGTTCACCCTTTGGAAGCGGCGTTTGAAAAAGCCGTCGGCTTGTTCGAGGCTCAGGGAGCGGCATACCGGCTCGAGGTCCGCAATGGAAGCGCGGAGAAGATCGTCCCCGTCGAGGCGCGGAAATCTGATTGCATTGTGGCGTTGAGTCCGTTGGGTCGCCCGCATCTCCAGCGTTTGGTGGCGGGTCGTTCGATCCGCGCCTTTATCGAAGCGATCGCGCAGCCGGTGTTGTACGCGCCTGAAACGCGCTTGCCGGTGAAAAAGATTTTGATCAGCGTGGGCGGGCTGGGGTACGACATCAACGCGGAACACATCGCCATGCGGGTCGCAAAGGGCTGCGGCGCGGAGGCGGCGCTCTTGCACATCATCCCGCCCATCGGGTTCGATTACCCGACGGCGAAAGAAATGAACGAGCATTGGCAGACTCTGACCGAGACCGATACGCCGGTCGGAAGAAGCCTGCGGGCGTCGCTGGAGAACGCGAAGGCGGCCGGGCTGGCGGCGTCGGTAAAGGTGAGGCGCGGCAATGTGATCGAAGAGATCCTTGCCGAGACGCGCGAGGGAAATTATGATCTGTTGTGCATGGGGTCTTCGTACAGCGCGCATTCCCTGCGGCAGATGGTTTCGGCGAATGTGACGGCGGAGATCATGGCGCGCGCTCATTGCCCGGTCATGACGGCAAGGTTCGGCGGGTGAAGATGGGAGCGAATGGAGGACGATATGAGTGAGGCAATCGGTTTGATTCTGAAAGCCATGCGTTTTTCGGCGGAGAAGCACAACGACCAGCGCCGCAAGGACTCGAAATCTTCGCCGTACATCAACCATCCCATTCAGGTGGCGGAGACGTTGTATTCCGTGGGCGGCGTGCGCGACGCGGCGCTGCTTGCAGCCGCCATCCTGCACGACACAATAGAAGACACCGACGCCACGCCCGAAGAGATTCGCCGCGAGTTCGGCGATGAGATTTTGGATCTGACGCTGGAAGTGACCGACGATAAAAGCCTGCCAAAGGAAGTCCGCAAGCAGTTGCAGATCGAGACCATGGCGCTCAAATCGCCGCGCGCAAAAGCGCTCAAACTGGCGGATAAAATATGCAACGTCCGCGACATCGTTCACTTTCCGCCGAAGGATTGGTCGTTGAAGCGCAAACGGGAATACCTGGCGTGGACCGAGAAGGTGGTGAGCGGCGCGCGCGGGACGAATCGCGATCTTGAAGCCTTGTACGACGAAACGTTGAAAGAGGGCAAAAGGATTTTGGGGATGGAGTAGGCGTTTTATGCCGCTGAAATACGATTATTGTCCATTCTACGGTCCCCACTTCATGGATTCGGCATAAGGCGCGAGGGGGATCATCGGACGCCCGTCGGTGTAATATAACTGCGCCGCGCCGCCGAAGTAAACCTGTTCGTTCGGGGCGTTGGCGACGATGACAAAACTGGCGTCGGGCGCCCAGAGCGCTTCGTTCATCAGCGCGAATGTTTCGGGGCGCAGGACAGTCCTGCCCGTCGTCCCATCCGCGGCGGAGCGGACGAGTTGCAGGGCGGGGCGGTTGATCATGTCGCCGGGGTTGGGGATGCTGGCGTGAAAGTAGTACAACTGCCCGTCCGGCGCGATGAAGGGATTATCGGCGACCTCGGCGGGATTGGTGTCGAAGTCGCCGAGCAACAGAGCCGTCACGTTTCCATTGTTCGTATCCACGCGCCACATTCCGGCGCTGAACATGCCGAAGGTGGGGCTGGCGGCGTACAAAGCGGAACCGTCGGCGCTCAAGGAATAATCGCCGCAGCAAATGATTCCGCGCTGCTCGTTTGCCAGCCGCACGAGCCCGCCGCCGTTGGGATAATAGATCGCGGAGGATGCGCCTTCGTAATAGCCGAGCGTGATGATGAGTTTGCCCCCGTCGGCGGAATACGTTTCGGGCCAGTACAACTCGCGGGGAATGACCAGCCCGCCGCCGGCGTCATCCAGCGAATCTTCCAGCACGCGGTTGGACTGTCCGCTGGCGACGGAGTAGAAATTCAAACCCTTGTGACCAAATGCGATCGTCTCTCCATTGGGCGAAAAGACCGGGCTGTTGACGCGCGTCAGGAACGGGTTGTTCTCGTCCACCGCGCCGCCGTCGAAGATCGCGCGGCGGTTCGAGCCGTCGGCGTTGATGAGAATCAATTGATTGTTGGAAACGAAGACCACGCTTCCATCCGCAAGGGATACGTCGTACTCCGTCACTTTTGCGGGTTCGGAGGTCAACTGTGTGATGGTCCTGCCGTCGCGTTCGAGGCGGAAGACTTGCGCGAACTGCGCGGCGTCGTTGGCGAGAAAATACATCGAGCGGGGCAAAAGGCTTGGGGCGAAATCCACAGGCGCGGGCGGAGTCTGAGGCGCGGCGTCCGGGGGCAGAGTCGCCGTCAGCGCGGATAAGGTCGCGGCGACGACCGTCTCCACATTTGGAAATTCATCCTGCGGAACGGGGGTCCCCAACGGGTTGGCGCAGGCAAGCGCAAGCAGGATCGCCGCCAGAATCCCAAAGAGTGTGTTTTTGTTTTGCATGGTGGCCTCGTTGAGCGGGCAAAGACGCGCGTCTCGCCCTGGAATTTTTGTATTGTCAAACTTGTTCGTAATGATGCACGGGCAGGACGAAAAGCGTGGCGCGTTTCTCTTCGCCTTTGGAGGGCAGCGCGTCGCGCACGATTTGAATGACGGCGTCGGTTTGCGAGTCTTCGATCCCCAGCAGCATGGTCGTCACGCCGCGCCGCAAAAAGCCGCCGGTGGAGGCGACGCGCGTCACGCGGAAGTTTGCGGCGGTGAACGCCTGAGTAAGAGTCTCGGAGTCGTTATCGTTGACGATGGCGATGATCAGTTTCATGGCGGTCTCTCCTCTTATAAGACCTGACAGGTTTTAAGAAACCTGTCAGGTCTCGCTGTTATATCTGTTCAAAGCGTTCCACAGGCAAAGCGAACACCGTCGCGCCGCCGACCGTCACCGGCACGGGCGCGGGCATGGGCATGGGCGAACCTTCCAGCGGAAGCGTCATATATTCGACGCGCTGTTTGCAGGCTTCGCGCAGAACGCTCAACGAGTCTTGTAATTTATCGGCGGGCAAACCCACCAGCAATGTCGCATTGCGCCTGCCTAAAAATCCACCCGCGCTCGAGAGATAAGTCAACGACGCGCCGATGCCCTGCATGGCTTTGGTCGCGGAATCGAGGTCCTGTTCCTGAATGACCGCCATCAATAAAAGGTATTGCGGTTGATCCATGCTCTTCTCCTGGGATGTTTCGCCTTTCGGGTTTGATCCTGCGCCCGAGTCGCGCCTCTTTCCGCGCCCGGGCTTGGTCCTGTTTCGACGGGTTTTCCTTCGCTTTGATATTATCATCACTCCGGGGATGATTCAACC
>CAADGT010000209.1 GCA_900696595.1 uncultured Chloroflexota bacterium
GTAACCTGTAACTTGTAACCCGTAACTTGTATCTTATAACCCGCCCTATCTTCGATCTCTTCCGCCGCCGCCGCGACGATCTCCGCCGCGCCCGCCCCGGTCATCGCGCCGCGGGCCGCCGCGACTACCCCCGCCGTTGCGACCGCCGCCGCCCTTGTCCTTCTCGCGGGCTTCTTCGAGCGTCCAGCCTTCCAGCACAGCCTGGCGCGAGAGGCGCACTTTTCCGTTGGCGTCCACGTCGGTGACCATGACGGTCAGTTCGTCGTCAAGTTTGCACACGTCCTCGACCGTGTTGACGCGCTCGGTGTCGAGTTGTGAGATGTGGACGAGTCCGTCCACGCCGGGCAGGATGTTGACGAATGCGCCGAAGGCTTCGATGCGCACGACTCTGCCGGTGTAGATGTTGCCCGCCACGACGGATTCGCCCAACGCTTCGACTCTTTCCTGCGCGATCTTCGCGCCCACGCCGTCGGTCGAGGCGATGTAAACCGTGCCGTCCTCTTCCACGTCAATCTTCACGCCGGTCTCTTCCTGCAGGGCGCGGATGTTCTTTCCGCCGGGCCCGATGAGCGCGCCGATCTTATCCACCGGGATCTTCACGGTGATGATGCGCGGCGCGTGCGGTTTGAGTTCCTTGCGCGATTCGGGCAGGACAGCCAGCATCTTTTCCATGATGGACATGCGAGCGGCGCGGGCCTGTTCGAGCGCTTCCTTCATCATTTGGGCGCTCAAGCCGCTGATCTTGATGTCCATTTGCAGGGCGGTGATGCCCTCTGAAGTCCCGGCTACTTTGAAGTCCATGTCGCCGAGGTGGTCTTCGGTGCCCTGAATGTCGGTCAGGATTTGATAGCGACCGGAATCATCCGTGATGAGTCCCATTGCCACGCCGGAGACGGGAGCCTTGATCGGCACGCCTGCGTCCATCAGCGCCAGGGTTGAGCCGCAGACCGATCCCATTGAAGTCGAGCCGTTGGAGGACAACGCCTCGGACACGACGCGGATGGCATACGGGAAGGTTTCTTCATTGGGGAGAATCGGTTCCAACGCCCGTTCTGCCAACGCTCCATGCCCAACCTCGCGCCTGCTCTGTCCGCGCAGGGGCTTGACCTCGCCGGTGGAGAAAGGCGGGAAGTTGTAGTGATGCATATAGCGTTTGGTCTTGATGGGGGAGAGGTTGTCCAATTCCTGCGCTTCGCCCAATGTGGCAAGCGTGGCAAAGGAAAGGATTTGCGTTTCGCCTCTGGTAAATAAGCCGGTTCCATGCGCGCGGGGCGAAACGCCCACGTCGCACCAGATCGGGCGGATTTCGGTCGGTTTGCGCCCGTCGGGGCGTTTGCCCATGCTCAAAATCCGCTCGCGGACGACGGCCTGTTCTGCCAGTTCAAATCCCTCGCGGAATTCGTTGACGGGCATGTAGTCGGCCGGGTCTCCGCCGTCGGGAACTTTGCAAAGTTCGGCTTCGGCGCTTTCCTTGATGGCCGCCATGCCGGAGTAAAACTCCACTTTGGAGAGCGGCTTGTCGAGCAGTTCGTTCATCGCTCCGCTGACGCGGTCGTGGACTTTCTTCTTGACTTCGTCGCTCGGCAGGTATAGTTTGATCTCGCGCTTGGGCTTGCCGATCTCCGCCGCCATCTTCAATTGCATTTCGATGATGGGCTGGATGGATTTGTGCCCCAGTTCGAGCGCGGCAACCATCACATCTTCGGGGATTTCGTTCGCGCCGCACTCCACCATGAGGATCGCGTCCTTCGTCCCGGCGATTCTCAGGTCAAGGTCGGAGGCTTCCATTTCGGCGAAGGTCGGGTTGATGACGAATTCGCCGTCCACCCGTCCCACGCGCACCGCGCCCACCGGTCCGCCCCAGGGGATGTCCGAGATCATGATCGCGGCGGAGGCGGCGTTGATGGCGAGGATGTCGAGCGGGTTCACGCCGTCGGATGAGAATGAGTACATGATGACCTGCACTTCGTTCCGCATCCCATCCTGAAATAACGGGCGCAGGGGTCGGTCGGTCAATCTCGCGGTGAGGATCGCTTCCGTAGAGGCGCGTCCCTCCCGGCGGAAGAAAGAGCCGGGGATTTTTCCTCCCGCATACAGCCTTTCTTCGTATTCCACGCTGAGGGGGAAGAAATCAATCCCCTCGCGCACGCCGCCCATCGTGGCGGATGCAAATACAATGGCATCGTCAATGCCAAGCGTCAACGCGCCGCCAGCCTGCCCGGCCAGGCGGCCCGTCTCGACAGTCACCGTCTGGTTACCGACAACGGCTGAATATCGTTTTCCTTCGGGTTTCATATATCTCCTTGGGTGCGCCAAACTTAAGTTTGGCGTACAAATTTCCGCCTCAAGTCAGGGACTGAAGAGTGGGAACGACGCCGGGTCGTTCGCGCTATTCAATTCCTGACGGCGGTTACTACAAAAGACCTGACAGGTTTCCAGAACCTGTCAGGTCTCGTTTCACTACTTGCGGCGCAAGTTCAAACGTTCGGTTACGCCGAGGTACGCCTGGTAATTGCTTTGGCGCAGATAGGTGAGCAGGCGGCGGCGCTGACCGACCAATTTGAGCAGACCGCGTCGGCAGGATTGATCCTGCTTGTTGTTGCGCAGATGCTCGGTCAGCTGCTGGATGCGGGTGGTCAAAATGGCGATCTGAACCTCGGGCGAGCCGGTGTCCTTCTCGTGGCGGTGAAAATCCGCGATCGTCTTTGTCTTGACTTCCTTTGCGAGGGGCATGACGTATGCTTCTCCTTTCTCAAATCTATGCAGGTCTCCATGCCGAAAGCGTTAAACCGTCGGCAGGACCAGTCACGGGGCGAAATTATACCAGAGTTAAATGCCTTTACGAGGGCGTTTTTTGCCCGACAATCTGCTTCTCGCGCCCTTCAAAATATCCGGTCACATAGCGGAAAAGACGCTTCCCTGCCAGACCGGGCGCAGACTCCGGGAATGGTTCGCCGATTTGGCTAATCCTCCTCTCGCGCCCGCCTCAATCTGGACTTTATAACTGTGCGCGCCCTCCCGTAAGCCTTGATCAAACCCTGACGGCTGATTCGCCTGCGCCGCCCAAGATGAAATATTAAAAATTATTTTGTAAGGATGTCAAATCCCTATCCGGTAAATCGCGCCGTGTATAATGAAACACCATGGTTGGCGCGAAAACCGCCGCCTCTGGCGGTAAATCCTTTAGTGTATAATTACCCTAACCAATGTTGGCTTCTCAAAATTTCACGCCGTCCGGACGGCGTGTGAATCAACAACAAGGCTTACAGGTGGGATTATCCGCCATTCGCGCATTTCAAACCAGGTTAGCGGTCGTTTTGAACATATCTTATAGCAGAATGTCTTTGAGAAGTATTGTAAAGTGAATATATTAGTCACTGGAAATCTTTCCTCTCTGGCGCTTTCGATAACACGGAGGCTCATACGAGATCAAAACAAAGTTGTTTTGGTCTCGTACAACTCGGAAAAACTTGACGCGAACCTGCAAAATGTCGCAGTGCATTCCATAAATCCGGGCGACCCCGGCTTTTTTAACATTCTGTCTTCATATAAATTCGACGTCGTAATCTTTCTATCTACAAGAGAGGAAATGCTCGACGACGCCGGCGACGACCATGCCGGTCGCCAGTTGGACGCATTAAAGAATACGCTGGATGGCTTCAGATCGGAAAACCTCCGGCGTTTCATTCTCATTAGTTCCACAGAAATATTTGGGAATTCGAAGGATCCATCCAAGGATGATTGGGGCGCGCCCGCTTCGGTTAATGGAAGCATTCTTCAATCCTGCGAACAACTGTGCCGCTTCTACCACGAGCATTTTGATCTTAACTTGACGATTGCGCGCCTGCCCTTTGTCTATGGACCGCAGGAAAAAAGCGGGTTGCTGCGCCGATTAATCGAGGACGGTCGTCACAATCGGAGAATTACGCTGCCCGGCGCGCCGGATACGCCTTGCGCCTTTCTGCACGCGGACGATGTCGCGGATTTCGTCAACAGCGCCGTCAACGCGGATTATGCCCGGGACACTTTGACGGTAAACCTATCCGCGTCAAATTCAATTGATTTCTCAGAACTGGCTGACATGCTCGCCGGTCATTACGCTCATATTGCCTTTCAGGACGGAACCCGAAATAAAACCCTGACGCGACCTATGGATAACGCCCCGGCAAAGAAATCTTTCGGCTGGAGCGACGCTCGCGACTTAAAGGTCGAACTTCCGGGAGTCGTTGCGGCTGCGAATAAAACCCCGGTAAAACGATCGTTTGCCCGTTTGATGGTCGAAAAATTCCGTTTCGACAGCCCTCTTTTGCCCTGGGTTGAACTGATCGCCGGCGCCGCGCTCGCATTTTACCTGAGTCGCCTCACCAACACGCTGATACAGTTTCAGTATGTGGATTTTCGCCTTGTGTATGTGGTCGTCATGGGTTCGATCTACGGCTTGCGTTTTGGTTTGTACGCGTCGATCCTGATGGGCGTTTTCGTGATTTACACATGGCTGCAATTGAACGTGGACTGGCAGTTGCTTGTTTATAACGTGGGAAACTGGTTTCCATTCGTCATGTATTTCGCCGCCGGTCTGATTATCGGTTATGCTCACGATAAGACTGAGAATCAAATCATCAATGGGCAGAAGCAATACCAACTGCTCATGGAAAAGTACACATTCCTGTTCGAGGTTTTCAACGAAGTTCGCGCCTTGAAAGACGAGTTCCGGGAACGATTGATCGGGTATCGCGACAGTTTTGGAAAGATTTTTACCATCACGCAGGAGCTCGATAAACTACAGGAGCACGCGGTATATTTGAGGGCGTTGTCCATCCTGGAAGAGTTGATGAACAATAAAAACATCGCCATTTATTCGTTGGACAGCAGCCGGACGTATGCGCGCCTGGAGGCAAAATCGCCGGATATGAATCCTTCTTTCATTTTGAAAAAATCCCTGAAGTTGGACGATTATCCCGAATTGCTGGAGTCCGTCGAAGGGGGAAAGATTTTCCAGAACACTCGTTTGCTCCAGAATTACCCGGCGTACGCGGCTCCAGTATTTAATAATTCCTATCCGTTCAACGTTCCGGTGGCGATGATCGTCATCTGGGCGGTTGAATTTGAGCAATTTTCAACTTATTATTACAACCTTTTTAAGGTGATATGCGGTTTGATAGAAGCGTCGCTGGTTCGCGCCACAATTTTCCTGGACGCAAATTACTCGAAGATGTACCTGCCAACCGCCCGGATAATGAATCAGGAGGCGTTCCTTGAACTGCTCAAAGTCCGGCTCGAAATGAAAAGAAGCAAGGTGTCTGACTTTCAGGTTATTTTATTGGAGGAGCCGAAGGAAAATGTGGAAGCGCATTATCATTTGCTCTCCAGCGAGATTCGCGCTGTTGACATTGTGGGGATGTTGCGAGATGGAACTTGCTATATCCTCCTCTCTCAGGCGGACCGACATGCCTCCTCCGAAATCGTCAAACGCCTGGAACGGCACGGTATTCGAAGCAGATTAATCGAAACCGCCGATCTTCCCCTCGACTGATTATTTGCTGTCTTTTGGAGAGGTGAAATTTGGATATTCCGTTGGAGGCGTACTTATTGGCGTTGCATTTCATGCTAGCCGGGATATGCGCGTTTTGGATTCTTTCCGGAAGAACTCGCCTTCGGCGGGAATATATTGTTGTGGCGGTTTTCGTTCCCATCTTCGGGCCCCTGTTGGCGGGCGCGGCGGAGGCGATGAATATGATGGAACTGCAAAACAGCAAACCCGTGGACCTCGAGACGCTCGCATTGGGCGAAAATATCCTGTGGGTTACGCTGAAAAGTTTTGACGAAAACAGAGATATCGTCCCGCTTGAAGAAGCGATCCTTATCAATGATGTGAACGTACGCAGGAAATATATGCTCGAAACCCTCTATTCAGATCCCATGAAATTTCTCGATGTCTTGAATATTGCAAAATACAACGAAGATGTCGAGACTTCGCATTACGCCACGACGACCATCTCCAAGGCCCAGAAAGACCTGCAGCTTTCCATTCAAAAACTGGCTGTCGCCGTCGAAAACGACCCCGGCGACAAAGCCCTGATAGACAAGTATGTCGAATCGCTGGAGCAATACATTGAAAGCGGACTTCTCGAGGAACACCTGCTTCGGAATATGAGAATTGTGTTCTCCAAAGCCCTGGAGAGACAACTTGCCGCTACGGATCAGCCGCAGGATGTTTTGATCAAGATGCTGAAAAACAGCATTAAATTGGGGGAATTCAACGCGGCGTATGAAATCGCGGACCGTCTGGCGCAGGAATGGCCGCTGGACGAACGATCCTGGATTTCGTATATTCGCGCTTGCGTGGACAGTGTGGATCGTAAACGATTGGAGGAAGTTCTATCTCGAATGCCTGCCGAGATTCAATGGACGAGGGAGGGGCGGGAGTCATTGAAATATTGGCTTTCCTGACAAGATAGTGACCTGCTACGGAAAATGTGACCAAGTAAAATGAGAGTCGAGCGCCTCAAAAAGGAGCGAAACTCTATGAACCGAAAGAAACCCGAACAGATCGTAAAACTCTTGCGCAAAGCCGATGAAGAAC
>CAADGT010000210.1 GCA_900696595.1 uncultured Chloroflexota bacterium
CCCAGCCGTCCGCCAAAGCCTTATCCCAATTCTTCGTCCCCTTGCGCTGCCCGACAATGACCTTCACGCCGTTATCGCGCATGTTCATCGCCTGCGCCGGGCCCTGCACGCCATAGCCAAGAACCGCTACAACTTCGTCCTTCAAAACCTCGCGGGCCTTCTCCAAAGAAAACTCGCCCCGCGTCACCACTTCCTCTTCCACACCGCCGAAATTGATCTTTGCCATGATTACTATTCTCCTAATGTTTGTTTTTTTTTAGATTTTGATAATTGCTTGTTTGACCACAGACGATAGACCGTTGACCATAAAACCATCCATCGTCTATCGTCTGCGGTCCATCGTCCAAATTACGGCGTCATCTCCGCCATCTCGCTCACATCCTCAAAGCGGTTGCCGTTCAAACCCGCCACGCGCCGCACCCCGTCGTTGACTCCGCGCGTCATCGAAACCTGCCCCGTGCGCACCATCTCCACAATGCCGATCGGGCGCAACAACTCGATCATCCCTTCGATTTTGTCCTCCGTGCCGGTGACTTCGACAATGACCGAATCCGTCGCCACATCCACAATGCGCGCGCGAAAAATCTCCGCCAGCCCGTTGACCTCCGCCCGCTTCTCCGGCGCGACCTTCACCTTGATCAAAGCCAGGTCGCGCGTCACCGAAGGCTGATGCGTGACATCCTGCACGTCAATCACGTTGACCAGTTTATACAGATTCGCCTCGATCTTATGCGCATCCATTTCGCCGTTCGGACAGTCCACCACCACCGTCATACGCGAGACTTCAGGATTCTCCGTCCGCCCCACCGCCAGCGACTCAATGTTGAAATTCCGCCGCCGAAACAACGAAGCCACCCGATTCAACACCCCGGGCCTGTTTTCCACCAACGCAATAAATGTATAGTTCATGTTTACTCCTTTGACAGAGAGCAGATAATTAGATAATTAGATAATTAGATAATTAGATGACTAGTGAGTAGGTGATTCGTGAATGTTTTGCATCCATTGCCCATTTCACTATTCACTATTCACTACTCTCTACTCACTATTCACTACTCTCTACTCTCTATTCTCTATTCTCTACTCTCTACTCTCTACTCTCACCTCACCGGCCTCTGAATCATCTGATCCAACGCCGCGCCTGCCGGAACCATCGGATACACCCCGTCTTCGCGCTCAACCTTGAACTCCAGCACAACCGGTCCCTTCGTCTTGCGCGCCCACTCAATGGCTTCGTTCACCTCTTCGGGCTTCGTCACCCGCCGCGCGGGGACTCCGTGCGCGTCCGCCAGTTTGACAAAATCGGGCGTGAGCATATCCACCGCGGAATAGCGCTTCTCGAAGAAAAACTCCTGCCACTGCCGCACCATGCCGAGAAAGTTATTGTTCATAATGGCGATCTTGACGTTGGCGCCTTCCTGAACCGCCGTCGTCAACTCCGGGGCGGTCATCTGAAACCCGCCGTCGCCCGCCACCGCCCAAATCTCCTGATCCTTCGCCGCAAACCACGCGCCGATGGCGGCGGGCAGGCCAAAGCCCATCGTCCCCGCCCCGCCCGAAGACAACCAGCGATTCGGCTTGTCCAGTTGATAATACTGCGCCGTCCACATCTGATGCTGTCCCACGTCCGTCGCCACGATCGCCCCGCCGCCGGTCGCCTTCCAAATATCCGAAATGAGATGCGCCACATACAACTTGCCGTCGTCCTTCCAGTTCATAATACTGCGCTTGTCCGCCTCGGATTTCCAGCCGTTAATCTCCTGCTTCCATTCGTCATGGTCGTACTCATCCACCATTGGGATCAAATCGGTCAGCACGGTCTTCAAATCGCCCAGCAACGGCACATCCACCGCCACATTCTTATGAACCTCGGACGGGTCAATCTCGATATGAATCTTCTTCGCCCTCGGCGCATACGTCTTCAACGTGCCGGTCACGCGGTCGTCGAAGCGCATCCCAAAGGCAAGAATCAAATCCGAATTTTGAATCGCCAGGTTCGTATGAACTTCGCCGTGCATACCCATCATGCCCAAACTCAATTCATTCGACGCGGGGAACGCCCCCAACCCCAACAGCGTGCTGGCAACGGGAGTCTGCGTCTTGACCGCAAACTGCATCAACGCCTCCTCCGCCTTCGACATAATCACGCCATGCCCGCACAAAATCACCGGCTTGCGCGCCTTCTCGATCAACTTCACCGCTTCTTCCAGCGCGGCCCGCGGCGCGTGATCCACAGGCTGATAGCCCGGCAGTTTCACCTCGTCGGGGTACGCAAACTCGCACGACTCCACCTGCGCGTTCTTGCAGATGTCAATCAACACAGGGCCCGGCCGCCCGCTGCGCGCAATATAAAACGCCTCGCGGATCGTCTCCGCAATATCCTCGGCGCGGGTCACAAGATAATTATGCTTTGTGATCGGCAGCGTGATCCCCGTCACATCCACTTCCTGAAACGCGTCGCCGCCGATGAGATGCGCCGCCACCTGCCCCGTGATAAACACAACCGGGATGGAATCCATCATCGCCGTCGCAATGCCCGTCACAAGATTCGTCGCGCCAGGGCCCGAAGTCGTCATCGCCACGCCGACCTTCCCCGAAGCGCGCGCGTAACCGTCCGCCATGTGCGCCGCCCCCTGCTCGTGCCGCACCAGCACATGATGCACCGGGTAACTCAACATCGCGTCGTAAATCGGCATATTCGCCCCGCCCGGATACCCGAACACCACCTCCACGCCTTCGCGGGTCAAACACTCCCAAACAATTTCTGCGCCTGTCTTCTTCATTCTCGCTCCTTATTCATCATTCTGTATTCATCCTTCACCATTCACTATTCATCCATCAAAACCGCCCCCGTATCCGCGCTCGTCACAAAATGCGAATACCGCCTCAACCATTTCGATTTGATTTTGGATTGAAACGGACTCAGCGCCTCCAGCCGACTCTTCAACTCCGCCTCGCTCAATTCGACCTCGAGCCTGCGCGCCGTCAAATCAATCTTGATCTTGTCCCCAGCCTGGATCGCCGCAATCGGCCCCCGAGCCGCCGCCTCCGGCGAAACGTGACCGATGCACGCCCCTCTCGTCCCGCCGCTGAAGCGCCCGTCTGTGATCAACGCCACCTTGTCGCCCAATCCCTGCCCCATGATCGCGGACGTAGGCGAAAGCATCTCCTGCATCCCCGGCCCGCCCTTGGGACCCTCATAACGGACGATGACGCAATCCCCCGCCTTGACTTTGCCCGCCAAAATTCCCGCCATCGCCTCATCCTGCGACTCAAAAATGACAGCGGGTCCCTCGAACTTCATCATCGCCTCGCTCACGCCGCCCACCTTCACCACCGCCCCCTTCGGCGCCAGGTTGCCGAACAAAATCGCCAGCCCGCCGCGTTTGGAATGAGCGTTTTCGTGCCGATGAATTACATTTTCATCTTTGATCTCGCAGCCTTGAATCGATTCCCCCAGCGTTTTGCCCGTCACTGTCAATCTGTCCAAATGCAACATCCCCGTTCCCCGCTGAACCTCGTTCAAAATCGCCGGAATCCCGCCCGCGCGATGCACGTCCTCCATGTGCCACTTGCCCGCCGGGCTCACCTTGCAAATATGCGGAACTTTATCCGCCACCGCATTGATTCGCTCCAGCGGATACTCCACGCCCGCTTCGTTTGCCAGCGCCAGCGTGTGCAACACCGTGTTCGACGAACCGCCCATCGCCATGTCCAACGCGAAGGCGTCGTCAATCGCCTCGGCGGTCACAATATCGCGCGGCTTGATATCGCGCTCGATCAAAGTCATAATTTGCGCGGCGGCTTGTCTGGCCAAGGCTTCGCGTTCGGGAGTCTTCGCCAATGCGGAGCCGTTATACGGCAACGCCAGCCCCAATACTTCCATCAGGCAGTTCATCGAGTTGGCGGTAAACATCCCCGAGCATGAGCCGCACGACGGACAGGCAAATTTTTCCAAAATGGATAAACGCTTCTCGTCAATCTTCCCCGCCGAAAACGCCCCCACACCCTCGAACACCGAGACCAGGTCAATCGCCTCCCCTTCGGGAGTCATGCCCGCTTTCATCGCCCCGCCGGATATAAAAATAGTCGGGATATTGACGCGCATCGCCGCCAGCAACATGCCCGGCACGATCTTGTCGCAGTTGGGGATGCAGACCATCGCGTCGAACTGATGGGCTTCGATCATCGTCTCCACGCAGTCGGCGATCAACTCGCGCGAAGGAAGCGAGTACTTCATCCCCGCGTGACCCATGGCGATCCCGTCGTCCACGCCGATGGTGTTAAACTCGAACGGCGCGCATCCCGCCGCGCGCACCGCGTCCTTCACCAGTTTGCCGAACTCCTGCAAGTGGACATGACCCGGCACAACATCCACATACGAATTGACGATGGCGACGAACGGCTTGTTGAAATCCTCGTCCTTCAAACCGGCGGCGCGAAACAAAGCCCTGTGCGGCGCTTTCTCATATCCCTTTTTGACGGTATCTGACCTCATGCGGCTCCTTGGTATTCCAGGCCTGACAGGTTTTGAAAACCTGTCAGGTCTTGGTAGTAGATACAAAAAAGCCGCCCGTGGTTAGGGCGGCTCTTTTTGTTTACCTTCGAGTTACTTTCTCACTCTCACTGGCGCCATCCTAACCGAAAATTGTCCTTTAATAATAAGGACGATGGTAATGACGACAATAAGGGAGAGGGAGAAAATGGCGTTCATTCGATTGTGATATTTCGCCCGATTATAGGCGGAAACGGAAATCCGTCAAGGGCAAAATTTTCCGCTTCGGCAATTCAAAGCGCTTGCCTCTTTCTGTTTACGACCCACCGCTCAGGGCGGCGGATGATCATCCCGCGCGTAGTCGAAGGGCAGGCGCAACCGATGTCAGGCGGAACCTCCCGAAGGTTCGCGCAAACCGAAATTGTGTTTCACCCCAGCCTTCAGACAGAGCGAAGTCGGGCAAGTTAACAAGATCAACGCTTCTTGCGCCCTGATATTGGCTGGTTTATACTTGCGCCCATGCCACTCCCTAAGAAAATTGGACGTTACGAAGTTGAATCGGAACTCGGACGCGGCGGTATGGCGACTGTCTACCGCGCCCGCGATCCCATTTCCGGGCGCGAAGTAGCCGTCAAAGTTCTGCCGCGTGAGATGTTGCACGATCCACAATTCCGCTCGCGATTTGAACGCGAGATCAAATTGATCGCCGCGCTCGAACACTCCGCCATTGTCCCCATCTACGATGCGGGCGAGATCGACGAACAGCCCTATTTTGTAATGCGCTTCATGAACGGCGGTTCGCTCTCGGACGTGATCAAAAAGGGACCCATTCCCCTCGAAGACACAGCCAAGATCATCGAAAAGGTCGCCCAGGGACTCGCCTACGCACACCGCAAGGGAGTCATACACCGCGACCTGAAACCCGACAACATCCTCTTCGACGAAACCGGCGAACCGTTCATCTCCGACTTCGGCGTCGCCAAAATCGCTGAATCCGCCAGCGCCCTGACCGGCTCCGGCGTGATTGGCACGCCCGCCTACATGAGCCCCGAACAGGCGCAGGGCATCGAGATTGACCGGCGCAGCGACGTATATGGATTGGGCGTCATTGTCTATCAAATGCTGAGCGGGCAACAACCTTACAGCGCCGATACGCCCATGGGCGTGGTGGTCAAACATATCACCGACCCTGTGCCGGAAATTCTTAAAGTCCTGCCCAACCTAAAGCCCGAAGTGGACGCGGTCATCAAGACCGCCATGGCAAAGGACAAGAATCAGCGCTACGAAAACACCATCGAATTGGCGAAAGCCTTGAACATGGCCGCCATTGGAAGCGCCGGAAACCTCTCATTCGCCACAAACAGCGGCATTGCATCGCGGCTCAACGATAACAAGACCGTCGTCGCCTCGCGGGGCAGAACCGCCGGCATGATCGTTGCGGGGGTTGTCCTGGCGGTCGCCATCGTTGGATTTCTCCTGCTCCGCAACCAACTCCTCCCGCTCGAAACTGTCGCCACCGACACGCCCACAAGCGAAACACAACCCAACAACACGCCGACGCTTGTCGCCGTCACCCTTGTTGAACCGACCCCAGCCTTTGCGCCCGCTTGCTCGGCAGATATCGCCTTCCCAACTTCCATGGCCAGGCTGACAGACAGCATCTGCGCGCAAAAGATTCCCTATATCTACGCCGCAATGGAGGAAAACGCAGTCTTCACCGTCTTGAACACCGACGGCGCAAAATGCCGTCAGGAAGCCGTCAAAAACGGAGAGAAAGTCATCTCCTGCACGGGGCCCAGCTTCACCGTCATCCAACTCGAGGTCTGCCTGCCCATCGAACTATCCGAACAGGATTTGGCGCAATGTCCGGCGGATGAAACCTTCAACTCCGCGAACAGTTGCTGCGTCGCCGCGCCGAAGGAAAAGACCGGGTGCAAATTGATCGAGATACCGCTCAAAGGATGCGGCGGATAGCGCGAAATCGGGCGTTCAACGCCCGATTTTTATTTTCATAACCGGATGATAGAATTGCCGCATGGGAATCCTCTACCTCGTCGCCACGCCCATCGGCAACCTCGAAGACATCAGCCCGCGCGCGCTAAAGGTTCTGCGCGAAGCGCTCCTCATCGCCGCCGAAGACACCCGCCGCACGGGGAAACTCCTCGAACGCTTCGGCGTCGAAAACAAACTGACCAGCTACTGGGAACACAACAAACAGAAAAAACTGGATTTCATCCTCGATCATCTTTCGCGGGGCGATGTGGCTCTCGTCTCGGATGCGGGGACTCCCGGAATCAACGACCCCGGCTACGAATTGGTACGCGCCGCCCTCGCCGCCTCTTTCGACGTTTTGCCTGTTCCCGGACCCTCGGCTCCCGTCGCCGCCTTGAGCGTTTCCGGACTCCCCACCGATTCCTTTCTCTACCTCGGTTATCTGCCTCATAAATCCACTGAACGCCGCAATTTCATAGGGCAGGTTGCCAATCTGACCTACACCCTGATCTTCCTCGAAACCCCGCACCGCATCGTGGATGCGCTCGTGGACATCCTTGCCGTATTGGGAGACCGTAACATTTGCGCGGCGCGCGAGATGACCAAACTCCACGAAGAATACTGGCGCGGAACGGTCAGCGGCGCGATCAGGCATTTCAAGTCGAAAGAGCCGCGCGGCGAGTTTACGCTGGTCGTTGAAGGGAGGAAAAAAGTGGAAAGTGAAAAGTGGGATAAGAATGAATTGCTGAAAGCCGCGAAGAAAGGCTTGCAGGCGGGCAAATCCGCAAAGGAACTTTCCGCTGACCTGGCGGAACAGAGCGGCTGGAATAAAAAAGAAGTTTACGCCCTGATCAATTCACAAAAATAACGCGCGACCGGACAAACAAAAAACACGCTCCTTGCAGAACGTGTTTTTAGCGGAGAGGGCGGGATTCGAATATCATCCCCTCCATGGGGGCGCGCGACCGAAAATAAAAACACACTTGAAAACCAAGCGTGTTTTTAGCGGAGAGGGCGGGATTCGAACCCGCGACCGGATTTAAGCCCGGCACTCACTTAGCAGGCGAGCCCATTCAGCCACTCTGGCACCTCCCCATGTCAATGCTTCGATAAACTCAGCGCGAATTGACGATTTCCATTTTAATCGTAAATCGCAAATCGTTCAATCCAAAATCGGCTGGCGGAGGGAGTGGGATTCGAACCCACGTTGGTGTGACCCAAACATGTTTTCAAGACATGCGCCTTCAGCCGCTCGGCCATCCCTCCAAATTTCAACTTTTTTGAAAGCGAAGGCGATTTTACCATACCTGAATCCGCAATCTGCGCCCGTCTTGTACGGCAAGGTTCACCTTGCTCCACAACGCAAAGTAAACTTTGCGGTACTGCGCAAGTCCAGCAACTAAACCACGCCCAACTTCCTCCCCACATTCCTGAACGCCTCCAACCCTTGATCGAGATCATCCTTCGAATGCGCGGCGGAGATCATCACGCGAATCCTGGCCTTGCCCTGCGGCACAGTGGGATAACCAATGGACATGGCAAAAACGCCCGCCTCAAAAAGTTCGCGGCTGAACTGTTGCGCCAGCGGCGCCTCGCCCAACATGACCGGGGTGATGGGCGTTTCGCTCGCGCCGGTATCGAAACCGAGATTCTTCATTTCGGCTTTGAAGTACCCGGCGTTTTCCCACAACTTATCCACCAGTTGAGTCGAGTCCTCCAGCAAATCCACCGCCGCCAGGCAGGCCGCCGCGTCCGGCACAGTCACCGCCGAAGAAAACAGGAACGGGCGGCCGCGCTGTCTCAACCATTCGATGATGACCGCCTTGCCCGCGACGATCCCGCCCACCACGCCGAACGCCTTCGACATTGTGCCTACTTCCACATCCACCCTGCCGTGCAAACCAAAGTGATCCACAATGCCGCGCCCGCCCTTGCCCAGCACGCCTTCGCCGTGCGCGTCGTCCACCATCAAAAGAATCTCATATTTCTGCGCCACATCGCAGATTTCGGGCAGGGGCGCAATATCGCCGTCCATGCTGAAGACGCCGTCGGTGATGATGAGCGCGCGGCGATAATTTTTCAGGTTGGCTTGAATCTGCTCTTCAAGCGACTTCACATCGTTATGCTCATACGCGACGATCTTTGCCCCAGACAGGCGGCAACCGTCAATAATCGAAGCATGGTTGAGCCTGTCCGAGAAGATGACATCCTCCTTCCCAACCAGCGCCGGGACAGTCGCCAGATTCGCCGTAAACCCCGATTGAAACGTAATCGCCGCCTCCACGCCCTTAAATTGCGCCAGCCGTTTTTCCAGTTCCACATGCAGAGTCATCGTCCCGGCAATCGAACGCACCGCGGCGGGGCCGACGCCCATCTCATCGGTCGCTTTCTTTGCGGCGGCTGTCAACGCAGGATGATTCGCCAGCCCCAGATAATTGTTCGAGCAAAAATTCAAAACCCTTTTTCCATCCACCGTCAGCCACGCGCCCTGCGGCGAGCCAATGGTGCGGATGTTGTTATACAACCCCTGCGATTTCAGCCCGTCAATCTCCTGCTGTATCCAATCAATTTTAGACATGGTTTCTCCTTGTGAAAACGCAATTTTATTATAGCGATTTCCCCGCCGTGCGATGTCATGTTTTCATTTGTCGCTTGTCGCTTCCGCCAGCACGCCCAGCTCGGCAAGTTCCGCCAAAACTTTTTGGATGGCTCCGCCTTTGACGATAACCGCCGTCGGGCTTAATAACTCGCCGAGAAATTTCCCCGCCTTCGACTTGCGGATCTCTTCCATAATCTCGGGCCGGTTGACTCTTAGCAGGAGCAGACTCTCCACCCGGGCTTCGGCTCCGCGCGCGTCCCAGCGTTTCAATCCCTTGACCAGCGCGGGCGGGACGGTTCCGTTGGTGTGTTTGACCAGCATCGCCAGCAACTGCTCGGCTTTCAATCCCTGCTCTGCGGCGCGCTTCAATGATTCCGCAGTGACGCGGTACAAATAATCATCGCCTCTGGGTTCGTCCCACTCGCAAAAACGCGCCAGCTGATAACGGACAGCGCGGGAAAAAGTTCGCGGGATGGAGATTTTTCCGTTCGAGGCAACGATCATCTTTCCTTTATCTTCCCCCTGCGCCGGATCGAAAGACGAAAGAAGAAAGAAGGCTGTGGGTTCCTTTCCATCTTCAGGAGATGCCAGGTTTGCCCTTCCCAGCCATTGCAACATTTGAATGACGTACTTTATCAACGCGCCGTCCACCGCATCCCAGTAGGCGAACCCGCGCAGATATGTCCCATCAGACTCGCGTTTGATGAACCACGAGTCGTAATCCCCGGCGGGGCGCTGAAAGTCGGGATATTTTTCCTTGACGGCTTTTACAAAGGCGGGAACGCTCCACCATTTGCCCGGCGGAATGTCGTTGATGAGGTTCACGAGGAATTCGCGCGTCACTTGCGGCTGGTTCTTCCACTCGCCTTCGCAGACGATGCCGGGGAGCAGGCGCAGTTCATCGTAGTCTGTGGAGTTGAGCCAGGCGTGGTAGAGCATATCCAGCGCGTCGCGGCGGGAGGCTTCGAGGAATTTTTTGACGGCTTCGGGATGAAGTCCATTGTCTTTTATCAGGTCAGCGGTTTCGAGCAGGCTTTGTAGGTCACGCTTAAAGCGCGACCTACGGTCATTGTCTCCAATGCGCAAAGCGGCGAGAAGGGTGGTCGCATCGTCGAGGATACGGTCAGAGGCGGGAATCTCGAAGGCTTTTTCGACGGGCGTGGCGGGGCGTCCCAGCGGCTCGGAGCTCTTCGCGCCGTTGTCGCGGTCAGTTTCGTGTTCGATGATTTCCAATAAATCTTCGGGGATGTAGGCGAATTCCTGGGCGCCTTTTTCGGCGTCGAAGAAGGCTTTGGCGAGCAGGGCGCGATAATATAAAACTTCGGACGTAGAAACAGGGTTGAGGTGCGGGCGTTCGCGGTCTCGTTTGCCCGCGCCCATTTCGCGGATGTCGCCGTATTTGCGGGCGAAGATTGTCCATTCGATTTTGCCGTCCGCTTCGACCAACGCTGCGAGCGCGGTTTTGGCTTCGGCGGGGAGAATGTCCAGGGTCTCGGCGACCGCTTCCAGGTCCAGCAAAGAGGCGCAAAGTTCCTCAAGCGCGGAATCAAAATCGCTCGATTCCAATTCCAATCCCCAAAGTTCAGCGACGATGCGCAGATGTTCGATGTCGGTTTTTTGAAGCGCTTGCTCGAGGTTTGGCATTTCGCTATCCGTGAACCACCTTCAGCGCCTGCGGTATGATTTCAAAATCGGCTTTTTTGAGGTTGCTGCCAAAACTGGTGAATATCTCGCCGTCGGCGTGGATGTAGAGCGGGCGGTTGGAGGTGACGGACATTTTTTTGAATTGTCCCATGCGCACTTGTTTGAAGCGCGCGTGCGTGCCTTTCATGAATTCGGGCACGAGTCGGAACATCATGGCGCGCGAGACGTTTGTGACGGCGACGCTTTCCAGTTGGCCGTCGTCGTTCTTTGAATCGGGGGAGAGCATGAATCCGCCGCCCTCGCGCGGGCCGTTGCAGAGGGTGAACATGAGCAGTTCGGCGTCCCAGGTTTCGGCGTCGGTTTCTGCGTGAATTTTTGCGGGGTGGTGGTTGAGTAGGATGGTCTGGATGACGGCCGTGAGGTACATCAGAAATCCCTTGACGATGGGCAGTTTGTGCGAGCGGATGGTGACGACGGCGTCGAAGCCGATGCCGAGGGTGTTGTCGAAGTATTCCACGCGCCCGTGTTCGTCGGTCATTCGTCCGATGTCCACCGCGCGGATGGTTTCGGCTTTCAAAGCGTGGGCGAGGGCGCGGTCGGGTTTTTGGTTGACGCCGATGGAATAGGCGAAGTCGTTGCCGGAGCCGATGGGGACGACGCCCATGACGGGGCGTTTTTCGGCGGGGACTTGCATGAGTCCGTTGACGACTTCGTGCGCGGTTCCATCTCCGCCCAGGGCGACGACCATGTCACAGCCTTCTTCGGCGGCTTGTTTCGCCAGTTCGATGGCGTGCGTGGGATAGACCGTGCCGCTCCAGGTCAGTTCGCCTTTGAATTCCTGGGCGATGGGGCGCAGGTCGTTGGCGGTCTTCCAGGCGCGGCCCATATCCGCCATGGGGTTGAGGATGAGTTTGACTTTGCGGGGCATTGTTCTTCTCTCCTGAACAGTTTATGGGTATAACCCCGCAAAACAAAACCTGTTGCCGTCAGCGCCGGGAATCGGAGCCGTTTAATTTGATGGGGTTCAGTTTGCCGGTGACGACTTTGGCAACCACGAATTCGCCCCGATGATGTTTCTTGGCGTGGTATAGGGCTGAGTCTGCGGCGCGGAGCAGGTCAATCGGGTTTTTTGCATGGAGTGGGTACACGGCAATGCCGGCGGTCATGCCCAGTTTCATCTCTTGATTCTGCGGAAAGCGAAACCGGTAGCCGCCCATCAACTCGATCACTTTTCTTGTGACTATTTGCGCGGCTTGGAGGTCCGTGTTGCGCATCACCAGGGTCAATTCGTCGCCGCCGTACCTTGCAAGGAAATCGGATGCCCGCATTCGTTCGGCGAGGAAGTTGAACAGGGAGTAGAGCAGGTCGTCGCCCACGTTATGTCCGAAGGTATCGTTGACCGCTTTGAATCCGTCCAAATCCATCATCACCACGGAAAAAGGCGCGCCGGTCTGCCCGGAAAGACGCCACTCCTCCTGCAAGCGTTCGTCCAGCGCGCGGCGGTTGGGGAGTCCGGTCACGCTGTCGGTGTTTGCCATCTCGGACAGGCGTTTATAGAGACGGGCGTTGTAGATCGTCACAGCCGCCTGATCTGCCAGCAGGCTGAGCAGGCGCAGTTCGGAGCGGGAAAACCTGCCGGTCACGGTGCGCGCGAGGTTCATGACGCCGAGGATTTCATCTTTGAATTTTAGCGGGATGCCGATGATCGAGCCGCGCCATTCTGCGGGGGCGTTTTTGTAGAGCGGGTGGGCGGTAATATCCTCGACGATGATCTGTTTGCCGTTCTTTACCACAGAATTGGTCAACCCCTCCCTGCGCGGGGTCGCCATCGGCTTGTTTCGTTCCCCTTCGCGGTTCAAGGAGGCGCCGAATTCCAGCGCGCCGCGTTCATAAAGGTAGAAATGCACCGACTGCGCGTGCTTGACCAGGTTCAAGGCTTCGGTCACCATGGCATCCAGCGCTTTTTGCAGGTCGAGGTTCGAGGTCAGGTTGACGCTGATGCGTTTGAGCGCGTCCAATTCGTCCGCCTGATGTTTGACCGTGGACATCAACGAATGTTTGGAGATGATCTCCTGGGTGATGGATTTGGCGTCCTCCCCTTCGGGTTTCGGCGGTTCGGGGAAGCGTTCGCGCGCCTCAACCAGAACCTGGATCAATTTCAAGATCGCCCGCTTCTCCTCCGGGGGGATGGAATTATCCTGGGAGATGATGTCCCAGGCTCGGGCGAATACCGCTTCGGGTTTGTCGTTATGATTGGTCATGGCCTTATAGAATCATACGTTCATATCAAGGGAAGGCTCAGAGTACTCTTGTACTATTATACACTTTCAAACCGGCAAAAAAGACCTTGAATGGACTGTGTTAGAATGACTTGAATTCATTTTTTTTCGAGGTACATTTGTCCGAATCATCGAAATTGACTCCCTCCACCCCGCTGAACCCGCGCAAACGCGCGATTGTGATCGGCGCTTCGGTGGGGATGGGAGCGGCTCTTTCGCGCAAACTTGCCAAAGAGGGCTATTCGCTCGCGCTGGTCGCGCGTCAAAAAGAAAAATTGGATGCCCTGTGCGGGGAGATCAACGCGGGGGGCGAAAGGCTTGCGCTGGCGTACCCCCATGACGTCTCAAAATACAGCGAAGTTCCAGCGCTTCTTCACAAGATCGTCTCAGACCTCGGCGGTTTGGATGTGGTCGTCTTTCTCGCGGGAGTCAATTACCCGCCCGGCGGCAACGACAAATACAACTTCGAGAATGACCGCAAGATGGTCGAGATCAATTTGATCGGCGCGATGGCCTGGTTGACGCCCGTCGCAGAGATGTTCCAAAGCGCCAAAGCCGGGCAGATCGTCGGCATCGGCTCGGTGGCGGGAGATCGCGGGCGCGTGGCAAACCCCGGCTACAACACGTCCAAAGCGGCCTTGCACACCTACCTCGAAGCCCTGCGCAACCGGCTGACCCGTCACGGCGTGAACGTGTTGACGGTCAAACCGGGTTTCGTCAAAACCGACATGCTCAAAGCCGCGGCGGGGCCAACCCCCTTTGCCATCGAGCCGGAAAAAGCCGCGGACGATATCTATAAAGCCATGCAAAAACGCAGGCAGACGGTTTACACGCCTTTCTTCTGGGCGTACATCATGCAGATCATCCGGCATATTCCCTCGTTCATCTTCAGGCGGATGTCTTTCTAACCCAATAAAACCTGACCGGTCTTTAAGACCTGTCAGGTTTCTCGAATAATCATGTTCAACACCTTCAAACGATTCGAAAACTTCGGTCACTCATTGAACGCGCCCGGGTATCGCATCCTGGCGCGCGCGACGGACGACATTCGCGCGGCGTTCGACCTCGCCAAAAAACGCGGGCTGACCGTCGCCGCGCGCGGAGCCGGTCGCAGTTACAACGACGCTTCCCTGAACGGCGGCGGGATCATCCTCGATCTCTCGGCGATGAATCTGATCCAGTCGTGGAATCCAGCCACCGGCGTGGTACGAGCCGAGCCCGGCGTCACGCTCGAACAACTCTGGCAAAAAATCGAACCGGACGGCTGGTGGCCGCCCGTCGTCTCCGGCACAATGAAAACCACAATGGGCGGCTGTCTTTCGGCGAACATTCACGGAAAAAATAATTTCAAGATGGGGACGTTCGGCGAACATGTAATCGAGTTCAGCGCGATATTGCCGACCGGCGCCGAAGTAACCTGCTCGCCCAAAAAAAATGCGGATTTATTCCACGCCATGATCGGCGGATATGGGATGCTGGGAATCTTCACCTCCGTGACCCTGCAAATGAAGCGGCTCCATTCGGGACTTTTGAGTGTGGACGCCTACCCCGCGCCGAATCTACGCCGACACCTTTTTGCCCTGCAAGACGGCGCGCCCGACCACGATTACATCGTCGGCTGGATGGACACCTTCGCGGGCGGCAGTTCGCTCGGGCGCGGACAAATCCACGCGGCGCGTCACCTGCGTGAAGGCGAAGACCCCAAACCGCAGGAGACGATGAAATTAACGAATCAGATTCTCCCGCCGTATATTTTTGGCGTGTTTCCAAAATCGCTTCTGCATCGGTTCATGAAGCCGTTTGCGAACAACATCGGCTGGCGCATGGTGAACCTTGCCAAGTATGTCGCGTCGCTGCCAAAGCACACCTTCCGCCAGTCGCACGCGGCGTTTCACTTTTTGCTGGATTATGTCCCGAACTGGGAACTCTCCTACGGGCGCGGCGGGTTGATCCAGTATCAATCCTTCCTGCCCAAAGAGACCGCCGAAAGCGCATGGGCGGAAATGCTCAGCCTTTCGCAAAAACGCGGAATGCCCGCCTTCCTCGGCGTGACCAAACGCCACCGCCCCGATAAATTTTTGCTCACCCACGCGGTGGACGGTTTTTCGCTCGCCCTCGACTTCAAAGTAACGGACGCGACCCGTCCGCAAATGCGGGACATGCTTCAGGAGTTCGACCGCATCGTCGTCGCCGGAGGCGGGCGATTTTATTTTGCAAAGAACAGCGAAACCACCGCCGAAACCGCGCTTGCCTTCTACGGCGAAGAGACGGTGAAAAAGTTCAAGCGTCTCAAAAAACGCTGCGACCCAAATGGATTGTTGGAGTCGGATTTGTATCGCAGGATTTTTGGATGAATAGGAATTAGAGATTAGAGATTAGAGATTAGAGATTAGGGATTAGAGATTAGAGATTGGTAATTGTTTGAGTTATTTCCCATTTTCATCCTTCATCCTTCATCCTTCATCCTTCATCCTTCATCCTTCATCCCTCATCCCTCATCCTTCATCCTTCATCCTTCATCCCTCATCCCTCATCCTTCATCCTTCATCCTTCATCCTTCATCCCTCATCCTTCATCCTTTCTCTCCCCCATGCCCCTCGAAATTCATGACCTCGGTTTGATTGACTACGAAACCGCCTGGAAACTACAGGACGAATACGCGGCGGAGATCGCGGCGGGGACTCGTCCGCCAACCCTGCTCCTGCTCGAACATCCGCACGTCTACACCTTCGGGCGGAAGGGGAACGCGAATAATTTACTCTGGAATGAAGAACAGTTAAAAGAAAAAGGCGTCTCCACACATTGGGTGGATCGCGGCGGGGATGTGACCTATCACGGACCCGGTCAGTTGGTGGGCTACCCGTTGCTTCCACTCAACCCGATAAAACCTGACAGGTCTCAAGAGGAGTCGCCCGATTTGGAAGATTCCGCTGGGAGACCTGTCAGGTTTACTGGCGATATACCTGTCAGGTCTGATTACATCGGCTACATCCGCCAATTGGAAGAAATGCTGATCGGCGTGTTGATGGGATACGGCATTGCGGCGGGACAGATTCCCGGCAAGACCGGCGTGTGGGTTCAAGCCGACGTCCATTCGCGCTGTCCGCGCTGCTCGCCCGAAGACCGCAGAAGGCCCGCCAAAATCGCCGCCATCGGCGTCAAAGTGGACGTGAACGGCGTGACGCGACACGGCTTCGCATTGAATGTAAATCCAAATATGGAATACTGGGAAGGCATCGTCCCCTGCGGCCTGCCCGAGCCGGTCGCTTCGCTGGCAGATTTGCTTTTCCCGCCGCCGACGATGGAAGATGTCAAGGAAAGAGTCAGCGAATCGTTTCGGAAGATTTTTGAATAACTGATGTTATGCGATTTTCCGTCAGGATGACCCGTCCATGCCCGCCAGGGTTTTTTATCGTGTACACGCAAAGGCTGTCAACGGCATACGCTCAAGCCGCCGTCCTGTGCGAAGCCCCCTGTACGGCAGGGCGACCATTCGTTGCGTTCCAGGGTTTTCCAAAACCCTGACGGGTCGCCCCTACGCGATATTAGGCAAAACCGCGCAAGGCGAGTGAATAAAAGCCAGGTCACATAAGAGATTCAGAGGCGTATATGCAAACCCAAAAAATAACCCGCAGGGATTTTCTAAAATTAAGCGCCGCGCTGGCGGCGACATCTGCATTGGCGGCCTGCGCGCCGGAGGAGGCGACTCCCACCGTCGCGCCGTTCGAGCCGACGGGGCAAAACCCGGTCATCGAACCCGAAGCGCAGACCCCGCTTCCGCCCGCGCCGATGGCGATCCTCGCCCTGAGCCGACTCACCTTCGGCGCCCGCCCCGGCGACGTGGAGGCCTTCAACGCCCTCGGCGCAACCGACGACGAACGGCTCTCGAACTTCGTCGCCCAGCAACTCAACCCGGACTCGATTGACGACAGCGACTTTGAAAACCGCTACGCCGGCGCCGGGTTTGAAACCCTGCACAAGACGCACGAACAACTCTACGCCGACCATATCGCCAACAACCCCTACGACTCGAACGACGACATTTATTGGGACTGGTACAGCAAACCCGCCTATGAACTGGCGGACGCGACCCTGCTCCGGGCGGTTTACAGCAAAAAACAACTTGCGGAATTGCTCGCCGACTTCTGGCATAACCATTTCAACGTCTACTTCTGGCAGGACGACGGCGTGCCTTTGCTTGTCTCCTACAACCGCGACGTATTGAGAAAACACATGCTCGGCAACTTTCGGCAGATGCTGGAGGCGGTCGCCAAACATCCGTCCATGCTGTATTACCTGAATCAGAACAACAGCAACGACGCCGGACCGAACGAAAACTTTGCGCGCGAACTGTTTGAACTGCACACCCTCGGCGCGGAAAATTACCTGGGCGTACGCGACCCGAACTCGGTCGAGAAGGACGCGAACGGGATCGCCGTCGGCTATGTGGATAACGACGTGTACGAAGCGGCGCGCTGTCTCACCGGCTGGCGCGTGGACGACGACCTCGGCGACTGGGAGGACGGCGTCGAGAAGACCGGCAACTTCCTGTATTACAAACCCTGGCATGACCGCTTCAACAAACTGATACTTGGCCAATACATCCCCGCCGATCAGGAGGATTTGAAGGACGGGCATGACGTTCTCGACCTGCTGGCCAGTCACCCCGGCACGGCGCGGTTTATCTGCCGTAAACTTTGTCGAAGATTTATTTCGGATGCGCCGCCGGAATCCATTGTTCAAGCCGCGGCGGATACCTTCCTGCAACATAAAGACGCGCCCGACCAGCTCAGGCGCGTGATGGAGACGATCCTGCTATCAGCGGAGTTCAAAGCCGGATGGGGCGGAAAGGTCAAACG
>CAADGT010000211.1 GCA_900696595.1 uncultured Chloroflexota bacterium
CGCGGATGTACGCGGAGAAATTTTTATAAACATCCGCGTTCTCCGTATTTGTCCGCGTCCAATTGATATTCATGGGGGAGACGAAAGTATGACTCTCCTGCGCAGGGTTTGCACAAGGTTGTCCCTTCGCGGACGACTTCCCTTTGGTTGATGATCTCTTCGCCGCAGATTTCGCACTTCGCGCGTTTGCCCGGCCGACCGATGATCTGCTTGATGGGAGTCGTCAGTTCGACGCGCCGCCAGTCGAGCAACAAATCGTCGGGGATGTGTTGGTAGCCGATGAGTTGCGCCTCCCAGCGGTTGCGGGCGGAGGGGGCGTAGTCCCATGCCAGTTCGCGGACATCCTGCCGCGGCGCGATGCGGACGGCTCCCTCCGTGAGCGAGTCTATGAAGGTGGCGGCGGTCTTGCCGTAGTCTTCGATGCGGAGGGTGCGCCTGCCGACGTAACAGCCTGTCGCGGCGGAGATTCCGTCCACGAAACAGCCGTCCGTTTCGGCGATGGCGATGAGACGTTTCTCGGGTTGGGGCAAAGGCAGGTCGAGCAGGAGTCCGGCCAAAAGTCCGGTGCGAGCGCCGAGAACCTGGCGCGGGCAGACGCGTTTGTGATGCGTCGCGCTTTGGGCGAGGAGGTCGGTCAGGGAGTCCATGGGATTCAGTTCGTCATTGCGAGGAGGGCGTTTTTCCCGACGAAGCAATCTCCGCGCACAAGAAGGAGATTGCTTCGCCGCTACGCGGCTCGCAATGACGGGTGCGAATTTAATGCCGAGCCTTGTTCCAAATCACGACCTGATGTTCGCGCCAGAGATAGGAGAGGGGATAGACGAGCAGATGCACAAGGCGCGTGAAGGGCAGGAGCAATGCGATGACGAATCCGTTGAGGAAGTGGAACTTGACCCAGAACGGCAGGGCGGTGACGTAGGTGATATCCGGTTGGAATTTGAGGAGCGAGACCAGCCAGGGGACGGCGGTGTGCAGATACCAGTCCGAGCCCCAGCGATAGTAGTAGGCGACCCAGAAGCCGAGACCGACTTGCAGGAAGAGGACGATCAGCAGAATCCAGTCCAGTTCGGAGGTGACGGCTTGGGCGCGGGCGTTGGACATGCGGCGGTAGAGCAGAAAGATCAGCCCGATGGTCGCCATGAGCGCGAGCGCCAGCCCGATGATTTCGATGATGTAGAGGCGCGTCTGGTTGGCGGTGAAGAGGCCCCATGCGCCGGGGAAGAGCAGGGCGGTGAGATGCCCAAGCAGGATGATGATCACGCCGTAATGCCAGGGAACCGAGCCGAAGAACAGTTTGCGATTTTCGAGAAACTGCGAAGACTGACTCGACACCGAATATGGGTCGAAGAAGAAGCGATAGATGGTGACGGCTATGGCGATGGCGATTGCCATGTAGGGAAAGCCGATGAACAGGGCGTTATCGAACATGGGTTGCTCCTTGTGTGTTCCCTCGCCCAACCCCTCTCCCGAAGGGAGAGGGGACTCCCTTCCCCCCGCGAGGGAAGGGTTGGGGATGAGGGCGCGTCGGGATTTATGCAGATTCCAACATGGACAGGACTTGAAACTGGTTTTGCAGGACGGAGCGCAACGCCTCCAATACGCCGTGGAATTGAGTGCGCTTCTCGGACTCTTCCTCCGCCTTGGGCGCTTCGGCGTTTTCGTCTTCGTCGAAGCCTTCGGATTTGGCGCGTCCCGTCATGCGGTCGAGGACGGGGAGCAAGGCGTCGCGCGCGATCTCCTGCGCCTGATTCTCATCGTTGGTGGAGGCGAGGAAGTGCAGGACGACGGCGAGATGGTCGGGCAGTTCGGTGTCGGAAAAGACAAAGCCTTCAGCGGCGTAGCGTTGTTTCAATTCGACGAGGAAAATGCTGCGTTTGTAGGTTTCGCCGAAGAGATGGTAGCCGATGTAGGGGTGGCAGGCCGCATCGAGATCGAACGTTCCTGTGTACACTTCTTCGAGCCGTCCCGGCGGGAGCGATGCGGCGTACTCGTGAAATTTCTTCAACTGCGCGGCGGAGGCGGGGTCTTCGTCAATTAATATTCCCTGCGCCTTGATGGCGGCCTGAAGCGTGCCGCCCGCGGGGTATTCCAACATGCGCGCAAAGCATTGATAGAGGCTTCGCATTTCGGTTTCGGTATACATGAATGAATCTCCGTTATCGTCATTGCGAGGAGGGTGTTCTTCCCGACGAAGCAATCCCCTTGCCCTCGTAGGGATTAGAACTTCCTCTTCGCGATCTTGTTGCGGACGCCAAAGCCCGCTTCGCGCTTGCGGTCGAGCGGGACTTCCCACGCTTCGACAGCGACTTCGCGCCCAAGCGGCGGGACGACGAAGCGCTCTTCGTAGGTCGGGAGCGCGGTGAGGCGGAAGATGGCTTCCACTTCGTCGGCGGTGGTGTTGCCCTGCGCGAGCGCGGCGTCCACTTCGGACTTCTGGTAGTCTTTCACCTTTTGGGCGCGTTTGAAGATTCGGACGGCGATCAGCTTGCGGTACACGTCTTCCACTTCCTTGATGTTGCCCGCCGAGAACAGGCTTGCCATGTATTTGATGGGCATGCGGGCCTTCTCCAGAGAACTGAGCATGGCGGGCAGGTTTTCCTTTTCCAGTCCGTCCACGTCGTAGTTGCCGTCTTTTGTCTTGGCGAGGACGGGCAACATGGGCGGGACGTAGTACAGCATGGGCAGGGTGCGGAAGTCAGGGTGAAGCGGAAGCGCGATCTGCCACTTCTTGACGAATTTATAAACGGGCGAATTCTGAGCAGAGGCGATCATCGCGTCGGAGATTCCGTTGGCTTTGGCGGCTTTGATCACTTCGGGGTCGAACGGGTCCTGGATCATGTCCCGTTGGGCGGCGACCAGCTCTTCGTTCGGGACGGAGGCGCATTTTTCGATCTGATCTGCATCGTAGAGCAGGACTCCCAGATAGCGGATGCGTCCCACGCAGGAGTGGAAGCAGGCGGGGGGTTGTCCTGACTCGAGGCGCGGGAAGCATAAAATACATTTTTCAGATTTTCCCGAAGACCAGTTGTAGTATGTCTTCTTATAAGGACAGCCCGAGATGCACATGCGCCAGGCGCGGCATTTTTCCTGCGAGATCAGCACAATGCCGTCTTCGCCGCGTTTGTAGATGGCGCCCGCCGGGCAGGCCGCAACACAGCCGGGGTTGAGGCAGTGATTGCAGATGCGCGGCAGGTAAAAGAAGACCACGCGCTCGATCTCGTTGAGTTGTTCGCGCTCATCCTCTGTGAGCTCGTCGAGGTTCGGGTCGTTGCGGGCGTAGAGGGGCGAACCGCCCAGGTCGTCGTCCCAGTTGGGACCCGCTTCGATATTGTCCATCGGCTTGCCTGTGATCATCGAGACGGCGCGGGCGGTCGGCTGGTCGTCGCCTTCGGGCGCGTTGAAGAGATTCTCGTAATCGTATGTCCAGGGTTCGTAGTAATCGTCAATGGTGGGCAGGGCGGGGTTGTAGAAGATGTTGCCCAACCCGCCTTTGCGGCCGTGAAGGCGAAGGTGGATTTTTCCGTCTTCCTCCCGGTCCCAGCCGCCTTTATATTTTTCCTGGTCTTCCCACAGAGTGGGATAACCCGTGCCGGGCTTGGTCTCGACGTTGTTCCACCACATGTACTCGGTGCCTTTGCGATCCGTCCAGATGTTTTTGCACGCGACGCTGCATGTGTGACAGCCGATACATTTATCGAGATGGAAGACCATTGAAACGTGTGCGCGTATATCCGTGATTGACTCCTTTGGTTCGTACCGCAAGATTTATCTTGCGAATTGCGCAAAATGAATTTCCCTGGCGCTGCCCGCCAGGGCAAGTGTGCGGCGCTGTTCCTTTACCATTCCAATTTTTCCATCTTCCGTACCACGCAGTAGGTGTCGCGCGTGAACACGCCGATGGGTCCCCAATAGTTGAAACTATAAGTGAACTGGGCGTAGCCGCCCGCCAGTTCGACGGGGTTGATGCGCGTGCGCGTCAGGCTGTTGTGCCCGCCCGCGCGCTTTCCGCCGCGCACCTGCGACTTGGGGATGAAGACCGTGCGCTCCACCGCGTGATAGTACAAACACGTTCCGGGTTGGACGCGGGCGCTGACTGCGGCGCGCGTCACCACCACGCCGTTGTCGTTATGGACTTCGACCCAGTCGTTGTCCACGATGCCGACGGCTTCGGCTTCCTTGTCGTTGAGCCAGACCGGATCCATGCCGCGCGAGAGAGTCAACATGCGGTGGTTGTCCTTGTAGGTCGAGTGGATGTTCCACTTGCCGTGCGGCGTAATGTAGTTGAGGATCAGGCTCTTGTCATCCACCTGACTCTTCACGATGTCGCCGATCTTCTTCCAGTCGCCGGGCTTGGCGACCAGTTTCGGTTTGAAGGTCGGCAGGTTTTCGCCGAAGTCCATGTAATAGGGATGGTCAATATAAAAGTGCTGGCGTCCCGTCAGCGTGCGCCAGGGGACGCGCCGCTCGACGCTCATACACCAGGCGGAGTAGGCCCGCCCGTCGTTGACAATGCCCGACCAGCACGGGCTGACGAGCGTGCGCCGCACCTGCCGCGTGAGGTCAAAGAACGTCATGCGCACATCGCGGACGCCTTCGGCAAGATCCGCCAGCGGCATCCCTACTCTTTCCTCTTCGTGCTTGAAGGCCGTGTAGGCGACTTCTCCGTTCGTTTCAGGCGCGAGGAAGAGCAGGACGTTTGCCGCGTCGAGCGCGTCTTCCACCGACGGATATTTGTTCCCGCCCCATTCCACGCATCGCATGTGACGCGGGTCGGGCGAGCCGCCGACGGGGTTCTTCAGCAGTTCGTCGTAAAATTTCGCCACAGGAATATTTACGCCGTTGCCGCTGATTCCGTCCGTGCGCAGGTTGGGTCCGAGCGAGATGAACTTATTGTAGAGGTTGGCGTAATCGCGCTCCACCACGTTGAAGTGCGGCATGGTCTTGCCGGGGATGGCTTCGCATTCGCCCGCGCGCCAGTCTTTTACGTCTGGCTGAGAAAGTTCGTCGGGCGTATCGTGTTTCAACGGACTCATCACCACGTCTTTGAGCGGGGACGGGAAAACATCGGGAGCCATTTCGCTGACCTTTTTGGCGAAGGCTTTGAAGATTTCCCAATCCGTTTTTGATTCCCACACCGGCGGAACAGCCTGCCCGAGCGGGTGGACGAAGGAATGCAGGTCCGTGGAATTCAGGTCGTTCTTCTCATACCAGAATGCAGCCGGCAGGACGATGTCCGAATACAGCGCGGATGAGTCCATGCGGAAGTTGAGGTCAACCACCAGATCCATCTTGCCGCGCGGAGCGGGTTCGCGGAACTTGACGGTCTTGACCTTGTCCCTGGCGTGTTCCTCGGCGATGATATTGTCGTGCGTGCCGAGATAATGGCGCAGGAAGAACTCGTGTCCTTTCGCGCTGGATTGAATGGCGTTGCCGCGCCACAGGATCCACACGCGCGGCCAGTTCTCTTCCGCGTCGGGGTCGTCAACGGCTAATTCGAGCTTGCCGTCTTTGATTTGTTTCGCCATCCACTTGGAGACCTCTTCGGGAGATTTTGCTCCCGCAGACTCCGCCTGTTTCATCGCGTCAAACGAGTTGGTCTTGAACTGCGGGAAGTACGGCATCCAACCCATGCGCACCGCCATCGCTTCCAGGTCCATGGCGTGGCCCTTCGCCCATTTCGTCTGCGGCGGAATGTGGGCGTAGTCGGTAAAGTCGCCCTCATAGCGCCACTGGTCGCTGTTAACGTAATGCCAGGTGGGCGATTGTTGCTGGCGCGGCGGCTTCTGCCAGTCGAGCGCGAACGCCAGGCTCGTCCACGGCGCGACCAGAGTTAGTTTCTCCTGTCCGACGTAATGGTTCATGCCGCCGCCGTTGACTCCGCAACAGCCGCACAAAATCAAGGCATAGATCGGCGCGCGATAGACCAGGTTGTTGTTGTACCAGTGATTGATGCTCGCGCCGATGATAATCATGGACTTGCCGTTGGTCGCCTCGGCATTCGACGCAAATTCGCGCGCCAGGCGGATGACCGTATCGCGTCCGATGCCCGTATACTCTTCCTGCCAGGCAGGCGTGTACGCGCCGATCTCGTCGTAACTCTGCGGGTAATCGCCGGGCAAGCCGCGCCCAACGCCGAACTGCGCAATGACCAGGTCGAACACGGTCGTGACAAGTTTTTTGCCTTCGCCGGTCTCGATCCACTTCGCAGGGACGCCGCGCATGGCGGTCTTCTGTTCTGCAAATTCATAGAACGCGACGCTGACCGTCTCATCCTGCGAACCGAGGAACGAAAGCGTCGGCTCGATGGGCGAGTCGTCCAGCCCATCTTCCATCTTAATATTCCACTTGCCTTTTTCCTGACTCCAGCGGTCCCCCACCGCGCCCTTCGGCATTCGCGGCGCGTTGTGCTTCGCGTCATGGACGAGGAACTTCCATTCGCCGTTTTCCACATCCTTGTAGCGTTTGACCGTGTTGGCGCGGATGTAACGTCCCGCCTTGTAGCCGTCGCCATCCTTTTCGAGCTCAATCAGGAACGGCATATCGGTGTTTTCTTTTAGATAGTTGACGAAGTACGGGACCTGCCGGTCAACGTAGAATTCTTTCAGGATGACGTGATTCGCCGCCATCCAGATCGCCGTATCCTGCCCCGCCTTGACCGGAATCCACCAATCGGAATATTTCGCCACCTGAGAGAAATCCGGCGCAATGACCACGAACTTGGCCCCCTCATGCCGCGCTTCGGCGATGAAGTGAACGTCGGGCGTGCGCGTCATGTTCAGGTTCGCGCCCATCGAGACGATGTATTTGCTGTTGTACCAATCGGCGCTTTCGCACACGTCGGTCTGATCGCCCCAGATCTCGGGGAAGGCGTTCGGCAGGTCGGCGTACCAGTCGTAGAAGCTCATGTTCACGCCGCCGAACAGTTGCAGGAAGCGCGACCCCGCGCCGTATGAAAGATACGACATGGCCGGGATGGGCGAGAAGCCGAAGACGCGGTCGGGACCGTATTTCCGCGCGGTATAGATCATCGAAGCGGCGACAATCTCCAGCGACTCTTCCCAGGTCGTGCGGCGGAATCCGCCTTTGCCGCGCGCCTTCTGAATGCGCCTGCGCTTATCCTCATCTTCCATAATGGAAGCGTACGCATCCACCGGATGAAGATGTTTTTGCCTTGCTTCGCGCCAATAATCCAGCAACACGCCGCGCGCGTACGGATACTTGACGCGGATCGGGCTGTACACATACCACGACGCCGAAATCCCGCGCTGACAGCCGCGCGGCTCGTAGGGCGGGAGTCCGTCTTCCAGCAACGGGTAATCCACCTGCTGCATTTCCCAGGTGATGATGCCGTCCTTGACATAGACCTGCCACGAACATCCGCCCGTGCAGTTCACCCCATGCGTGCTGCGGACGATGTTGTCGTGCTGCCAGCGGTTGCGATAGAACTCCTCCCACTGGCGGGCTTGCGGGTTGACCAAATCCTGAATCCAACTCATGTTAGGTGCCTCCGTGTATCTCTCCGTCATTGCGAGGCGGCGCTCTTCCGCCGAAGCAATCTCCGCGTATGCGAGGGGGAGATTGCTTCGCCGCAAAGAACAAGTGCGCGGCTCGCAATGACGAAAGTAAAGTTATTTCTTCGCCAACGTCCGTTCGATCATCGGTACTCTCACGCCCCTCGAGCGTTTGCCCCAATACAACTGCGCCGCGAAGATCAACGCCGCCGCGCCTGCAACAGCCAGCGCCGCAATTTGAAATAATGCGCTCGGATCGCGCTTCGTCACTGAGGCTTTGCTCAGGAAGGCGTACAGATCCGCCTGCTCCTGCGCCGTGAGCGGAGTGTTCGCCCAAATCGCGCCCATCGTCTGCGTGGAGGGCGCGCTCATGAACGAACCAAACGCCGCATCCGATTGGACAAAGCCGCTCGTCGTCAGGTCGGGACCCAAATTGCCGCCGCCGAGAGAGCCGAGTCCTGCTACGCTGTGGCACGACATGCACTGCGGTCCGCCGTTCTCGAAGCGTTTATCGCCCACAAAGTAGGCTTTGCCGCTCGTCGCGTCCCCAGCCGGAAGTCCCGCCGCCGCGCCGCCGGTCGTCGCACCGCCGCCCATATAAGCCATCAACGCCGCCACCTCATCGGGCGTCAAACCCAAATTCGGCATCGGGACGTTGTTGTACTGCGCCAGCATCGCTTGCGCGTCTGGGTCGCTCGCCAGCATCTGATCGGGCGCGGTCAACCATTTGGTCAGCCACTCCTCCGTGCGGCGCTCGGTTACGCCCGCAAGGTCGGGTCCCACCAAATCGCCGCCGCCAATCGTATGGCAGGCGTTGCACCCCTTCGCCGTGAACAATGCCTCTCCGTCCGTCTGAAGCGGCGGCATGGCGGAGGCAACGCTGAACGTGGTCGCAATGAAAATCAACGCCGCCCCCAATATCAAAGGCAGGGAAAAATGCCTGGGCATGGAGGCGGGCTTTCTGTTATCGCTCATTGCTTATTTGCTCCTCTCGTCGGATGATTTGCCCGCCGAAATGGCAGGCAGGTTTCGGATGGTTTCGAGCA
>CAADGT010000212.1 GCA_900696595.1 uncultured Chloroflexota bacterium
AAAAGACCTGGAGGAATTTTCTCAACCCCACCAGCAATTTGAACCGCTATCGTTTCAACGATTACAAGCGCGTCTTCGAAGAGAATTTTGTAAGGGTCGAGCTCACGGTATTGGAACGGCTGACGGAGGAGTTCCGCAAGGCAAAGGACAAGATTCTCGCGGAGTTCAAGACCGGCAAGGACGACGAGGATGCGATTACGCTCATCCATGTGATTGCGCGCGAGCCGTACGGAGCGCAGCGCCTTCAGACCTTGCAGATCAAGCGCAACAAAGAGAAACATTAATGCAGCACAAAATCAAGCAATTCTTTTCAAGGCGCGAATTTTTTTTGCCGTTGACTCTCTTCGCGTTGTTCCTCGCCGCATCCCTGCCCGGCATTCAATGGGGCGCGCCCGCGTTGTGGAATCCCGACGAACTGGTCTGGCGTGTGGATATGGCGTTGAACGGCCACCTGCAATTCGACGCGACCGAACCGGATCACAACTACCCGTCTTTGCCGAAGTATGTCATGTATTTCATCGGTTCGATCACCTACGGGTTGGGACGTTCATCTTATGCCTTCATCGTCGCGGCGCGATGTTTCTCGGCGTTCCTCGGCGCGCTTGCGGGCATATTGGTCTATTGCCTCGCCCGGCAAATCGGCGCGCGCAAAAGCGTCGCCTTCCTTGCGGGCCTGTTCTACATCTTCAGCGGCGCGGCGGCCGAAAACGGACGCTTCGCGCACAACGACATGTATCTGCTCGTGTTCACGATCCTGTGCGCCATGTTCGTCGTCCAATACCAAAAAACCCGCGCATTACGCTGGCTATATTTTTCCTTTCTCGCTGTCGGGCTGGCGGCTTCATGCAAATACACCGGCGGCAGTTTAATCGTCCTGCCGACCCTTGTTTATCTTTCCGCAAATTGGAAAAATTTAAAAACTCAATTCCTCGCAACGACAGGCAGGTTGCTTCTCGGCGGAGTCGTTTCCTACATCGGTTACGGCATCGGCACGCCGCAGGCGTTCAAAACCCCCGTTCATTATTTTTCCAGCGTACTGCCCGCGCTGAAAAACCTGACAGATTACGGCTTCAACACGGGAACCCCATACGGCTTGATCGGCCAGTGGGCCGTCCTCAAAGGGACCGTCGGCATTTTTTGTTATTACACTTTTCTGGCGGGCGTCCTTTGGTTCGCAACCCGCTGGCTGCTTTGGATGTTCGGAAAAACATCGTTCGCAAATGATTCGGGGTCGCGCATCGGCGCGTTCCTGCTCGTCCTGCTCATCTTCGACCTGCCCTTCATGATCTCGATCAACTACATCGGGAGATATTTCATCCCCTTCATTCCCTTCATGGCGATTTTAAGCGCGATGATGATCGAAGAGATTCTGCGCCTCATCCCCGACCGGAGGCGGGCCGCCGTCCATTCGGCTTTTATTACGCTGTTGGTTTTCGGTTTTGCATACTCAGCCGCGAGGCTGGTCGGCATCTCCCTGCTGTTCCTGAACGATGCGCGCATCCCCGCCAGCGAATACATCGCCTCCATTCGCGGCTATCAAAAAAGCATCGAATATACCCTCTACCCGCCCTACGTCGAGAAACGGCGCTTTGAACGGGCGCATAACTACCCGATCTATTTCATCGAATGGGAGGGCGACGAAGTCCCGACCGGCGGGCGCTTTGAATACAATCAGGCGGAGAAAGGACTGCTCGAACGCGACACCGATTACTTCGTGATAGACAGTTTCACCTACGACCGCTTCTACTCCGACACCATCTGCGCCACCACGCCCGGCGAATGTGACTTCTTCAAACGGTTGATCGCCGGGGAGGTGGAATCCTTCCGTTTGATAAAGGAATTCACCTACCGTTTGCCGCCCTGGCTACCGCAGGTATCGCTGACCGCCGTCAACCCGGATATTTTGATCTTCGAGCGGGTGAGGTAACGCAAATTACGCGGCCTTCTCCAGCACAACCAACAGCCGCGTGGCGAACAAGGACGGGAAATATTGCAACAACTTCTCGATGGATTTGATCAGGGGGTACAACCCCGCCGGGTACAACTGCGGACCCGAATACCCGCCGGATGCCGCGTATGCCAGCGCCGTAATCTGCTTCGCCTCGATAACTTTCCAGCCCGTCAATTTATCTGAAAATTCCTTTTGCGTAAAAATGCGCGCGGCATTTCCCTGCGCGGCGTAATAATCCGGGTCGTCGCCGCGCCAGCCGTCGGGGGCGAACCATGTGATTTCCCCGTCCCATGCGACCGGCTCGACGTGGAAAACCCCATAAACCAGCCTGCCCAGCAACCCCATCCCCGGCTCCATGATGACGACCCGCCCGCCCGGCGCGAGGACGCGATGAAATTCATTCAATGCCGTGCCGGGATAACGCAAATGATGGAATACATCCGTCATGAGCAGGTTCGAGACCGAGCCGTCGGCAAAGGTCAGGCGGTAGGCGTTTTCGATCTGGTCAATCCAGGGGTAGGGGAAGAGGTCGGTGCGAACGCAGTCCGGGATGATCTCGTGGATGCTGCCCATGCCCGAGCCGAGTTCGACAGTCTTCCCCGGCGCGGCGCTGAGGCATTCGCTCATGGCGCGGTACAGTTCCATGTAAACGGTATGGAGCAACGGCTTGCGCTTCCAGAGATCGTGGTTTTTTTCGATCAGTTCGTTGTGGAGTTCGATGCCCATAAATTACGCCGGTTTGACGAAGCGTCCGATCTCATAAACACTGCCGAAGAAGGCGGGCGTGGCTTTCATTACCAGCGTCGCTTCTTTTTGAAGGGTCTTTTCCGCGGCGCGTTCCACGTCCCTTTCGGTGGAAAAATGATGCAGGCGGATGTCGTACCCCAGCAAACGAAACATGAAGACCATAAAAGGACGCTCCACCGGCACGCCGTACACGACCTGCCCGCCCGGCTTGAGGACGCGGCGAATCTCGTTGAACGCCTGCTGGAGTTCCCCCGGCTTGAGATGCTCAAGGATGCTGATCAACAGCACGGTGTCGAATTGGTTGTCGGCATAAGGCATGTCCAACACGTTTCCGTTACGCAGGTCGGGGGCGATGCCGTAAGGGGCGAAGACTTCCTTTACAACGTTCACGTCGCAGGTCAAATCCAGTCCGTAAATCTTCTTATACATGTCGTTCAGGTTCAGGAAGGTCAAGCCTGAGCCGAAACCGATCTCCAGAATATTTTCGCCGCCTTTGCATTGATCGAGGCACAACTCCACGCGGCGGCGGTACATCGCGCCGAAGACGGGCAGGTAATAAAAAATAACGGAGTAGATTTTTTCGACGCCCCTGTATTCCTTGTACGGCAGTAAACGAAGTCTTTGTGTCATGGATTTCCGGTTTAAGGGTTATGAATTACGCGCCCCGCGTTAGATCAAACAAACTTGATTCTTCTCGCCGCAAAGGCGACCATCCTCAACAAAAGAACGCCGTGCTTCCAGCGCGAGATGTTGGTCGTTCCATAAGTCCGCTCGCGGTAGCGGATGGGCAGATCAACGATTTTGAGGTTGAGTTTTGCCGCGCCGAAGATCAAGTCGAAGTCGCCGAAGGGGTCGAAGTCGCCGAAGTAGGAGCGGTTGGCGGAAATTTTCTCGTAGTCTTTTCGCCATAGAACCTTGGTGCCGCACAGCGTATCCTTGATGGATTGCCCCAACAGCCACGAGAACGCCATGCTGAAGAATTTGTTGCCGATGAAGTTCAGGGTGCGCATCGCTTCTTTTTCCATCGGGTAGACCAGCCGCACGCCGTTGATGAGCTCGCCCCGCCCGGAAACGATCGCTTCATAAAACCGCGGCAGGTCTTCGGGCGGGACGGTCAGGTCGGCGTCGAGAATCATCAGGATGTCGCCGGTCGCCTGCTCGAAGCCGCGTCGAATCGCGTCGGCTTTGCCAATGCCCGGCTGGCGCAGGAGCAGGTTCGAGGTCCGCGGGTGAAGCGGCATTTCCTTTTCGATGGTCTCGTAGGTTTTGTCTTTTGAATGTCCCTCGACGAAGATCAATTCGGTCTTCGATCCCATCACCGGAACGCGCTCGAAGATATTGCGGATGTTGCCCTCTTCGTTGCGGGCGGCGACGACGACCGAGACGCTGGGTTTTTTTTCCGCCGGTTGCGGCGCGGGGCGGGCGATCAAAAAATTGGAAAGCGTGAAATCGCGGAAGGGCCACAGCCGCGCCAGATAACGGTTGGCGAATCCGCCCAGCGGCAGGGGCAGGAGAACCTCGTTCGAGTTGCGGATGGTCTCGAAGCCCGCGAGATGCAGAAGGTTGTCCACGTCGGGGACGGTCAACCAGTTTTGGTCGAGCATGGGCGTGGCAAGGTTGAGACGCTGCGCGACGGCGAGCGGAAACTGCCACAGATGACTGTAAAAGTTCAGGATCAGGCGCGTATGCGGGGCGCAGAGTTTTCGGACCTGTTCCAGCGCGCGTTGAACGTCCCACAGGTCGTTGATGGCGTCGGAAAAGACGATGACGTCGAACTCGCCTGCGAGACTCGAAAGATCGTGCGCGTCGAGTTGATGAAATTCGAGATGCGGGTGGCGCTTCTTCGCCCGCGCAATCGCTTCGGCGGAAAAGTCCACGCCGACCCCGCGCGACGGTTCGAGGCTTGCCAGCAAATCGCCCAGCCCGCATCCGACCTCCAAGATACGTTGGTTGGGGTTGATGAGAAATTTATAGTATTCGGTCAGGCGTTTGTGATACCAGCCGCCCAAGCCCTTCCAGGAATCGCGTTTGACGGCGTTTTTGTCCCATTGCTCCATGCGCGCGCGTTGGTATTCCATCCCGGACTGGTCGAAGATTGGTTTTGAATTCATGGCGGGCTGATTTTACCCCATCCTTCCCCGTAATCTGTAACGCAAGCCTATAGGCTTGCGTTACGTCGGCGAGCGAAAAAGCGCAGAAACAGCCCAATCAGCCCCGCGCCCAAGCCGATCCATTGATAGCGCAAGCGGACGCGCGCCGGGTATTCGAGTTCGTATCTTCTGTCGTTCGTTTCCGGATCGCCGTTGTCGGACGCGGAGAAGAACAGGAACTTTTCCTTCAGGATATAACTTCCCCGCCCAAGTTCCGCGATGAACGACTGACTCTCATGCGGCTGATAAAGCAGAACCCCGTCCTCATATAAGTACGTCGGGTAATCCCTGTAGTTCGTGTCGCTGATGCGATTGTCGCCGGTAAAGTAGGCGTACATGAATCCTTCACGGTGTTGGATCTTTTCCGGCTCGATGCCCCGACGCTCCCACGCCAGCGGGACGAGCCCGCTTATGTGAAGCAGCGTCAGCAGACCGCAAGCGACCAACAGCGCGGATAAAACGCCCAACGGAAATTTTTCAGCGGGCATTTTCCAGACGCCGATCAACGATGTAAAGAGAAGACCAAAGACAAGCCACCATATCGCAATGCAAATCGCCCGGAGCGCATTCTGAACCGAAGCCGGCAAGGAAAAAGATTCTTGAAGTTTATATTCCGATGCGGGCGGGATGTAGAAACCGGAGAACTGCGGCTGCTCCACGCACCAGGTATAAACGCCCGGCTGCGGCATCCCTTTTGTGATCACAAAACTGCTCACAGCCAAAGGCGGCGCATTGGATTCATCCAGCGTCATTCTCGTTATGGTTATGCTCGTCCCCGCCTCCAGTTGCAGAATCATTTTCTTTTCTTCCGGCGTCAATTGCTGTTCGGGGTTGACAAGTTTTCCATAAAAACGAAACCGGTCGAGGTTGGGGATGAACGATTCGCCTTTTTCCGAAGAAAGGGTAATGCTCGATCCATCCGCGATGACGAACAAAAGTTTCCGCCTGCCGTCTTCGCAGTTAATGACCGGGTCCGGCTTGGGGGGCTGTCCCGTCGCCTTTATCAAAACAGGCAGGATGAAGGCGGAGATGAGAATGAGTCCGCTCAACCCCATGGGGATGAAGAGCCCCGCCTCGTCCCCCGCCGATGACGGATTCTTCGACCCGGGCAGGAGTTTCCCCGGCAACGCGCTCCCCATGGCCACGATGTAACACGTCAGCGGAAGGGTGGCGGCGTACGCGCGCATCTGCGTGGAATCCGCCGGAGGGACAAGCCCGACTGAAAGCATGATGCCGATAAAGAACGCGAGAGAGACGCTGAATTCCATTTTACGGCGATTCATCACAGAGGCGATCAAGCCTGCAAAAGTCAATATCCACAAAACGAGGTTGGCCGCGTCGTTGCGGTCGTGCTTCATCAAAAGGAAACTGAACGCGCCTTTCGAGGCGATGAAATAATCCGCATACGCTCCGGCGACGCCTTGCGCGAAGAGAGCCGGGTTCTCGCGAATGGAATGAAAGGCGAGTTCGTACACTTCGCCCGCGCCGGCGTTAGGATGGTCAATGCCCGCCTGTTCCCAGCCTTTGTTCCCGACAGCGATGCCGTACAAAGTATATGAATAGTTCGAGAACGCCGCCGACGGCGACGCGCTGACCAGCCGGATCAAACCCGAGTTTGCCGCCATGCCGACGATCACGACGAGCATCCCGTAAATTAACGGACGCCAAAACCCAAGCAAGCCCCGCAATGACCAGCCCATCCACAAGGCGAGGATTGGCAGGACGAAATATGCGCCCGCGCGCGCGTTGAGGGCGGTTGTCAGCAGGAATAAACCGAAGAGCAGGTATTTCAAGTTGCGTTCCATCGAACCGCGGACCAGGAACACGAGGGCAAACGCGCCCAGACAAAAGCCCAGGTTTTCGGTCAGGAGAGTCCCGCCGAAACGACGATAGAACATGTAGCCAACGATGACAAAAATGGCGGGCGCAACTCCATTATTGAAAACCCGTTTGATCTCGCGCGCCGCAAAATAGACGGCAAGCCCATTGAATGCGGTTAGTACGATCAACGAGAGTTGAAGGTTTCCGTCCGCCGCCTTCATGACTGTGGCGAGGAAAGCCGTGTAGATCGGGCGGAAGGCGGCGCTGCCTGTGAAGGGAAATCCATAACCCAAATTTTGCGCTTCCTGATAGTAGGAGTTTGCGTCGCGCATGGGCAGGAGTCCGCCGAGGGTCGAGAAGAAATCTGTCATCTGCCATTTGTAGAGCAGGGGCATGAAGAACAATGCGAGCGTGAAGGCAAAGGCAAGCGCCTTCCCGGCGAACCCATTCAGGTTGAAGATCAGGGCGAAGATTACAAGGAGAAAGAGAAGGCGGTCCAGCCCGAATTCGAAGAAGACCCGCGTAAATTCGACGTTGGGCGGCGCGAGGAAGAGCGAGGCAATGAAGGCGAAGGAAAGGGCGGCGACCCCCGCAATTTTAAAGTTGTTTCTCATGGCATCCTGCATGACAAGAAAGTTGTGTGCAAGCAAAGGTTGTCAGCGCCTCCGCTCAAGCCGCCGTCCTGTGCGAAGCCCCCTGTGGGCGGCGGCGGTTTACGAGGGAAATCCCGCGCCGAGGACGGCGCTGGGAGCAGGTTACCTGAC
>CAADGT010000213.1 GCA_900696595.1 uncultured Chloroflexota bacterium
GGGATGTTTCGCCTTTCGGGTTTGATCCTGCGCCCGAGTCGCGCCTCTTTCCGCGCCCGGGCTTGGTCCTGTTTCGACGGGTTTTCCTTCGCTTTGATATTATCATCACTCCGGGGATGATTCAACCTGGGTCGCGGGCATAAAATGAAGTAACCGTATGCGCCGCAAAGGTCAATAGGGTAATACCATAAAAGACCCTGCGTAACCTGCGGCGATTTTATCTTTTATTTCTTTTTTGGTCCCGTTGTTTCGAGCCCATAAGCCCGCGTAATCGGTGTGACGATCATGACTCCGGTGTCTGGATTCTTCAAATCGCCGACCAGTTTCTGGGTCGCATTGAGAATTCCATCGACCATGGCTTCGTCATTTGCCACGGTGAAGATGGTGCGGTTGAGGGTCTGGGGCGCTTTATAAAAATCATCAAGGGACGGGATCAGGGGAATGTCGTCGCGAATGACCTGTTTTTGGCGCATTCTGCCCATGCCCGAACTGAAGAGCACGGTTGCGTCTTCCACACCGGCATTGTTCCAGGCCGCCAATAGTTCTTCCAACAGGTCGGGGTCGTGCAATACCAATGTAACGAGATACATGCTAAGAGCCCTCCGATTCATTCTGTTTTTCGATTTCTATTGCCGCCGCGCGGGCGGGGGCTTTTGCCTTGTCGCGCATGAACAACCAGCGCAGGATGGGCGGGGTGATGAGCGTCGTCGCTACTATCATAACCACAATTGCCGAAAATTCATCATCCTGCATAAGCCCGTCCCGCATCCCGACACTGGCAACGATCAGACCAACCTCGCCCCGCGAGATCATGCCTGCGCCAAGTTGAGCGGCTTCGTGGGTGGATAATCCGCCCAGTTTCGCGCCCCAGCCCGAGCCGATCCATTTACCGGCCACCGCCACGATGATGATTGTCGTTGTCAACAATAAAGATTCGGCTTGAGACTCGCGCAAATCAATAGACAGTCCGATGCTCACAAAGAAAACCGGCACGAAAAGCCCGTACGCCAATGCGTGAATTCCCGACTCGATGCGTTCTTTTTCAGGCGTGCGCGCCAGCATCAGCCCGGCGAGAAATGCGCCGGTTATGGCTGCCATACCGCCAAAGGCTTCGGAGGCGATGCCGTATGCCAGCATGGTGACGAGAGAGATCGTCAGCAAGCCTTGGCTGATGGGCAGATGTGAAACACGCCGGATGACCCACGGTAATGCCCATAAACCGAACAGAACCGAAGCGAACAAAAACAAGATCATACGAACGAGAATAAGAACGATGTCGCTCGAACTGCCTGCTCCGCCTTGCAGGGCGAGAAAAACCGAGAGCAGAAGGATGACGAGGATGTCGTCGAATACCGCCGCGCCCAGCAGAGTCAAGCCCACGCGGCTTCGCAGAACTTTCAGTTCGATCAGAGTCTGGGCGGAAATGCTGACACTGGTGGCTCCCAGGGTCAGCCCAAGAAAGATCGCAGCGGGCTGATCGAAACCAAAGAGCAAACCTGTGCCCCATCCCAACAGGACGGGAACGACCACGCCCGTCAATCCTGCCAGCGCCGCCACGCGCATGTTCTGCCGCATTTCACCGACGTGAAGTTCCAGCCCGGCGAGGAACATCAGCAATAACACGCCAAGTTCGCCGAGTTTAGCGACGGTCTCTGCCAGTTCATGTTCGATAAATGGCAGGTCGAACAGGTTGATGATGGACGGGCCTAACAGAATTCCCGCCAGCAATTCGCCCAACACCGCGGGTTGACCCAAACGAATGCTAATGTACCCTGCCATTTTGGCGGAGAGCAGGATGATTGACAGTAAAAAGGCAAGTTGAAGAAATAGAGACATGGTTCACAGTGAAATTTTTATACCATGAAGACCTGGGGCTAAGAATGATTTCCCGTCCTTCGAGACGACGGAGATGGCGCGCAGGCTTTGTTGCAGCATCAGCGCGGGGGGGCCGGCATCCTCCACCGCGCCGAAGTCGTGGACGAAATCCACGTCCATGACGAAGTTGACGAAGTCGGGCATTTCCAGTTTGAGCAGGTCGCGGATGCCGATCACGCCGACGGGCTTGTCGTTCCTGTCCACGACGGGCAGCAAACCGATGTGCTTCTTGACGAACAGCGCCGCCGCCTCGCGGATGGTGGTGGACGCCGGAATCGAAACAACGTGTCGTTTCATGCAAGCGGCAATGTTCATACGGTTTCCTCCGTTTGGCGGGGTTGCCTTTGGTATCTTTTCGTATATTCTTCGATTTCGATCATGGGCGGGCGTTCGTGTTCGGCGATCCGCTCCACGTCCAGGAAGTAGCCTTTGTTATCGCGGCGGATCAATTTCATCGAGCGGTTGACGTCCTCCAGCACGGCGCGCCCGAAGCGTTTCTCCAGTTTGCGGATCACCGTCTGGATGATGGCGAAGGACATCTTGCTCAACGCCTCCAGATGCTGGTTGTGATGAATGCGCTCCAGTAAATCCACCTGGGCGATGGACTGCAAGCCGAACTTTTCGTAGATGTCAATCAGCAAGCCCGTTTCCACGCCGTAACCGGAATAGAAAGTGACTTGTTCCAGGGCTTTGCGCCTGCCGCCGTATTCGCCGGAAAGCGGCTGAACCACGCCGGAGAGTTCGGGGTAAAACAGATTCAGCAACGGGCGCGCGGTCAACTCGGTGACGCGCCCGCCGCCCCCCGCCTGCATCTTTTGCCCCACGCGCAAGGGTCTGCGGTAAAAGCCCTTCGCCAATTGCACCTGTGGGTTGGCAAGCAGCGGACCGATGATGCCGTACACAAAACGCGGGTGGATGTTGACAATATCCGTGTCTATCCAGACGACGATGTCGCCTTTGGTCACGAGCAGGCTCTTCCATAACGCTTCGCCCTTGCCGGGGCGCGGGTCCAGCTCCGGCAATAACTGCTGGTGGATGTAAACCGGTATGCCTTCCTTCTTCGCGATCTCGCGCGTGCGGTCTGTGGAGTTCGAATCGATCAGGACGATCTCATCCAATAATGGGACACGCCGCATCAATTCCTTTTTCATCACGCGGATGACCCTGCCCACCGTCTCTTCTTCGTTCAAAGCGGGCAGCGCCAAACTGATCGTCGCGCCCTGTTGCTTTTTCAACTCCACCAACTCGCGCAGGTTGCTGAACTCGTCTGCGTGAAAAGTGTTCTCCGCGAACCATTTATCCACCAGGATCGAGATCGCCTCAAAGCCCGCGCTCTCGTCGAACTTGATCTGCGGCTGGAGTCCTCCGCTCTTGACGGCAATGACCGGGCACGGCGCTTCATGCAGGATGCGGTCCGCCACGGGTCCAAGCGAAGCCGAACTTGTGACCGGTTGAACCGTGGCGCCGAGGATGATGACATCCGCCCTGCCCGCGTTTTGCAAAATGAGTTTCGCCGCATCGTCCGTGACCTCGAACTGTTTTTGGATTTCCGGTATTTGGTCCAGCACCCGTCCCAAGCCTTTGAAGGGCGCGTCGGTTCCAGCCTGCGGGTCGTCCGGTCGGCGGATGTGCAGGGCGGTGACTCCTCGCGGATGCAAACCCAGCCCCGCGCGCACCGCGAGTTCGGCGTGGGGTCCGCCTCGCACCGGGACGAGAATCCGTTTCGGTGTGCCGGAGATTTTTCCGCGCGCCAGAGCCACGTCGCAGGGCGGGTTGGCAAGCGCATCGCTCACAGCGACGCGCAAAGCCTTGAGGTGGGAATCAAACTCAAGGCAGAGCAGATCCGGGTTTTCATCCCGCAACAAGTTGGAAAGCTCGTTCCACGGCTGGTGAGATACGATCACCTGGGTCTTGCTGACGATGCGTTTGTCTTTTCCATAGATTCGCAGAGTGCGGCGCAGCGAACGCGCCGCCGCCGCGCCCGTGCTGAGGGACTGCCCCTCCGGCACGACGACGACGCCGACGAGAATGATCTGCGCGTCGAAAAGGCGCGCAAGGTCGAGGGCGTGCAAGCCGGGCCCGTCGTGAATGAAAGGGACGAGGATGGTGTGGATGGGCGTGAAGCCGGGATGGCGTTGCATGTCAATCTCCTTCATTAAATTTGCGCTTGCAATAACGGCGCGATCTGCGCGCGGTAGATCGCCTCCCAGCGAAAGGATGTTCGCGCGCGCGCGGCAAACCGGGCGGGCGGGGAGGTCTTGAAATAATCCGCGATCATCTTCGAGACCGACGCGGGGTTTTCATCGGGCGAAAAATAATTGGCATCGTCCAATCCCAATTTGCGCAAGGGCGGGATGTCGGCGCAAAAGGCGGGCAGGCGGCTGAACGCCGCTTCGATCAACGGGATGCCGAAGCCTTCCTCGCGGCTGGGGAGGAAGAGCGCGTCAGCGATGCGATAAAAATCGGCGATGACTTCGTCCGGCAGAAAACCGTCGCGCAGTTCCGCAAGGAAGCGCATGGAGTTTTCCAGCCCAAGTTGTTTGCGCAGGTCGAGAAGCGTCTTGAAATATTCGGCATTGTTCCCGTTGTGCGGTCCGAGCGGTCCCGTTACCACGAGCGCGGCTTGGGGAAATTCGCTTTTCAATTCAGCCAGGGCGCGCAATGCGAGTTCGATATTCTTGCGCGGCGTCACGCGGACAGGCAAAAGCAGAATGGGGGCGGCGTCGAGCAGGCGCGTCTTTTCGAGCAGAGATCGGGTCAATGGCTCGAACTTATGAAATTCGTTCAAATCCACGCCGTTGGGGACGACGCGAACAACGGCAGGGTCGAGGTTCATCAGGCTGGCAAGTTCGTCGCGGCGCCAATCCGAGACGACGACATGGGCGGTGTTGCCCCAGTCGGTTTTCAATAAATTCCAGGGGTAGCCGTCGCGCAGTTCGGGCAAATAGCGCGGGGTCGTCCATGCCAGGTCGTGATGCCACAGGATGAGGCGCGGCAGGTTTCCCGCAATATGCAATTGATGCAGGGCGGCTGTGAGCGCGAGGTTTTTGTTCAACGAGCAGACGTTGTGCGCGATAAGAAGATTGACATCCGAAAAAGTTTTTTGCAGTTCGCCCGCCAGTTCATCGCGCAAGGTCTCGAAATGCCCGGCGACTTCTCCCCGCTTGAGTTCTTCGTTCATGGCGGTCACGCGTTCGTGGCGCGAATCCGCCAGCGGGATGCGCGTCAGCGGAATCTCGCCGCTCAGCGCTTCGCCGCGCGCCGCAATGAGCCGCACAGCATGTCCATCCGCGGACATAAGGCGGGCGTGATGTCCTATCACGCTTTCCACGCCGCCGACGATGGGAGGGACTGAGTAATGCAGTAAGGCGATATTCATCATGATTGCGGCGCTCACAGCCTGTATCCCAGGCAATCCTCCAACACGGATTGCAGGCGGCGCTCGAGGACGGTGAATGAAAAATACCGTTTCGCAAGAAGATAATTCTCCTCCGCCCATTCCTGCGCCTGCGCGGGGTTTTGCAGGACGCGCCGGGTCGCTTCGAGCGCGTCCGCGCTGATGTAGCCGTCGAACCAGATCGTGCGAAAGCCCTTGGGCTTGATGTCCACTTCGTAGCTCGAATAGTTGTTGACCAAAACCGGGCGGCGGTAATACACGGCTTCGAGGAAGGCGTTGCCAAAGCCTTCGATGCTGGAGGGGTAGGTGACCAGGTCGGCTTGCGGGAAGACATCGCCGAGCGTGTAGATCTTCTGCCCGTCGGGCGTCGAGCCGCGTTTATCCTGCACTTGATCGGACTCGAAGCGCACGGTTACATCCAGCAAGCGGGCGTACTCGCGGACTCGCTGTTCGTAGTCCGTGCCTTCGTCGCCGCTGGCGTGCGAGATGATGAGTTTGGCGGGCAGGTCGAGGCGGCGCATCAGTTCGATGGCGTGTTCGATGCCCTTGCGCTGGATGACGCGCGTCGGTTGCAGGAAAAAATATTCGCCGTCGCGGATGTCGAAGTCCGCGCGAACCGTTTTGGCGTATTCGTCGGGCGGCGGCGGGGGAGAGTCGAAGTCCATCACGTTGGGGATCACGCGCGACGCCAGTCCGTGACGGGAGGCGATCTGCTGCGCCTGGATGGAGTTGATGACGACATGCCGGATGGACGGCAGGGCGGGCGGAAACGCCGCGGCGAGGTAATCTCCCACGCAGTTGACCTGGAAGCGCTGGCGCTCCCAATGAAAGTCGTGATGATGCGCGATGGCGGGGTAGCCCGTCTCGGCGATGAACTCGGTGATGGCAAGCCCCAGCGGCAGGTTGAGCGGGATCGTGACCGCGTTTTCGATCACAAGGATTTCAAGATCGAAAACGCGCGCGTATTTATATAACTCCTCCTTGAAGTATTCCTTCAACTCGTTTACGCGGCGCGTCATCGCAGGCGGGCGGACGTAGATGGAGAAGAAGTCCTTGTGCAGATCCGTCATTTCGGGGCGCGCTTCGCGCGCCTCTTGCGTGACCGTCCAACTGCCGGAATAGGCTTGTTGATTGATCTTGTCAATTTCGGGATGACGATAGAACGCCTCCGGCACAACGCGCGAGATATCAGGGTCGCGGTCACATTCGCCCGCGAAGTAGAAACACCCATGTCCCATGCGGGCAAGCACATTCGCCCATTTTGCCGTTTCGAGCGAAACGCCGTCTGTGCCGGCGAAGCGGGTGGAGATAAAACCGATGTTGTGAGGGGAGGGAGTCATGAGATGCCTTGTGTGTTTCGTCATTGCGAGCCGCGTTCTTGTTCGCTTGCCTCGATGTACTTCGGGGTTGCGGCGAAGCAATCTCACAGGTAGTCTTGGAGATTACTCACCTGCCCTTGCGGGCGGCGCAAGGGTCGGGCGGAAAAGCGCCGCCCTCGCAATGACGGATTTGGTTGTTTAACCAGAGAGTTTGATATGGCTCTAGTGTAATCAGCCTTTCATTCACAGGAAACGAAACGGTTTTCCGGCTGACATTATGCAAACACAACATGCGCGTTTGCTCATGGGGTGAAATGCGCTCCACAGCAAAGACGGCGGGATGCAGGTCGTGGATGATTTGCGTCCCATGCGGGTGGAAGGCGGGCGAAGCGCTTCGGGTTTTAAGCAGGCGGCTGTATTGATTGAAGACCTTGAAGCGCAGGGACGTTTCATCCGCGAGCTGGCTTTGCAGTTCATCGTATCGCAACTTCTCGCGGTTGATGGCGCGGTTGCGCCCGGTCTGTTTTACGCCTTCCGTCCAGCCGCGCGAGCCGAACAGGCTGTGGAAGTAAATTCCCGGCGCGCCGACGATGGAAAGCATGATGGCTTGCGCGGCGATGAAGCGGCTGACTTGTAGATCAAGCGTTTCTACATTGGCTCCCATCGCCGTCCTCGGCGATGGAACCGCCGCCGGGGACGGCGGCTGGAGCAAGGATGGGTTGGATAGCGCGTCGAAGTAATTGATATTCATCTCGTAGGGGCTTTGCGTCCCGTCCGCGTTATGTTTGTAGGAAATCAAGCCGCCGTGTTCGAGCGCTTTGTTCACGAGAAAATCAATCTCAGCGTCCGATAAGATTCCCCTTGCAGGATTCAGCCCGATCCCGTCGTGCGAGGCGAGGAAGTTGAAGAAGGTCGTTTTATCGGAGGGCGGGGTCAGGGTTCGCGCCCATTCCGAAAGTATCCGCGCGTTTCCGGTGTGGAAGGCGTGCAGGGTCAATGGCGGCAGGGCAAAATTGTAAACGAGTTGCGCTTCGTTATATCCGTCTCCGAAGTAGGAGATGTTATCCTTGTGCGGGACGTTGGTTTCGGTGATAAGTTGCACATGCGGCGCAGTTTCGTTCAACGCGGCGCGCAGGAATTGGATGACCGCGTGCGTTTGCGGCAGGTGGATGCAGTTTGCGCCGATCTCCTTCCAAAGGTAGGCGATGGCGTCGAGACGGATGAAGTCCGCGCCGCGCTCGGCATAAAGGAGGAGAACATCAAGGATTTCAAGCAGGACTTCGGGATTCTTGAAGTTGAGATCAACCTGATCGGCGCTGAAGGTCGCCCAAACCTTTTTTTCGCCTGACGGGGTTTGAAAGGATGTGAGCAGGGGCAGCGTCCGCGGACGAACGACTTGCGAAAGGTCGGGATCGCCTTCGACCGTGATAAAGTAATTTTTATAATGCGGGTCGTCCCGTAAAAATTTCTGGAACCAGTCGCTTTGAGTGGAGATGTGGTTAATCACGCCGTCAAACATCAGGCGCAAATTTCGCATAGACGAAATGTCGTCCCAGTCGCCGAGCGCGGGATCAACTTTGCGGTAGTCCACGACGGAGAAACCGTCGTCGGAGGTCCACGGGTAGAAAGGAAGGATGTGAATCCCGCCGACGATGCCGATCAGATAGGCGTCGCAAAATTTTTTAAGCGTTTGCAATGGCTTTTCGCCCGGCGTTTGAACCTGGTCGCCGTATGCGATGAGGATCGAATCGCGTTCGGTGAGAGCGCCCGCGCGCGGTTTGATACGCGGGCGATATTCATTCAAAAGATTTTGCGTTCTTTCGAGGAGGCGCGTCGAGATATTTTCCCCGTAAAGAAACGCAAGAAGATTTGACAATATGTCAGTCATCAGCCTCGTGAGAATGTGAGTTTGCGCGCTGGACGCTGAATTTTTATACCATGAATTGAGACATTTGGATTAATTCCCCATGAACGAAAGCCGCCGCTACATCTCCACGATGCAAGGCGCTTCGTCCTTGACGATGACGCTCTCGCCGTTTGCAAATGTGACCGTTGTTTGTTCCTGCCCGCGCGCGATGGACATGCCCTTGTATTTGATCGTCACCGCAAAGGGGAAGAGATTGCGCCCTTCGAGTTTAACGCGCGTTCCCGAAAGTATCGTCACGCCCAGCGCCTGCATGAACAGACCGACCGGGGCGAAGCCCGTCAATGAATTGCGCTCGCCGATGCCCGTTCCTTTTTCGGCGTGATAACGCTGGTAGAACGCGCGGTTCTGTTTCAAATTCTGGATGACGGCGTTCATCAAATGCGCGGTCAGCCGCGTCGCTTCGGCGCGGAAGCCGTAATTCAGCAAGCCTTCGCCGAGCAAAAGATTCCACGGCATACTGACGCTCAACGAAACATTTTCCGCTTCCTCATCCGGCACATTCGGCAGGGACGGCAACCCGAACGGGCGGTCGAAACGATCCGCCGTCATGATGTTGCGCCCGATCATCGCATACGCGCGTTGTTTTTCGAGCGCGCCCGCCCAGAGCGGCAAACCGAGCGTGATGTCTTCGCCGGTCGTATCCACGATCTTGATAGTCACTTTATCGCCCGCTTCCAACCCCGCCACGCTGCCCCGCCCGACCTTCGAGAACGTCCCCTGTGTCGTCGCCACCAAACCGCCGGCGCGCCATTGAAATTGATGCCCCGCGATGACTTCGCTTTCGCCTTTGGATTTTGTGAAGTATTCGCTGATCTCCGCCTCGGGTCGCTTCGCGGCTGGACTTTTGGTCTGAATCTCCACCAGCAGCCTTACCGGCGTCTGAGACTCGAACTTGGGGCGCATCGAGCCGTCGCCCTTGCGTTTGGCGATGATTTTGCCCTCGGTCGCTTGTCCCGTTTCGCGGTCGCGGTAGGAATAGAAACTGACGCGCGGATTCCAACTTGCGTCGAGCGACTCTTTAAGTTTTTCCGATTGCGCCAGGATCAGCGAGACTTCCTCTTCCGGCTTGCCCAATTTCTTTGCCATCTTCAAGAGGATTTGCGCTTCGCGGTATAGCATGGCTTCGAGCGAGGGACTATGCACGAAGGAGACATCCAACCCCTGAGACCAGGGGTTCCAGATATCGAATAGCGGGTTGTCTTCCAAGCCGGTTTGCAGGATGTGATCCCATTCGGGCGAGCCGTCGCGGTTCCGGTCGTGCGCGCCGGAAAACCACGACCAGAAGAATTTGAATAACTTCGGAAAGACTTCCGCGAGAAATTCATCGTCGCGGGCGGTTTGATAATATTTCCACGCCATGCTGGCAAGGATGGGCATGGAAAGAAAATGCCCGCGCTGGCCGGCGATGCCGGGCTTGCCGTCCACTTCGCCGTCTTCATTTTGGGTGGAGAGAAAATTGAGCAGGAGGTTTTTCGTCGCCTGCGGCGCGACATTCAATATGCTTGCAAGATAATACGCATCCAGCGCGAATTGACCGCTCCACGCGGGCGGATAATCCGTGCCGTCGCCTTTGTTGGAATGTCCGTGATCGGAGTGACGCGCCTGCACAAACGACGGATGCGGCAACAGGTCGCTTTGCATGAACAGGGCGTGGGCGGCTTTCTGGCTGAAGGCGAGCGCGGCGTCCCATTCCACGTCGCCGGTGCGGATGTCGAGAGTCTGGCTTTCGTCCAGCATTTCGATGCGGGCGAGTTCCGCCTGCCACGGGCGGGCGGCGGTTTTTCGCGCGAGATCAAAGCCTTCGGGGATCGTGTCGAGCGCGGCTTCGGCGAAGGAAATGGTCCGGGCGGCTCCAGGACCCAACTCCAGGTCCAGGATGAGCGAGGCGTGGGGTCCGGTTCCATGTTTGGGTCCGCCCGTCATAAAGATCACGGGGGCGATCCCGCTGGTTTGTCCCGCAAGAATATTCACGAGTTGTTGCTGTGTGGGGATGATGGATTGACCGTTGAGGGGCGCGAGCGCGGCGCACACTTCGAGCTGGATGTTGCGAACGGCTGTCGTTTTGTTGACGAGCGTCACGCGCCCGGCGACGGCATGGGATTCGGGAACCCAGAAATCCGCTGTGGCGTTTAAATTTTCGAAGGGCAGGAAATCGAGCGTGAGGAAGTTCGGGTAAAAGCGCCTTAGCGACGGTTTGGCGGCGAAGGTGTTAGGATCTGTGACGATGTCGGCGCCTTCGGTGAAGCGTAAAAAGAGGCGCATCGAGCGCGCCCGTGAGCCGAAGGTGGTGGCAATTCCCAGCGCCGAGCGTTCCGGGTCGTTGCTGCCGATTTCCACCTCCCAGATGTGGTCGTTGGGGTAGTCCGGTTTGCAGAGACGCGCATCCGCCGCAAGGGTGAGGTGAAGCGGGTCTCCGGGGCGGAGTGACCAGTCGCGCATGGCGCTTATTGTACGGGCAGATGGGCGGGCGGTCAAACAGGTATAATTTAGTCTTGTAGTCGCGTGGTCTTGAAGTCAAATGGTCACATAGTCAAATGGCCAAAGATCATCGCACCAAGCGACCAATAGACCAAGCGACCATCAGACTAAGCGACCATCAGACCAAGCGACCATCAGACCAAGCGACCATCAGACCAAGCGACCATCAGACTAAGCGACCATCAGACCAAGCGACCATCAGACCAAGCGACCATCAGACCAAGCGACCATCAGACCAAGCGACCCTCAGACTAAGCGACCATCAGACCAAGCGACCATCAGACCAAGCGACCATCAGACCAAGCGACCCTCAGACTAAGCGACCATCAGACCAAGCGACCAACAAACCAAGCGACCAACAGACCAACCGACCAACAGACCAACCGACCAACAAACCAAGCGACCAACAAACCAAGCGACCAACAAACCAACCGACCAACAGACCAACCGACCACCAAACGAGGAGACCAACATGGCTGGACTTTACTTCGAAGAATTTTCCGTCGGGCAAACCGTGAAGACTGCTTCGCGCACCGTGAGCGAGGACGCCATCTTCACTTTTGCAGGCCTGACCGGCGATTACAACCAGATCCATACCGACGCCGAATTTGCGAAGACTTCGCCCTTCGGTCAGCGCGTCGCTCACGGGCTTTTGGGCTTATCCATTGCGACCGGTTTGATCATGCGCACAGGCTTGCTCGAAGGGACCGTGCTTGCCTTCCGCGAGATCCAGGAGTGGAAGTTCGTCAAGCCGATCTTCATCGGCGACACCGTCCATGCCATCCTCACCGTGACCGAGACCAAAGCCCTGCCGCGCATCGGCGGCGGCGCCTTGATCGCAAATGTGGAAGTCCGCAACCAGAAAGATGAAGTGTTGCAAAAGGGCGTTTTGAATTTATTGATGTTGAGCAAGCCGAAATGAACAAAGACGACAACGACAGGCTGCGAAGGCTGATCCGCTCCGAAGAGGAAACACAAAAAGACCTGGACCCCGCGCCTCAGGACTCCGGGACGACGGCTTCGCGGAAGAAGACGGGGAATACCACGCCGATCCTCAACCTGCCCGATCTCGATGAGAACAACATGCCGCTCCCCAGGCGGGTGGAGGAGACGGACATGGAAGGCACGCGCGTGACGAATGCGGCGTACGATCAGGCAGGCGGAACGAAACCGCCCGGAAAGAGTCAGCCGCAAATTCAGCAAAGACCGAACTATCGTTTGCCGGAAAATCAAAGCCAGCCGCGCCCACAGCGGAATCAATACCGCCCCGCGCCGTTATCTCCCACCTTTGCAGACCGCATGGCGCTTTTCTTCGGCTCGTTCGGATCAAAGATGCGCGGCAACAAGGGATGCCTGCTGCGGGGACTGGTCGTTTCGTTCTTCGCGTTTGTGTTGCTTGGCTTGTGCGGCGGTTCGATCCTCGTCTATCGGTATTACGAGATCGCCAGCGCCCTGCCCGATGTCGGCGATTTGAAGAACCGCACCTCGCAATTCCAGACCACGCGCATCCTCGACCGTAACGGACAAGTCCTCTTCGAGTTGAACGACCCGAACGCCGGGCGGCGCAATTACATCCCGCTCAGCGAAATCTCCCCGTATCTTGTCGCGGCGACCATCGCCACCGAAGACAAGGACTTCTACGATAATCCCGGCTTCGACCCCATCGCCATTATGCGCGCCTTGTGGGTCAACTACGTCACCGAGGGGCAGGGCGGCGGAGCGTCCACGGTCACCCAGCAATTGGCGCGCGCGTTGCTGCTTTCGCCGGAAGAACGCAGTCAGCGCACCGTCGAACGCAAGACGCGCGAGATCATCCTTGCGGCTGAAATCACGCGACGATATACAAAGGATGAAATCCTCGAACTGTACTTGAACGAAATCTATTACGGCAACCTCGCCTATGGGATCGAAGCCGCCGCCAACACCTACTTCAACAAATCGGCGCAGGATCTGACGTTGGGCGAAGCCGCCTTCCTTGCCGGGCTTCCGCAATCGCCGGCAGTCTACGATATCTACACCAACCCCGAAGCGACCTTGACCCGCCAGAAGCAGGTATTGGCGCTGATGTTCGAGTTGAGTCAATTGCAGGGATGCATCGAGGTCAGCAACAGCCCGGAGCGCGTGTGCGTGGACCCGGTCGCGGCGACAAACGCCTCGCATGAAATGGAAAATTATAATTTCATCGCGCCTGTCTTCGGCGACGCGAAATACCCGCACTGGGTCAACTTCGTCCGCGCCGAGTTGGAGGAGTTATACGACGCGCAGACCATCTACCGCTCCGGCTTTGTCGTCTACACCACGCTCGACCCCGTTTTGCAGGATCAGGCGCAGCAACTTGTGACGAACCAGGTCGCCGGGATGGCGGCGAACAACACGAAGAACGGCGCGCTTGTCGCCATTCAACCTTCGACGGGGCAAATCCTCGCCATGGTCGGCTCGCCCGATTTTAACAACGCCGCCATCTCCGGTCAGATCAACATGGCGATCAGCCCCACGCGTCAGCCCGGGTCTTCGATCAAGCCGATCACCTACGTCGCCGCCTTCGAAAAAGGCTGGACGCCCTCCACCTGGATCTGGGACGTGCCGACTCAATTCCCCGACGGGGCAAACCCGCCGTATGAGCCGCGCAACTACGACGGCAAATTTCACGGCGGCATGACAGTGCGCGCCGCGCTCTCGAATTCCTTCAATATACCGGCGGTCAAGGCGCTGGAGTTCGTCGGAATCTACGACAACCCCGAAACGCCCGAAAAAGACGGCATGATCGCCATGGCGGAGCGGCTCGGCATCACCTCGCTCACACGCGGCGATTACGGTTTATCGCTCACCCTCGGCGGCGGCGACGTCAGCCTGATGGACATGACCAGCGCCTACGCCGTCTTCGCCAACGGTGGAGTAAAGATTCCGCCGGTCGCCATCCTCAAGATCACCTCCTTCAATGGCGAAATCATTTATGAATACCAGGCGCCCGCAGTCGAGCAGGTCATTCGCGCCGAACACGCCTATCTCATCTCGTCCATCCTCTCGGATAACCAGGCGCGTTCGCTTATGTTCGGTCCCAACTCGGCGTTGAACCTTTCCTTTCAAGTCGCGGCAAAGACGGGAACCACCAACGATATCCGCGATAACTGGACACTTGGGTACACGCCCGATCTCGTGACCGGGGTATGGGTCGGGAACGCCGATTACACTCCAATGGTCAGTTCGACCGGTTTGAGCGGCGCAGCGCCTATTTGGTCGCAGTTCATGGAATTTGCCGTGCCGTACCTGACAAACGGATCGCCGACCCCATTCAGCCGACCCCCCGGCATCATGGATAAAGTCGTCTGCCGGCTCGGCGGCGCGGAACCGTCCAATCTTTGCAAGTCGCAATACACAGAAGTCTTCGCGTCGGATCAACCCCCATTGCCCGAAGCGCAAGACCTCCTCCGCCGCATCAAATTGGATTTATGGACGGGCTATCAGGCGTCGGACGCCTGCTCCGGACCGACGGCGCAGAAGGAAGTGATCAACGTCAAAGACCCCTGGGCGCGAAAGTGGCTCGAGAGCGGCGACGGAAGGGGATGGCTCGAAGATAACGGATTGCCCGAAGACCTCTATTACGCGCCCGAGCGCGAATGTCAGGAAGGCGACCCCCAGCCGCAGATCGAATTGAACTTCAACGACGGGCAGACGATCTCCAACCCCATCCTGGAAGTGAACGGAACCGCCAGCGCCGAAAAAGGATTCAAATCCTGGAGATTGGAATTCGGCTCCGGCGAAGACCCCGGCTCGTGGACGCAACTTGCCGAAAGCGATAAGCCGATCGAGGATGGAACCCTGACGGTCTGGAATCTGACCGGACTCCCGAACGGAATCGTAACCCTGCGCCTGACCCTCATCGGCGAAAACGCGGAAGTGGACAAACGGATCAGACTCAACCTGAGCCTGCCGATTCCCACCGTGCCTTCGTCCACGCCGACGGCGACGCCCTCGCCAACGGAAACGCCAACGCAAATCATCATCATCCCGCCGACGGATACGCCCACGCTAACTCCTTTCCCAACCGATACGCCGACGGAGACCCCGACGCCCACGTAAATTGCGTAGGGCGCGTAAGAGAACGCGCCCTACGCATTACCGGCGGAGAAAAGGCTTGGACGGAGGACCCAGTCCAAAGCCCGGGGTGAGGCGGGGAATCCTTCATTGATTAATACCTTGACTGATGCCCCCCAAATCCATATAATAGCCTCGTTGGATGTATAAAACGAGCAGACACCAGCAAGCGCTGGAGGAAAATTCTCAAAGCGCTTGCCTTTGTTTGCGTATTGAGCGTGACGCCTACGCGCTTTTGTGTTCGAAAGAATTTTATTTTAGGAGAGGATCCACGTGGAAACCAAGGGATTGACCGCACTCCGTATCAGCCTTGCCTCCCCGCAAACGATCATGTCGTGGTCGTACGGCGAGGTGCTGAAGCCCGAAACCATCAACTATCGCCGCCTGCGCCCCGAGAAAGATGGCCTGTTCTGTGAAGCGATTTTTGGTCCGACCCGCGATTGGCAGTGCTACTGCGGCAAATACAAGAACCCCCGTTACAAAGGAATCGTCTGTGAAAAATGCGGCGTCGAAGTGACCCGCTCTTCCGTGCGCCGCGAGCGCATGGGGCACATCGCGCTTGCCTCGCCCGTCGCGCACATCTGGTACACCCGCCGCATCCCGTCGCAGATGGGCATGTTGCTGGATGTCTCCCGCCGCAACCTGGACCGGGTGCTTTACTTCGCCCAGTACATCGTCACTTACGTGGATGAGGAAGCCCGCAAGAAGGCGCTCCAAAGACTCGAAGACGAGATCACCGTTTCGGAACGCGAGCAGGCTTCGGAGATCAACGCGCACATCGTCGAGATCAAACAGAAGCGCGACGCGAGCATCGCCGAACTCAAGCAAAAGCAGGCGACTCTGGAGCAGGGCTACGACGAAGGCATCGCCGAACAGCTCGACCCGATCATCAAAGAAGGGCAGAAACTGGAAAAACTGCTCCAGGATCAGATGGGCGAGCACGCCAAAAAGACCGTCGTCTTCGAACAGACCGGCGAAAAGATCATAGACGCGGGCGACAAAGTCGCCGGCAAGCATATTACGCTGATTCAAAAGACCGTTCAAAAGAAACTCGAAGCGTTGGAGAACGAGTTGAAGGACAAGCGTCAGGCGGAGATTGACGCGCTCAAGACCAAAGCCGCCGCGATCAAAGCCCAGGCGGACCAGGATATGGAAGCCCTGCGCAATCAGTTGGAATCGCAGACTTCGGTCTCTTCCAACCAGTCTTCGCGCCTGCGCGACGAACTGCTCGAACTGCGCCCGTTTACCTTTCTGAGCGAGATTCGCTACCGCGAATTGAAACAGCGCTGGGGGCAGGTCTTCCGCGCCGACATGGGCGCCGAAGCCTTTTACGATGTGCTGGAGCGCCTCGATCTCGACAAACTCTCGGAGGAACTCTGGCGCGAAGTCAAGACCACCAAGAGCAAGCAGAAGCGCAAGAAAGCCACAACCCGCCTCAAGGTCGTGGAGGCGTTCAAGCGTTCCGGCAACCGCCCCGAGTGGATGATCTTAACCGTGTTGCCCGTCATCCCGCCCGACCTGCGCCCGATGGTGCAGTTGGACGGCGGGCGCTTCGCCACCTCCGACCTGAACGATCTCTATCGCCGCGTGATCAACCGCAACAACCGCCTGAAGAGACTGCTCGAACTTGGCGCGCCGGATGTCATCATTCGCAACGAGAAGCGCATGTTGCAGGAGGCGGTCGACTCGCTGATTGACAACTCCCAGCGCGGCAAGGCGCTCTCGCGCCGCGGAAGGCGCGAGCTCAAATCGCTGAGCGACATGCTCAAAGGCAAGAAGGGACGCTTCCGCCGCAACCTGCTCGGCAAACGCGTGGACTATTCCGGCCGCTCCGTGATCGTGGTGGGTCCGACGCTCAAATTGAATCAGTGCGGCTTGCCCAAAAGCATGGCTCTGGAACTGTACCGCCCGTTTGTGATCGCGCGGCTTGTGCAGAACGGCTATGCCGCCAATGTGAAGGGCGCCCGCCGCCTGATCGAACGCAACCGCCCCGAAGTGTGGGAGGCGCTCGAGGGCGTGATCGGCGACCGCCCCGTATTGTTGAACCGCGCGCCGACGCTTCATCGTCTCGGCATCCAGGCGTTCGAGCCGATTCTGATCGAAGGCTCGGCGATCCAATTGCATCCGCTCGTCACCACCGCCTTCAACGCGGACTTCGACGGCGATCAGATGGCTGTGCATGTGCCGCTCTCACTCAAAGCCGTGCAGGAAGCCCGCGACCTGATGCTCGCCTCGAAGAACCTGCTCAAACCGGCGGACGGCGAACCGATCATCTCTCCTTCCAAGGATATGGTGCTGGGCGTGTACTACCTCTCGATGGAACAGAAAGCCAAACATCGCGGCGATGGACGCGCCTTCGCCGACCTGGATGAAGTGGAGATGGCGTACGCGCTCGATCAGGTGGAGGTTCATTCCGAGATCAAGGCGCGCGTCGTCACATGGTACGACGACAACGGCAAACGCTTGCCCGAGCCGCAGACCCGCGTAGTAAACACCACTGTGGGGCGCGTCTTGTTGAATCGCGTCCTGCCCGAACAGGTGCAATTTGTAAACAAAAAACTCGACAAGGGCGGCGTGAAGGATCTGATCGCCGAAGTGTACGAACTGTGCGGGCAGGAGGTCACCACGCAGGTGGCTGACGCCGTCAAGAATATCGGCTTTGAATACGCCATGAAGTCCGGCACGACCCTGGCGGTTGCGGATATTTCCATCCCGCCGGAGCGCAAGCCCATCATTGACGAAGCGCTCAAACAGGTTGAGGTCGTCCAGCGCGATTTCCGGCGCGGTTTGTTGACCGAGCAGGAAAAGAACGAACGCGAAATTCAGATCTGGCAGGACACAACCGATAAGGTCGGCGACGCCGTCAAGAAGCACATGGACCCGGACGGCAACCTCTCCACCATGGCGACCTCCGGCGCCACGAAGGGCGGCTTCTCGACCATCTCGCAGTTGGCGGGCATGCGCGGGCTGATGGCTGACCCCTCCGGGCGCATCATCCCGATGCCGATTCGCTCGAACTTCCGCGAAGGGCTGACCGCGCAGGAATACTTCATCTCGACTCACGGCGCGCGCAAAGGTCTGGCGGACACCGCGCTCCGCACGGCGGACGCCGGTTACCTTACCCGCCGTCTCGTGGACATTGCGCAGGACATCATCATCAATGAACATGATTGCGGCACGCGCGACGGAATTTGGGTCCGTCGCGCAGACGATGTAGCCGGGCAAAAAATGGACAGCCGCATCTACAGCCGCCTGGCAGCCGGACGCATCATCCACCCGCAGACGGGCGAAGTCCTTGCCGAACCGGACGACGTGATCACGCATGAACTGGCGCGCGCGATCTCAGACTCCGGCATTGCGGAGGTAAAACTGCGTTCGCCGCTGACCTGCGAACTGGATCACGGCATCTGCGCCAAATGCTACGGCATTGATCTCGGACGCGGCGTAATGGTGGACCTCGGCTCGGCGGTCGGCATCGTCGCCGCCCAGTCCATCGGCGAACCGGGCACGCAATTGACCCTGCGCACCTTCCACACCGGCGGCGTCGCCTCCAGCGGCGCGACGGACATCACCACCGGCTTGCCGCGCGTGGAGGAAATCTTCGAAGCGCGCAAACAGCCCAAGGGCGAAGCCGCCGTCGCCGAAATTGGCGGCAAGGTGCGCGTCCAGCAATCGGATAAATATCCCGACATGCGCGAAGTTCACATCGAACACGCCGAAATGATCCACGACGAATACGCCATTCCCGAAGATTGGAAGATCATCGTCAAGGATGAATCCGAAGCGCAGGCGGGCGACATCCTCGCCACGCTCGAAAAGGCGACCATCGTCGCCCAGCACGGCGGGCGCGTGGCGGTCGAGAAAAAGGAGCGCAAGGTCATTGTCTCCTACGAGCAGCGCGAAGAGATCGTCATGGACATCCCCAACACTTCGCGCCTCCTCGTCCGCCAGGGCGACCACGTGGAAGCCGGACAGCCGCTGACCGAAGGCTCGCTCAACCCGCATCACATCCTTAAGATACAGGGACGCGACGCCTGCCAGATGTACCTGATGACCGAAGTGCAGAAAGTCTATCGCTCGCAGGGTCAGAACATCCACGACAAACACTTCGAGGTCATCATCCGCAAGATGTTGAGCAAAGTGCAGGTCACCCGCCCCGGCGACACCAAATACCTGCCCGGCGATGTGATTGACCGTCTCGAAATTCGCAAACAGAACGAAGCCTTGATCGCGGAAGGAAAATCCCCGGCTCGTTTCAGCGAAGTCCTGCTCGGCGTGACCAAGGCCTCGCTCAGCACCGACTCGTTCCTTTCCGCCTCGTCCTTCCAGCACACCATCAAAGTGTTGGCGAGCGCCGCCATCGGCTCGACCACCGACCCGCTCTTTGGCTTGAAGGAGAACGTCATCATCGGCAAACTCATCCCGGCTGGCACGGGATTCATCCACGGGCGCTTCACCCCGTCCGGCGAAGAAGAACAGCCCACCTCCGACTCCGCCGAAGAACTTCCGCCGCCCACTGCGGCAGACTAACCCGATTAACGCCCCGGATTTTTCCGGGGCGTTTTTGTAAGACAAGTCTACAGACTTGTTTTACAATGGATTCAATGAAACGCGCGTCTCAAAAACCTATGGGATTGCCCACGCGGGGGAAGACGGCCTCGAACCGGCTTCGGCGTGTGGATAACTTTATCCTCCTTTACGAGCCTGCGCTTCTCACCCGCACCGATGGCGGATTCGCTGAATCCCTGTTTGTTGATCTCGGTTTTGGGTTTGATCCGCGCACCACGCTCGAAAGCGGATTGCGTTTCAGGAGGTTGAATCCAAACCTCCCGATCCTCGGCGTGGAGATAGACAGGGAAAGAGTGAAAGCGGCGCTGCCTTTTGCCGACGAAAAGACATTCTTTCGACTCGGCGGATTCAACCTGCCGTTACAACCCGGCGAGACGGCGCGACTCATCCGCGCGTTCAACGTGCTGAGACAATACGAGGAAAAGGAGTTCATCCCTGCCTATGAGCGGCTTGCGGAATACGTTTTGCCCGGCGGCTTGATGATCGAAGGGACATCCACGCCTTATGGCAATGTTTGGGCGGCGAATCTGGCTCGAAGGGGCGAGTCCGCTCAATGGTCGTTCGAGGCGTTGGTTTTCTCCACGAACTTCCACAGCGGATTCGATGTCGGGGAGTTTCAGACCATCCTGCCGAAAAATTACATCCATCGCGCGGTGAGAGGCGAAGCGATCCACGATTTTTTCGAGGCGTGGAAGCGCTCCGCGGCGGAGACGGCTTCCGCAAAAACGTTCGGGTTGAAGCAGTGGTTTACGGCTTCGGCGGAAGCGCTGGCTCAAAAAGGATTCGGTCTGAACCTCCATAAGAAATGGCTCGGCAAGGGGTATTTGATCTGGTATCGTTGACGCGCTTCCGATCACGCGTTAAAAGATTGGGATGGGTCGCCCTACAATGACGGGTAATGGCTCCAATGAATTGATGACGGCGGTAAGTCGGAATGCCATTCCGATTTACTTCGTTTACCGGGAGCCACTATCCAATGACAAACGATTTCCATGTCATAATTGGCTGTGAAGAGGAAAAAAATCATGACGCGCTCGAAGAGACTTGTTTCATTATTCGCGCTTGCCATCACGGCGCTGGCTTGCGCGATTCCGGACATCCCAATGCCGGGGCAGGGCGCCGCCGCGGAAACTTCCAGCGCGGCGCCGACCCAAAGCGTGAGCGACACCTTTACCCCTACGCCTGAACCGACCCTGACCCGCACTTTCACGCCTACGCTGATTTATCTCACTTCCCGTTTTCCCAGCGCGGCTCCTTCCGCGATCGTCCCTACACAAACCGGCACGCCCCAAACCGATACGCCTTCTCCCGCCCCGTCCGATACGGCTACTCCCGCGCCGGTGACGATCCGCGTAACCCGCCCGACTCATTGCCGCGCCGGACCGGGAAAATCGTTCGAGATCGTCGGCTCTCTGCTGGTCGGGATGAAAGCCGTCGCGATCGCGCGCGATTCGACAAGCCAGTATTATTACATCGAAAATCCCTACGTTTTTACGGATTATTGCTGGGTGTGGGGGGAATATGCTGAATTCGAAGGAGACCCGTTATTGCTGCCCGCTTTTACGCCGCCGCCCACGCCGACATCCACCGGGACCCCCGCCCCGACGTTGAACTTCAAATTGAAGGGAAGCGGATTCCAATCGTGCAACGGGGCGTTCTGGATGAACATCGAGATTACCAGCGAAAGCCAGTTTGTGTTTGAATCCGTCCACGTCAGCCTGCTGGACAAAGACAGGAACGTCACCCGCGCGCTTGCCGCAAATAATTTTGTCGCGGCCATCGGTTGCGATGGGTTGAGCGTCAACGATATGGTTTCCAGTGGAACCGCTGTCCTTATCAGCAGCGCGAAATTCGATTACAACTTCAAGGGACATTTAATGCGCGCGAGCGTCACTGTCTGCTCCAAAGACGGGCAACAGGGCGTTTGCGCGACAAAGGAAATCCCGCTGAGTCCGTAAACGGTTGTGCTCGCTTCCGCCGTATCAAAAAGAAGGGCAGGAGCATGAGCGGGACAACGGCGAGCAACCCGATCAGCCCGCCGATGCCGAATGCGCCTCCGATGGATGCGATGGCGTATTCGGCGTTATCAATGGTATCCGCGCTTCCATCCGGAAAGTAGCAGGTGATTTCAACCGTATGTCCGCGCGCGCCGGAGGGGCTCGTTGTTGTCGCTGTGGATGATCCTTCCTGCAACGACGTACTCTCCGCGCCGGGGCAGTACAGCGCGACGGCGATTTTGTCGGTCAGGTTGGGGACGGCGAACAGGGACGGCCCGATCATGAAGACGGCGACGAACAGGATTCCGCTGGAGAGCAGGCAAAGCAAAACCCAGGCGATGATGCGCGCGACCCAGACTTCTTTTAACGTGTTAAGTTTCATGAGACACCTCTAATTTTTTTGTCGCGCGTTTACTATATCGCCATTCAAGCGTCCACAAGCGCCGGACTTGACGCATCCCTTTTTTGCCCGTAAGATAGCCCCGCTATAGAACAAATTTTTCACCATGGAATGCGCAGAGACCGCGGAGTATTTAAATGTTTTTTTCTGCAACTTCCGCGATTTCTGTGGTGAGTTTTTGGAGTCAACATGGAACTCGGTATCGTACGAAAAATAGACATTGACAGCGAAATGCAGCAGGCGTATCTCGATTATGCCATGTCCGTCATCGTTTCGCGCGCATTGCCCGACGCGCGCGACGGCATGAAACCGGTGCAACGGCGCATTTTATACGCGATGTACGACATGGGCATTCGCAACGACTCGCCGTATAAAAAGTCTGCGAGGATTGTGGGCGAGGTGTTGGGTAAGTATCACCCGCACGGCGATTCGTCCGTGTATGAGGCGATGGCCCGCCTGGCGCAGGATTTTTCCATGCGGACGATGCTGGTGGACGGGCAGGGCAACTTCGGTTCGGTGGACGGCGACCCGCCCGCCGCAATGCGTTACACCGAGGCAAGACTGACCTCCGCCGCGCTCGATATTTTGAACGACCTCAACAAAAATACGGTTGACTTCAACGCCAACTTCGACGACACGCTCGAAGAGCCGAGCGTGCTGCCTGCCGCGATTCCGAATCTTTTAGTGAACGGCGCGACGGGCATCGCTGTCGGCATGGCGACTTCGATCCCGCCTCATAACTTGAGCGAAGTGGTGGACGCGCTCGTGTTCATGCTCGAACGCTGGGAGAAGCTCGACGATATTGACGTGGAACAGTTGATGAAGTTCGTCAAGGGACCGGACTTCCCGACCGGCGGACTCATCATCGAAGAAAAAGGCGGCGAAGGGATTGAATCCGCCTACGGTTCGGGGCGTGGACGGATCACCGTGCAGGCGAAGGCGCACATCGAAGAAATGGAGCGGGGGAAGAACCGCATCATCGTCTCGGAACTGCCGTACATGGTCAACAAGTCCAGCCTGATCGAACGCATTGCCGAACTGGCGCGCGACGGACATCTCGAAGGGCTTTCGGACTTGCGCGACGAATCGGACCGCCAGGGAATGCGCATCGTCCTCGAGCTGACCAAGAACGCCGACCCGAATTTTGTTCTGCGCGACCTTTACAAACGCACTCCGATGCAGACCACCTTCAGCATCAACCTGCTGGCATTGGTGGACGGCGAGCCGCGCACGTTAACCCTCAAACAGGCGCTGCGCGTCTATTTGGAGCATCGGCTGACGGTCATCAAGAGGCGGGCGGAATTTGATCTGGAAAAGGCCAAGGCCAGAGCCCACATCCTCGAAGGCTATCTTGTCGCCTTGAAAAATCTGGATGAAATCATCGAACTGATCCGCTCCGCTTCAGACGTGGAGGCGGCCCGCGCCAAACTGATGAAGCGTTACAAGCTGACGGAGATTCAGGCGAACGCGATCCTCGATATGCAATTGCGCCGCCTTGCCGCGCTCGAACGCAAGAAGATCGAGACCGAATACAAGGAAGTGACCGCGACCATCGCGGAGTTGACCAAACTTTTGAAAACTCCCAAATTGATGCGCGGCGTGGCGGCGGACGAACTGCAAAAAGTGAAAGCCGCCTATGGCGACCGCCGCCGCACGCAGATCGTCAGCGTCAAGGAAGGCGCGAAGGCGGGCGCGGCAATTACCGCAAGCCAACTGCCTCACGCCTCGGTATGGATCGGCGTGACCGACGATGGGCTGGTCTCGCGCACGGCGGATGAAAAACAGCCGCGCCACTCCGGCAACGACGCGCCGCGATTTTTGGTCAAGGCTTCCACGACCGACACGGTTTACTTCGTCAGTAAACTGGGCAAAGCCGCGGCGGTGGCGGCGCATTTGATTCCCGAAGCGGGCAAGATGAGTCAGGGCATTGCTTATTTCAAGGTCTCACCGCTGAGCGACACGGATGCGCTTGCGGCTGTGTTCGCATTGCCTGCCAATAAGTCGTCTCTGGGTGAAGAGATTTGTGTATTGACCGCGACGCGCTTCGGCATGATCAAGAAGAGTCTCGTTACGGAGTTGCCCGGTCCATCGTCGCAGACCTTTGCGCTAGTCAAGGTCAACGAAGGAGACAAACTCAACACGGTTGCAATTACAGATGGCAAGAAAGAAATCCTGCTCGTCACGTCGAGCGGCATGGCGATCCGCTTCAAGGAAGACGACGTGCGCCCGATGGGACTCGTCGCGGCGGGCGTGAATGGCATGAAATTGGAAGATAAAGATGAAGTTATCGGCGCGGAGATTCTCCCGGCTGAAGGCGATATTTTCCTACTCACAAACGACGGCAAAGCCCAGCGCGTGGATCAGAAGGATTTCCCGGTTCAGGGACGCTATGGCAAGGGCGTGGTCGCGTGGGACTTGCCGGGCAAGTCTCAACTTGCGGCCGTTGCAAGCGGAAAAGCGAATCACGTTGCGACGATTCACATGAGCAAGGGCGCGCCGAAATCAACGAGGCTCGACGCCGCCGGACTGCGTAAACGCGCCTCCGTCAAGGGAGATGTCGTGGTCGAGGTCAAACCGGGCGAGACGGTCACTGCGCTGGCGGCAGGGTGGGCGCTGGAGAGTTATGTGAAAGTGGAAACGCCGAAGAGGGAAGGAAAACGCCGCCCCGAGCGCGCTGTAGGGCAGGCAAAACCTGTCAAGCCGTCCATAAAAACGAAGTCGAAGTCTGCAAAAAAATCGAAACCGAAAGCGGCGAAGAAGTCCACGAAGAAGAGAAGGAAATAAAAGGCTCGACGACGGCGCATTTGACATGACCGCCCGTTTATCGCCGCCGGGAAAACTGGAAGAAAAACCTCAGCAGGCGGCTGCGTTCTGCGCCGGTTGATCAAGGTTCTTCGGAGTGAAACCCTTTTATGAATACTTCGTAAACGGGTTTCACTCCGCTTAAGCCAAAGAGCCAGGAAACGCTTTTCAAGGTGAAATTCCAACCCGCTTGGCTCATGTGTCATCAATGTGCGGACCTTAAAGAACGTCCGCTACGCAAAGATGATGTTGCGCATTTTCTACACATGGGCCGCCCGTTACGCGGCTTTGGCGCGTTCCGCCATTTGGGCGCGCAGGTCGTGAGAGTCTTTGTCAATTGTAAAGATCGCGCCGAGGTAGAAGAAGAAACACAGCCCCCATGCGACCGTGCAGATCAGCAGGATGGCGGTCTTGAGATCGTACATGTCCGCGATGAGCCCGGTGAGGATGGGCGCAAACGCCGCGCCCGCGTTTTCGACGAAATACTCCACCGCCTGCGCCGTCGCGCGGACCTCCGGCACAGTCACATCGTACACGGTGGCGATTACGTTTGCGGAGGAAAGCGGCATGAAAAGGGCGGCGAGGCACATCAAAACAAAGAATTGATTTTTCGCCTCCACAGGCGTGGCCATGGCGAAATACATGAAGATCGCCCCCATCAGCACGCCGACACTGGAGACGACGATGCGCCCCTTGTTACTGCGTTTGAACGCCGCATCGCCCAACAGCCCGCCCAGGAAATATCCGCCCGCAAGAATGAGGATGACCGGCGTCATCGTCAGAAGGATTCCATCCGGGTCGTACCCGCGCTCCTTTTCAAGGTAGGCAAAGAAAAAATAGGTAATGACATTCCAGGGGAAGACGCCCGCAAACCCCTGTAAAAAAACAAACCACATGGTTTTTTTACGAAAGATCTCCCTGGCCTCCGCCCATGAAAATTTGAAGGTTTGCATCTCCGCCATGTTTTCGAATTCGGGTTCGGCTTTGCCGCGCGGCATTTCCTTGACGAAGAGGAAGATCAACAATGCGATGACCAGCCCAAGCGAACCGGTGATGTAGAACACGCTTCGCCACCCGCCGATGGCCGGGGCGACCATCAACGCCAGGACCATCCCAAGCAGATAGCCAATGGACTGGGCCAGTTGCAAAATGCCGTAGACCTTTCCGCGCGCGTGCGGCCCAAAATAATCGGCGATGAGCGTGTAAAGGCCGGGGTAGGAAGAGTCGTCAATGCCGGTCGAGGCGCGCGTGACGAGGAATCCGCCGAAGGATTTGACGATGGCGTTAAGCCAGGTGGTCGCTCCCCATACAAAGGAAGCCAGCGAAAGCAGTTTGGCGCGGGCGTAATGATCGTAAAGATATCCCCAGATCGGGTACAGCACGGTGGCGACGATCAGCGCGCCGGAGTTCACCAGCCCCCATTGCGTATTCGTGATATTGAAATCTTCGCTGATCTGCACCTGCAGCGAGCCGATCATCAACTTGTCGGTCTGATGCAACAGCATGAAAAAGAAAAAGATGACGACCACCACCCAGCGGGCGCTTGCGCGTTGATTGGACATGGATGCCTCTGACGGTTTTGGATTTGCGATTTACGACTTTGGATTGGCAAGAGATGCGAGTTACGAGTTACGAGTTACGAGTTACAAGTTACGAGTTACAAGTTACGAGTTACAAGTTACAAGTTACAAGTTACAAGTTACGAGTTACAAGTTACAGGATACAGGATACAAGTTGTGAGTTACAAGCGCAGAGTGTGAATTGCGTTTCATGGATTACGAATCCCCCCAATTCTACCCGTCTTCCGCCATGATCTCCCGCGCGAGTCGCTTTAACTCTTCTGTATTTGCCGCCTTCGTTGAATTGAGATATTGCTCCAGCAGTTCCAGCGGGCTGAAACTGCTGACGGACTGTCCCTCGCCGATTCGCGCGCGCGCTTCGGTCTGCGGACGTTTGACGAAATGGAATTCGAACGTCTCCGCCGCATATTTTCGCAGGGCGGGTTCGTCTATGAGCGAATCCCACTCCCTGGGATATTCCACGACAAGGCGCAGGATCGCCCCGATCATATCCTTCGGCTTCGGCAGTTTCTTCTTCAGGAATTCTGTGACGCGTTCGCTGGATTCCAAAGTTGCGCGGCAGTCAATGAACTTCCTCACGCCTGTGAGTTGAATCCACTCAACTTCCGTGTCGCGTCCTTTTTCGATATCGGCGATCACAAAGAAGCGGTCTTCTTTCGCTTCGCCAAAGTCCACCCGTTCGATCGAGCCGGGATAGATGACCGGCGGCTGGCTCCCCTCGTTCACATCCTGCGGTTTGTGGATGTGCCCCATGGCGACATAACTCAATTTCGGATTTTTTACGAGCGAACCGGTCAACACAAGATCGTTGCCGAGCATGACGAGTCTCTCGCCGCCGAACTTCGCCCCTTCAATGGAGGCGTGCGCGGTCAGGATGATCGGCATGGACGAATCGCAGTCTTCGATATAGCCCGCGATCAATTCGCCAATGTTTTCTTCGATGCGGCTGAATGCCTGCGTGGAATCCGTCTCGCCGGTGACTGCCATCAGACCGGAGCGCGAAACCCAGGGCATGGCAATGATCTGAAGCGGCAGGCCCCAAAGGTTTTCAGGTTTCAGCAGTTCGGGAGCATCCAACACTTTTACAAAAGGCACTTGCAAGGTCTTGAATTCCTGCAAGGCATGAGCCCTTCCAATGGACGGGGAAATGTCGTGATTGCCCACCAAAAGCAGGGTCGGAATCTTCGCCTGAGAGAGCCGCATGATGCGTTTGCCCCACTCGCGCTGAAAGGTTGGAGCCGGGGAGCGATCCTTGTAGGCGTCGCCTGCGAAGATGACCAGATCCACCCGGCGTTCAATGGCGGCGTCCACGATGGCGTCGAGCGATTTGAGAAAATCAAGCACGCGCAGGGGCAGACCCGTCGCCGGGTCGTGCCGACCGTAGTTGGCCATGTCTATGTGCGCGTCTGCAAAGTGGAGGAGTTTCATGGGTCCGATTATACGGTATCAGGGAGGCGGCGCTTAACGACTCTGTTTATGTCTTGCAAATAAGCGTTCTTTGAATTATTATTCACGTCATGAATAATAATTCAAAATCAGGCAATTATCGGGAGCGCTGGATTACGCCCCTGCTTCAAAACGCCATTATGGATCATTCCATCATCGTCCTGACGGGCGCAAGACAGGTTGGCAAGAGCACTCTCTTGTTCAATGCAGAACCGTTTCGCCGCTGGCGTTTTCACACAATGGACGATTTCAATGCGCTGGAGCAGGCTCGCTCGAATCCAGAATCGTTATGGGCGGGTACGAATCAGGTCATTTTAGATGAAGTTCAAAAGGCTCCAGAGCTTCTTCCGGCAGTGAAAAAAACTGTTGACCGGAATCCGGGCAAATATCAATTCGTTCTATCCGGATCCGCCAATCTGCTCCTTATGAAACAAGTGAGCGAAAGCCTGGCTGGACGCGCCATTTATTTTGTGTTGGATCCAAGGGCCGCCGGTGAAATGAACAACCAACCGCATCCGGATATCCTGACAAGGCTTCTGCATGGAGATTTCCCGGCAGAGATGTCTTTATCTTCCCCGCCTCCCGATCCTTCAGAAATCATTTTGAAGGGTTTCATGCCTTCGCTTCTAAGTTTGGATTCCCCTCCAGCGTGGACGCGCTGGTGGGAGGGGTATGTTGCAACGTACCTGGAGCGCGACCTTAGGCAGGTTGCCCAAATTGACGCCTTGTTGGATTTTCGCAGAGTTATGGAATTAGCCGCCTTACGTTCGGCGCAACTCATTAATCAATCCGAGATTTCACGCGATGCGAGGCTGTCTCAACCAACCACCCATCGTTATCTCAACATCCTTGAGACCACTCATTTATTCGATCGCCTGCCTGCATATACCGCCAGCCGGACCGCGCGTTTGTTAAAATCCCCAAAGGCATTTTTCAATGACCCTGCTTTGGCGGTATTTCTATCCGGTTACTTTGAGGCAGACGATCTTCGCAAAGCGCGTGAATTTGGCTCGTACTTTGAGACATTCATTTATCACCATTTGCGCATCCTGAGCCGCCTCATGACGCCATCGGCGCGCCTGTATTTTTGGCGAACCATTGACGGCGCTGAAGTGGATTTCGTTCTGGAATATGGAAGACGCCTGCTCGCCATCGAAGTAAAATTAACGGACAAACTTGGGTATCGCGATAGCGCAGGGATCCGACAATTCCTTGAAAAACACCCAAAGGCATCCGGAGGATTGATCGTTTATGGGGGCAGGGAAGTAAAACGGCTGGATGAAAATATTATTGCAGCGCCGTGGCCCTTTATCACCGGCAATACTCCCTTAACCTCAACCTGAACAATATAGTATGGCCCTTCAAAAACTACGTCAATCGCGAAGATTTTTCGCAATGCTATAAACTTCAGTTTACTCTCGCGCAGGCGCAAACTAAAGTTTGCGGCACGAACCGCGCTATGAGGTATGGATGAACCCACCCCGAAACCTTAATTCCGGGGCGGGTTGCTGTATCTCCATATTTTATTTCGCCAATATCCGCTTCCAATCCATCAGCGGCTTGATCTTCTCCAACGGGACCTGTCCCTCAGGCGCGTACCCGACGAAGGAACGGTTGTAATTATCCTCCGCCCCGTCGTCGAGATTCCATCTCAAGGTGTTGCGGAAAACGCCGAGGCAGGACGTGCCGCGGAAGTCGTCCGGCAGGGAGGTCTCGAAGGTGTACACATACGTCCCGTCGGACGTATCCACCACTTCGATGGCGGTCGCTTCGTGAATCCATCTCAGCCACTGGCTTTGGGTGGATTTCTTTTTATCGGCGCCGATCGTCGTCCGCGAGCGGGTCATGCCGCCCCCTTTGTACTCCCACGGCGCGGCGGGCGGCGGCGCGTTCTTCCCAGCCCTGGGCTGGGCCCGTTTGCCGAGGTATTCGCCGGGGACAAGCCCCACGCCATTCGAGTCCTGCGTCGGTTTCGGAATCTGCCATTCGCTCGGCTCATTGTTCACATATCTCAGCCAGAAGATACTCGCGCCCTGCGTGTAATGTTCCGCGCCGGTGGGGCGAATAAAATAACAACCGGGCGTTTTTTCCGCCGCAAGTTTGACGTATCGCGCCGCATTGCCGGTCAGCCCGCCGGGAGGCAAATTCCCTCGAATGTGCTGGGCATGTTCCGCCGTCTCGTTGCACACCGCGCGCGTGACGATCAATTCCTGCGAGCGTTCATGCTCGGGCCGCCACATGCCGATATTATCCGACGCCCACTTGCTCATAAGCGGATACAGCGTCGTGTCGGCGAAGCGGATTTTATCCTCCTCCGGCGTGAACGCCTCCCACCCTTCACTTGTCACGTGATTGACCCGCAACTGCGTCAGCATGACGATCCACTTCCACGCCCAGTCCGGGAGTTGGGACTTCATCGCCTCCAACTTCGCCGAAGCCTGATCGGTCGTCATGGTCATGAACTCGTACCGGGCCTCTTCTTCCGCCAACGCGGCGAGACCGGCGCGTTTGGTCTTCGGTCCGTTGGCTTTCACTCCCTGCATGTGCAACGCGACCTTATCCTTCCAAACTTTCTCAGTCGCCGCGGCAAGTCCGGTTTTATTCGCGCCTTCGTATTGGGCGATCTTCTCCGCGCATTTCGCCGCCACATCCGCGTCGCTGAGCGCGGCTTGCGCCTTCTTCACTTCCTCCACGCGCAGACGGATGAGCAAATCCTTCGGGTCCGCCCACGAACCGTGCGCAGATTTGTAGCGCATCCCTGAAAAATGCACGACCATGTATTGCAGCCAGAGCGGGAAGCGCTGCGGCTCCTTCTCGAACCTTTGGCGGATCTCCGCCAGCAGTTGATATTGATCCTTCCCTTCGAGCGTCTTCGCGTACTGTTCGACCTTCAATCGCGCAATGTCCTTGACCGTCACCGGCGTCTTCGGGTCGTAGTTGACGAGAAATTCCTCCTCGGTGGTCTTATAGTTCGGGTCGGCTTTGCTCAGTTTGTACCATTCCAGTTTCGGCGCCTCCACTTTGTTGTAGGTCTCGTCGAACTGGCGCAGTTTTTCCATCTCTTCCAACACCATCGGCAGGGCAGATTCGTTTTTGAGTTTGTATTCCGCTTCAACCTTCGCCCGGTTGGGATGTTCCGCCGCCATCCCCTCCAGTTGGCGCTGTAAATAGCGGACGCGGTCGCGTAAAAACCCCAACTGGGTCTTGAACGACTCGATCCGGCTTTGGATGAAGCCGCGTTCGCCGCGAATGTCCCGGGGCCAGGAAGAGGCGAACAAGTCGTGATTTTTCTGGATCAACGCCATCGCCTCCGGCTCGAGCGGTTTGTACTTGACGAAGAATCCGCTCACATCTTTTGTGAGGAAATAAGTCTTGAGCGTGGAATATCGCTTGAACTCCGTCGTGCGGGCGGCGTCCATCCCTTTTTCATATTCCGCCACATCCGCCGCCAGGGTGGAAATGTCCCTGTCCTTGTACTGCGTCCACAGGTCGGCTTCCTTGTAGAACAGAAGAAAGTCGCGCAATTTTTGCAGGCGCATCGGATAAATGTCCTTGAGCAACTGCGGGTTTTGCCATGGGAAACTATAAAGCGTCATGCTTATCTCCTGAGCGCAATAAATAACTCACCTTACGCAAGATGGCATTGGGTTAGGAAATGCGCTTGCTGATGAGTCGGCGACCGTCCACGAATGTTCACGAATAAACGAATAGGCGCGCCAACATTCGCGAATTCTTGGCTTTATTCGTGGACGGTTCGTGAGGATGGCAAAAGTGCGTAACATGAGTAAATAACTCGCTTTTCATCAGCGTTCCGTAGGGACGCTCCCGCAAGGTTTCAAAGAATCCTGGAACGTAACGAAGGGTCGCCCTTTGCGCGCGCGATTTCGTTGGCGGGTCAGGGCGACCCTCGCCTGGCGCGACCATGCATTGCAGGATTGGGCCAGTCCGCCAATATTTTCCTTATTGTAGCGAATTTTCGGGAATGTCCGATGATAGAATTTCGCAATAGGACGAACAGGAGACGGCATGGATAAAATTTTCATCAAAGACCTGCTGGCGCGCGGGATCATCGGCGTGCGCGAGTGGGAGCGGAAGAAGCCGCAGGATATTCTGATCAACGCGACCGTGTTCGCGGACACGATCCGCGCGGGCGAGACGGACGACGTGGCCGACAGCGTGGACTATAGCGCCCTGGCGAAGATTCTCCAAACTCACGCCGAGAGCGCGGCGCGGCTGACGGTCGAGGCGCTGGCAAGCGACCTGGCAAAACTATGCCTCGAACTGCCGGGGGTGAAGAAAGTCATCGTGCGGGTCGAAAAACCGGGCGCGGTAAAGTTCACAAAATCTGTCGGCGTGGAGATCGAGCGGGTTAGATCCGCAACGGCTCTGCCCCGCGGCTGAGATGCTCCAGAAATTCCTGGCGCGTGTTGATGCTGCGGCGGAAGAGTCCCAGCATGGCGGAGGTGGTCATGCGGGCGTCTATCTTCTTCACGCCGCGCATCATCGCGCAGAGATGCAACCCCTCCACCACCACCGCCACCCCCTGCGGTTTGAGCAGGTCGTGAATAAAATCCGCGATCTGACGCGTCATGCGTTCCTGTACCTGCAGGCGGCGGGCGAACATATCCACAATGCGGGGAATCTTCGAGAGTCCGATCACCTGTCCCCTGGGAATGTAGGCGACGTGCGCCCGGCCCATAAACGGCAGCATGTGATGTTCGCACAAACTGAAATATTCGATGTCGCGCACGATCACCATGTCGTCGTAGGTCACGTTGAAGATCGCGCCGTTGACCAGTTTCTTTTCATCCACGCGGTAGCCGCTTAACAGTTCGGGGTACATGCGCGCAACGCGCTTCGGCGTGTTGACCAGCCCTTCGCGCTCCGGGTCTTCGCCAAAGGCCGTCAGCATGGCGCGCGCGGATTCTTCGATGGCATCCGTGTCAATATTCTCGTTGAGGGTCGGGCGTTCGTCGAAATCGGCGGATGTTTCCGGGTCTGTCATTCGCTCTCCAAGGTTTGGTTGCGATTTTATCTACTTTTGGCGTGTTTTAAATGATTCGAACTTGCCCGGGCAGGCGCGCTGGGGAGGGTTTCCTGGTTTCGGTAATCTCCGCCCCATTTTGACGGCGCAAACTATCTTGCTAAATATTCTTCCGGGGTCAACACCGTCAGGCTTGTTTTCCCTTTGAAGTGTTTGGCATTCCACGTTATGAAATATTCCACATCAGGGGTATGTTCGGCGGTTGAAATAATCAAGGCATCCATGAACGCCATTCGGACGCTTCGCATTTTCTGAAACGGGCGTTCATAAACGATCTCGCCCCAGGTTTCAGGGTCAATTTTCTCTTTTGAATTTACAGCCCAGACAACCGCCAGATTGTAAGCGTTGACAAGCCAATCCTGCCAACCTTCCAACTGATCATCGGGAAGATTAAAAGACAACTGCCCAAGGACTTCCATCACATTATAGATCGTGGTGGCGGGCTGGGCAGTTTGTACAACCTCAAGAAATTTTCGATTTACTTCCTGGCGATCATCATTGGGATAGGCAAACGCCAAGAGTAAAACATCCGAGTCGATCACGACCATGAACGTCCCCGCAACTGGCGCATTCCATCATCCAACGATTGTTTTGCAGTGGCAGACTGTATCATTTTTCGGATTTCATTCGCGCGCAGGATCGCGGATCGTCTCACTTCGGGATCACGGGACGGTCGCACGAGTTTTACCGCAGGTGGTTTCGCCAACTCCGCCCGTAAACGACGTTGGTCGCGCAAAGATAATTGGCGCGCCAGTTCCAGTGTGGTTTTATAGGTTGGGCGTTTACGAGTATATACAGCCATGGGAATATTATACACCCTCGGTGATTGTTCCATAGTTGGTAAAAGGGTGGATAAAATGGGTTACGGGACGGTCTGCCAACCATCCCGTAACCACAAAACAAAGGGACTTGAATTATATGCGCCTGAACTTGCTTTTACCAGACGTAA
>CAADGT010000214.1 GCA_900696595.1 uncultured Chloroflexota bacterium
CAGCGCTGTAATTTTGCTCAGGGTTTCTGTGCTACACTTCATGCGGAGCCTCCGTTTGTTCTTGCCTACGGGTACTATACCCGATTTCTCGGAGGCTCCTTTTCTACATCATTTGAATGCTCCCCGATCAAACCCTGCGCGCAAAATCGGTTAGCCCATTTGTTCTCTGCGCCGAAAGCGGCGTTTTTCATATCTTTAATAAGGAGTGTTTTTCATGTTCAAGGAATTCAAAGAGTTCGTCATGCGCGGCAACGTGCTCGACCTTGCCGTGGGCGTCATCATCGGCGGCGCATTCGGCAAGATTGTCGGCTCGCTGGTGAATGACATTCTCATGCCGCTGATTGGTTTGCTAATGGGCGGGATCAATTTTGGCGAACTTTCCGTCACGGTTGGCGCGGCGCAAATTAAATGGGGTTTGTTCGTTCAATCCATCATTGACTTTCTAATTATCGCCTTCGTCATCTTTCTCATCGTCAAATCCGCCAACCGCATGAAGAAGGCGCCCCCGCCCGCCGACCCAACCACAAAAGACTGCCCGCATTGCTTTAGCGTCATTTCCATCAAAGCCGCCCGCTGTCCGAACTGCACCTCTGAATTGACAATCTAACGTAGGTCACGCTTGAAGCGTGACGCCTTAAGTCCAAAATACTTGGCGGGTTGCAAACCCGCCCTACTTTCCACTTTCCACGGCGAGGACAATAGTCCTCGCCTTACCATTTATAATGTCGGCACCATGAATCTGGATTTCCTCAACAAACTCAACCCCCAACAGCGCAGCGCCGTCACAGCGGCGGATGGGCCCGTGATGGTCGTGGCCGGACCCGGGTCCGGGAAGACGCGCGTACTCACTCAACGCATCGCCTACCTCATCGCGCATGAAGGCGTCCGCCCGTGGCAGATTCTGGCCGTCACCTTCACCAACAAAGCCGCCAAAGAAATGGACGCGCGCGTTAAAGCGATGTTAAATGAAAAGGCGACAGAGGGAATCATGCTCGGCACGTTCCACTCCATCTGCGCGCGGATTTTGCGGCGCGAAGCCGAACACCTGCCGGTGGCGCAAAACTTCGTCATCTTCGACGCCGACGATCAGCAAAGCCTGACCAAATCCATCATCCGCGAGATGAACTTGAACGACAAGTTGTATCGCGCTCAAAGCGTCCACGCTTCAATCTCGCGCGCCAAAAACGAGTTGATCCTGCCAGATGATTACCCCATCAACACCTACCGCGACGAAGTGGTCAAGCGCGTTTACACCGAATATCAAAAGCGGCTCGTCGCCAGCAACGCCGTGGACTTCGACGACATTCTCGTCTATGCCACGCAATTGCTGGAAAACAACCCAACCGTGCGAGAAAAATATGCCCAGCGTTTTCGGCATGTGCTGGTGGACGAATTCCAGGACACCAACCTGGCGCAGTATGCGCTGGTGAAACATCTCGCTTCCTATCACAAGAATATTTTCTGCGTGGGCGACCCCGATCAATGTTTTCCAGCAGGCGTAAAAATTCAAACCCCACACGGACAAAAGAAAATCGAAGACATCAAACGAGGGGATGAAGTCTCTGCCGCCAGTGGACGTGGGTCAGTGATGACGTCCAAGGTTGCTCATGCCGGGAAGCGGGCGTTCAAAGGCAATCTTGTCCGTGCCAAAACAAAAAACGGACATGTCATCCGGGCAACACCCAACCATATTATGTTTGCCAGACTCGGTATAAAGCCCGGCTTGCATTATGTCTACCTGATGTATCGAAAAGATAAGGGCTATCGCGTTGGCATTGCATCTCACGCCCGCAGCGACGGTTCTTCATTAAAAGTTGGCTTACAAGTTCGCAGCAATCAGGAAAATGCCCACAAGATGTGGATTTTGAAAGTTTGCTCAGACCGCAATGAAGCCCATTACTGGGAAGCCTGCTACTCAACCGCCTACGGCATCCCCACAACTGTGTTTCACGTTCGCGGGCGCAGGATGCGTATGTCGCAGGAATATATTGACCGCCTGTTTGCTGAAATTAATACGGACGAAAACGCCAATCAATTACTAACCGATCTTGGCATGGACTTCAAATATCCGCATTACATTCCACAAGGAACGTATAGAAATATCATCAATCTGCGTTACTTTGGAGATGGAAGAATTACCGAAGAATCTCCATGGCACGCCCACCGGGTGGATTTATGGAGTAGTGACGAGAAACTCGGCAGGCAATTAAATGCACAGGGGTATAACCCTCGCATTAAAAGTCGTAACAGTTGGCGCATTGGCGTCAACCGATTGCAATATGATGACATTCAGGATGTTGCCCAAAAACTCAGCGAAGCCGCAAACGACGCAGAAATTATTACAGGCGCGTTCCTTGTAGACAAAGGCAAATCGCCGCTTGCCAATAAATTCAGCCTCATGCCCGCCAGTCATTTACACCCATCGATGATCGTTGCCATTGAAAAGAATGGGGCAATCATTGAAGACGAAATTGTAGAAGTAACCCATGAGCCTTACAGCGGAACTGTCTACGATTTGGAAGTGGGAAATTTGCACAACTATATTGCCAATGGCGTAGTGGTTCACAACTCCATCTATGCCTGGCGCGGCGCGGACTATCGCAACATTCAACGCTTCGAGCAGGACTTCCCCGACTCGCAAACCATTTTGCTCGAACAGAACTACCGTTCCCATCAAAACATCCTCGACGCGGCAATGGGCGTGATAGACCGCGCCCACAACCGCAAAAAGAAACGCCTGTTCAGCGACCGCGGCGCGGGCGAAAAAATTTTCTTCTACGAAGCGGGCGACGACTACGGCGAAGCCTCCTTCGTTGTGGACACCATCGCGCAACTGGTCGCCTCCGGCGAGTTCGAGCCGAAGGATTGCGCGGTCATGTATCGCACCAACGCCATGTCGCGCCTGCTCGAAGAATCCTTTCTGCGGGCGCGCCTGCCTTATAAACTCGTCGGCGCGCAACGCTTTTATGGCCGCCGCGAAGTGAAAGACATCATCGCCTTCATCCGCCTCGCCCACAACCCCGCCGACGAAGCCGCCCTCAGCCGCATCATCAACGTCCCGCCGCGCGGCATCGGCGAAAAAACGCTCACGACGTTGCACATGGTTGCGCGGCAGAACAACGCCGCCGCCGGGTACATCCTGCTCAACCTCGCGCATGGAGCAGAATCGACGTTTTACAAATCCTTCACCGGTCGCGCCGCGCTTCCGCTGGCGGACTTTGGCGGCATGTTGACAAACTGGCGCGCGCTTTCCCAAACCGCCACCGTCGCCGAACTCTTCGACCGCATCGTCAACGATATCAACTACAAGGAATACATCGTCGAGGACGACTCCGAAGAAAGCGCCGACCGCTGGGAAAACGTGCAGGAACTCAAACGCCTCGCGCTCGAATACGACACGCGCAGCATTGACGACTTCCTCGAAAACATCGCGCTCATCGCCGACCAGGACACGCTCACCGACGCCAACGCCCCCACCCTGCTCACGCTCCACGCCGCCAAAGGATTGGAATACGGAGCGGTCTTCATCGTCGGGCTGGACGACGGCATCATCCCGCACAGCCGCTCATTTGACGAAGTTCAACAAATGGAGGAAGAACGCCGACTCTTCTACGTCGGCATCACCCGCGCAAAAAACCGCCTCTACCTCCTGCGCGCCATTCAACGCGGCGGACGCGGCGCCGTGGAAGCCACCTTCCCCTCGCGCTTTATGGATGACATCCCAGCCGATAAACTCGTCGGTCGCACAAGAACAGGACGCAGCCCTTCGTCTTCGTTCAGGACAAGCCTGCGCGACGCTCCCTCTGATATAAAGTGGCCCGCCCTGAGCGGCGTCGAAGGGACGCTTCCGACTCCGCCCCAGCCTGCTCCTGTTCCCCAAGCCTTATACAAAGCCGGGACTCGCGTCCGCCACGCCATGTGGGGCGACGGCATTGTGCTTGACTCGCGTATGCAGGACGGCGACGAGATCATAGACGTGGTATTCGAATCGGTGGGGATTAAAAGACTGGCGGCGAGTCTGGCAAACCTCAAAATCATATAGTCGCTCAAGCGCCGTCCCCGGCGCGGACGATAACAAGGCGCGCGCCGCTTCACACAACCTATCCGCCGGGGACGGCGGAGGGAGCATAATAAAAGCGGATGGAGCAATACCAAAAAATGGAAGGCATCACCGCGTTCATAAAAGAAGCGTTTTTCGGCTTATGCCTGTTGCTGTTGATTCCATCCCTGACGGCGGCCATGCGTCTGCGGCGCGGGCGGGTTGCGCTGGCGGTCATTTCCATCGTCCTCTTCTCCGCCGCCGCATGGAATTTGCTGACCCTGCCCGCCTTCGACTTCATAGACCGCTGTCGCCCGCCGGGAACCGGCGCCTGTGTGGACGGCCGCTCCTTCGAGGCGGCGCGGCGGGAAATCCTCGGCGAACAAACCCGGGCAATGCTGGTCTTCCTCCTGCTTCCGCTTGGCGTGGGAGTCGGAGGGCTGCATCGCCTGCTTCAAAAGCGCAACTCTGGCGCGACAAACGACGAAAAGGAGACTCCATGCAATACGTCAACCTCGGCAAAACCGGATTGAAAGTATCCCGCTTATGTCTCGGCATGATGACCTACGGCTCGAAAACCTGGCGCGAGTGGGTGTTGGACGAAGAAGCCGCCAGTCCCTTCGTAAAAAAGGCGCTGGATGCAGGCATCAATTTCTTCGACACCGCCGATGTGTATTCGCTGGGGGAAAGCGAGCGGATTACGGGCAGTCTCATGCGTCGCTTTGGGGTGAATCGCCAGAATGTGATCATCGCCACCAAGGTCAACGGGCGGTTGAGCGACGACGTAAATGACGCCGGTCTTTCCCGCAAGCACATCATGGACAGCATTGACAACTCGCTGAAGCGCCTGCAAATGGATTATGTGGACTTATATCAGATTCACCGCTGGGACTACAACACGCCCATCGAAGAGACGATGGAAGCCTTGAACGACATCGTCCGCGCGGGAAAGGCAAGATATATCGGCGCGTCGTCCATGTTTGCGCGGCAGTTCATGAGGGCGCAGCAGGTTGCGGAAACGAACGGCTGGACGAAATTCGTCTCGATGCAGAATCACTACAATCTGGTCTACCGCGAGGAGGAACGCGAGATGATTCCGCTGTGCGCGGAGACCGGCGTGGGGCTGATTCCGTGGAGCCCAATGGCGCGCGGATTCTTCGCCCGCAACAGTAAAAACGGCGCAGAGACGACCCGCTACAAAACCGACGGTTTCTTCAAAGAACTCTACGGCCGCGAGGATGATTTCCTTGTGGCGGGCCGCGCGGAGGAAGTGGCCCGGGAACGCGGCGCGACTTCTTCGCAGATTGCGCTGGCCTGGGTGTTGTCCAAGGCTTATATCGCCGCGCCCATCATCGGGTCCAGCAAAGAGGCGCATCTCGATCAGGCCATTGCCGCGTTGGAGATCAAACTCACAGACGCGGAGGTTAATCGCCTCGAAGAGTTTTACCAGCCGCATCCCGTGCTGGGACATGCCTAATGTATTTCAAGATTCTGTATCTCGGATTCAAAATCTATTGCTTTCTCTTCCGCCCGATCCGCATGGGGGCGCGGGTGGCGCTGATCGAAGACGGGAGCGTCTGGCTGGTGCGCCACACCTATCTGGGCGGGTGGTTCATGCCGGGCGGGGGCGTTCAGCGATGGGAGACGCTTGAAGAAGCGGCGCGGCGCGAAGCCCGCGAAGAAACCGGCGCAAAACCGGGGCGGATGATGTTTGCAGGCGTCTTTACCAGTTTTGCCCAATGGAAGACCGATCATACGGCTGTTTTTCTCTGCGAAGATTTTACGTTCACCGGCAAGCCGGACGCGGAGATCGCGGAGTTGCGACTCTTTCCGCTGGGCGAACTGCCGGGCGACACCTATGACGTTCACCGAAATTTTTTGCAAAACTTTCAGGCGGGCGCAATTCAAACCAACGTTGGGAAATGGTAGGCGAAGGGTATAATAGACGTTATCGGAAATAAGTCAATGTTCTCTTAATCGGACTCAGATGAATGCGGATTTACGCTGATAAAAGAGGAAAAATCCGCGCTTGTCCGCGTCCAGGATAATTTCCGATAAAGTTTAATGTAAAAAAACGCGCAACGGAAATCATCATGACCCAAGAAACCATCAAGATCGTCATCCCCATGGCGGGCTGGGGAACCCGAATGAGACCGCACACATGGAGCAAACCCAAGCCGCTCGTCAGCGTGGCGGGCAAGACCTCGCTCGAACACGTGATGGATATGTTCAAGACTCTGCCCAACCCTGAAGCCGCCGAGTTTGTTTTCATTGTAGGACCGTATTTGGGCGAGTTGCAAGTTCCCGCTTTTATTAAAGAGAATTATCCGAATCTCAAGGCGCATTATGTCGTGCAGGGCGAAATGAAGGGGCAGTCTCATGCTTTATGGCTGGCGCGGGAATATTTGACCGGCCCCATGATCATGTGCTTCTCGGATACTTTGATGGAAACGGATTTCTCGTTCCTCGCCAACGAGGAGGCGGACGGCGTGGCGTGGGTGATGCCGGTGGAAGATCCGCGCCGCTTTGGGGTGGCGGAGGAGGGCGCGGACGGCTGGGTGACGCGCTTCATCGAAAAGCCGCAAAGCATGGACAACAATCTTGTGGTGGTCGGATGTTATTACTTCAAGAGCGCCGAGCGCCTGCTGTCCGCCATTGACGACCAGATGAAGCGCGGCGTAATGTTGAAGAACGAATATTTCCTGACCGACGCCATCTCGATCATGATCACAGGCGGGGCGAAGGTGCGGACCCAGAAGATCGACACATGGCTGGATACCGGCACGATCGAAGCGACGCTGGATACGAATAGGGCGTTGTTGAGGAGTAGACAAGCAGACGGATATACAGGTAGGCAAGTACAAGTGTTTGAGCCTTCGGCGATTCATCCGAGCGCGGAGATTGTTAATTCGACCATCGGGCCGTTTGCTTCGATTGGGGCGAATTGCAGGATCGAGAACGCCCAGATCGCGGACTCCATCGTCGAAGCGGATTGCGAGATCAAAGATGCGACGTTGACCCGCTCCCTGGTGGGCAAACATGCCAAAGTTAAGGGAAGAGGCGACGGTCGCGCCATGAAATTGAACGTGGGGGACGCCAGTTCCATCGAGTTATAAAATGGAAGCGGTCGAGTGCAGATCAGACACGGAATATGCCGAACGTCCGCTTTCGCTGGTGTGGGCAGGACAGCGATATGAGATCGTGGAAATTATTTCACGCTGGCGCGGTCCCGGTGAAAAAGGTTTTTGCGTCACAACCGTGAACGGTCTGGCGTTTGAATTGACATACCAGGAGATTTCGGACGACTGGCATGTCCAACCCATTTAGTCCGTCCTTGCGAGGAGGGCGAAGCCCGAGGAAGCAATCCCATGACGCAATTTGGAGATTGCTTCGGGCTAGCGCCCTCGCAATGACGGAATCGCAACTGGAGGCTTAATGCAGGAAGTCACCTCAATACAACGACTCGCAAAACGCGTGGCGGGCTTGAAGCCCAGCGGCATTCGCAAATTTTTCGACATCGCCGCGACGATGAAGGATGTCATCTCGCTCGGCATCGGCGAACCGGACTTCACCACGCCCAAGCCGATCCTCGATGCGGGCATCCGCTCGTTGCAAAACGGCGAGACTCATTACACCTCAAACTCCGGCAGAATGGAATTGCGGCAGGGCATTGCCGATAATTTGCAAAAACTTTATAACGTGAAGTACGATCCTGCGACGGAGGTCATCGCCACCGTCGGCGTTTCGGAAGCGCTGTACCTTGCCTTCACAGCCCTGCTCGAACCCGGCGACGAAGTCATCATCCCCACCCCCTGTTTTGTCTCGTATCAAGCCGAGGTGATCCTGGCGGGCGGCGTTCCGGTGGAGATTCCGGCGCGCATCGAAAACAACTTCACGGTTGACCCGGACGATATTCGCAAAGCCATCACGCCGCGCACAAAAGTCATCTTCATCGGCTATCCCTCCAACCCCACCGGCGCGGTCGCTCCGCGCGAGACGCTGTTGGAAATTGGAAGGATCGCGGAAGAGTTCGATCTGCTCGTGGTGTCGGATGAAATCTACGACCGCCTCGTCTATGACTTTGAGCATGTCTGCTTCCCGGCTTTGAGCGACAGCCTAAGGGAGCGCTCCATATTGCTGGGCGGTTTTTCCAAAGACTACGCCATGACGGGCTGGCGCATCGGGTACGCCTGCGCGCCGGCCGACATCCTCGCCGGCATGGTGCGCATCCATCAATACACGATCATGTCCGCGCCGACCACCGCGCAGGACGCCGCCATCGAAGCCTTGAAAACGGGCGAGCCGTACGTGCAGGAGATGCTGACGGAATATGACCGCCGCCGCCGCCTGCTCGTTTCGGGATTAAACCGCCTCGGTCTCTCGACCTTCGAGCCGAAGGGCGCCTTTTATACCTTTCCCAACATCCGAGCCTCCGGCATGGACGACGAAACCTTTGCCGAAAAATTACTGCGCGAAGAAAGCGTGGCTGTCGTGCCCGGCAACGCCTTCGGTCCCGGCGGCGAGGGGTTCGTCCGCATGTGTTATGCCACATCCTATGAGCAGATCGAGGAAGCGTTGCGCCGGATGGAGAAGTTTATGTCGAGGTATGGGTAGGGTGGTAATTGGGGATTGGGGATTGGTAATTGGAGAGTAGAGGCGGCTGTTCTTTGCAAGGAACAGCCGCCTCTTTTGATTCTATCCGCCCGCGATTTTGACTTTGTAGCCGAGTTTTTTCAGGACCTCCGCCATGCGCTGACGGTGTTCGCCTTGAATTTCGATCATGCCGTCTTTGACCGTTCCCCCGGTCCCACATTCCTGCTTCAATTTTTTTGCGAGCGCTTTCATATCTTCTTCCGTGAGGATGAGATTCTTCACGACCGAGACGACCTTCCCGCCGCGCCCGCCTGACTCACGGTGCAGGTAGGCGGTCTGCTGTTGCGGCGGCAACGACTCCCCTCTCCTTGTGGGAGAGGGGCTGGGGGTGAGGTTATTTTTCTTGCGAAGGTCTCCATCTTCAGAAGACCAGACGGTGCGGTTGGCGTCGGGCATGGGGCAATTATAAGCAATTCCCGCCGTGCTATAATCGAACCATGGAAGTCGGCGATATCAAGTTCTATGTGGAGCGTTGGAAAGCCGTGGAGGAAATCGAACGGGAGGAGTTGCGCGCCTCCACTGCGAAGCAGAACTGGAAGCGGCTCAACTCAATTGTCAGGCGGGCAAAGCGGCTGAGGCTTCGGCGCGGCGATGACGATAGAGAAACGGAAGTTTTTCAGATTTGGCTAAAACTGAGAAATCATTATGCCTATGGATCAGCCTGATTATATTGAACCCCTCAAGGAACCATTGGAGGCGGTGCAAAGGCTTTTATCCCGTTTCGATGATCGCGGGGTTGTTATCGGAGGAACTGCTGTCAGTATTTTGGGAAGACCTCGTCTGACAGAAGATGTGGATGCCATGTTCCTGCTTTCCATTCAGGATGTGCCACGCCTTTTGGACGCCGCAAAAAAAGAGGGGATTGCGCCCCGCATCAACAATGTGGAGGAATTTGCTGGGAAAAATCGCGTTGTGCTCCTGAGACACATTCCGTCGGATACGAGCATTGACATCTCGCTTGGCATCATGCCATTTGAAGAAGAGATGGTCGAACGCAGTACGCTGTACGAATTGGACGATTCCTTGAAAGTGCGCCTTCCATCCCCGGAAGACTTGGTCATTATGAAGTCCATTCCCCGCCGCCCAAAAGATTTGGAAGATATTCGAAGTATTGCTCAGAAATATCCCGACCTTGACAAGAAACGAATTAAAAAATGGGTCTCAGCCTTTGGGGAAATCCTCGACCAGCCCGATCTCTGGAGGCAGATCGAAGCGTTGCTGACATCCGCTTGAACGGTATCTTTACGAAAGCGAAGGCGTTTAAAGGTTATGAATACAAATGCATGGAAATCTCTCTGGCATCAACCCGTCTTTTCCGCCATCCTGGAAAAGCGCCGGGCAGCCGCCGTCCTCGCCGGGCTGGGAGTCGTTCACATCGGCTTGAACCTGGCGGGACTGTCATTTTGGAGTTGCCCGATTCTATCCGCGACGGGAGTCCCCTGCCCGGGGTGCGGGTTGACCCGCGCCGTCATGCAACTGCTTCACGGTGACGTTGCCGCTTCGCTACAAACGCATGCCTTCGCCCCGGTTGCGCTCGCGGCCCTGCTTCTGGCGATTCTTGCGCTGGTCCTGCCCGAACCGGCAAGGGCAAAACTGATCGGTTTCATCCGGGGGTTTGAAACCCGCAACGGGCTGGCGGCATGGGGGGGACTCCTGTGGATGCTATATTGGGCGGCGCGCCTGCTGGTATAAATCCCATTCGCACAAGGAGAGTGTCGCCTGGAATTTTCTGCAAACCTCGGGATCGGCGGCGTCATCGTCACCGTCGGCTCCAGTGAATAATTCCTTATGAAAACGACAAGCCTCCGGTTTTGGGAGGCTTGTTTTTTTATTCGTATGCGATTCTCGAACATCAGGGCGCGCAGGCTTGCGTTTACAATGGATGCTATGAATGACAACCTGCGCGTCCTGCAATTTCTCCTCGCCCGCCTTGAGCGCATCCCGGCCGATTCGGTCGTCGCCCACCGCGCCAGCGGGGTGCGCGGAGCATTGCTCAGGGCGTTGGATCAACTCGAAGCGGGCAGACCGGTTCCAGTTCCAGAAATGAGGCGGCTGATCGAGAGCGGATATCGCCTGCTTGAAAAAGCGGCGCGGGAGAAGATTCGATCAATTCAAAAGACCTGACAGGTTTAGTTTTTACGCCGCCTTCACCACGCTGAATTTTTCCTTCCCGATTTTGTAGTTGCCGCTGTGTTTCAACACCTGTTCGAGAACCTCTTCGGGGATGTCCACGAACGAGATTTTTTCCTCGATGCGAATCTTGCCGATGACGTAGCCGGGGATGTTGGCGTGGAAGGCGATCTGCCCCACAATGTCGTTCGGGCGGATGTTGTGAATTTTGCCTTTGTTGACTTTGCAACGCACCATCCCCTCCTCATGAGCGCGACTTCCTTTGACGCGGGACTTGTCGCCAAAACGTCCGCCGGGGGCGGCTTCTTTGCGCCCGAAGGGTTTGCGCTTTCCTCCGCGCGTAAAATCGCGGTCGCGGCGTTCTTCGGTCACTTGCGTCACTTCGGCAATGGGACGTTGTTTTTCATCGCCGCGCGAAATTTTGATCGCGGCGGCGGCGATGTTCATGACATCGTGGCCGGCTTCGATCAATTCCTGAACCATCTCCAGTTCGCGTTTGAAGCGTCCGCGCCCGAGCCAGACTTTGAGTTTTTCCACGACCTGCGCTTCGCGGTGTTTGGCGATCTCTTCGGGCGTGGGCAGTTCCATTTTTTTGACGGGCTGTTTGGTGAGCGCTTCCACTTCGCGCAGACGGCGTTTCTCTTTTGGAGAAAGCAGCGTGATGGCAACGCCCGTCTTGCCCGCCCGACCTGTGCGCCCAATACGGTGAACGTACACTTCGGCATCATCGGGCAGGTGATAGTTGAAGACGTGCGAGATGTCGTCAATATCCAGTCCGCGCGCGGCGACGTCGGTGGCGACGAGGACTTTCAATTGGTTGGCGCGAAAACGTCCCAGCACGCGCTCGCGGGCGTTCTGATCCAGGTCGCCGTGAATGGCTTCGGCGGGGATGCCGCGAATAACGAGTTCATTGGCAAGATTGCTGGTCTCGGCGCGGGTGCGGGCGAAGATCAAGGCGCTGTGGATCGGTTCGATTTCAAACAGGCGGGTGAGCGCGTTGGTCTTGTGGCTTTCATGCACAAAGTAGTAGCGCTGTTCGATGGCGGCGGCGGTCAGCGAGCTTCTTTTAACAGCGACCGTTTGCGGGTCGCGCATGAAGCGCTCGGCCAGTTTGCGAATCCGCGCGGGCATGGTGGCGCTAAAAAGCGCGGTCTGCCGCTCGGCGGGAGTCTCCGCCAGGATTTTTTCAACGTCTTCGATGAACCCCATGTTGAGCATTTCATCCGCCTCATCGAGGACGACGGTTTTGATTCCATTCAAGAAGAGGACTTTGCGCTCGAGCAGATCGTTCAAACGCCCCGGCGTGCCGACGACGATATCCACGCCGCGCTTGAGGCTGTTGATCTGCGGCCCGTACGGCTGTCCGCCATAGACGGCAAGCGCGCGCGCATGCAGATGTTTGCCGTACTCGGTCATTGAGTCGGCGACTTGCAGGGCAAGTTCGCGCGTGGGCGCAAGGATCAACGCCTGCGGATTCTTTTGTTTGACAAAATTATTGAGGATGGGGAGCGCAAAGGCGGCGGTCTTGCCTGTGCCGGTCTGCGCCTGACCGATTGCGTCCGCGCCGGTGAGCATGAGCGGAATCATGCCCGCCTGAATGGGAGTCGGCTCGGAATAGCCGAGTTCGGTGATGGCCTGCACGATCTCGTCGCGCAGGTTGAGAGAGGAAAAACCGGTTGTCATTGTTGGTCCTTTAGTTGGTTAGTCGGTTGGTCGCGTAGTCTGGTTGTCCGATGGTCTTTCGACCGCTCGGCTAACTGACCATACGACTATCCGGCTAAATAAGGGCTTGCTCTGACAACTCTCTTCAATAATTCTTCCTGCTCAACAAGGTTTGCCTTTACAGGCAGAACCCGCCCAACAAAAAAGCCCGGGAAGTTTCCTCGGGCTGCTTACTCGGAGTCGTTCAAAACAAGTTCCCAGAAATACAATAGGCGCGAGTGTACCACAGAATCCAGTAAAACAAACCTATAGGCTTGTTTTACTCATCAGGGCGATGGCGGTCAATGCGGAAAGGATGCCGATCCATTGGTTGCGCGTGAGGCGCTCGCGCAAAAAGACGGATGCGAGGACGACGGTGGAACCGGGATAAAGCGAACTCAAGACGGAGGCGACATCCAAGCGCCCGGCTTGAGCCGCAAGAATGAAGAATCCGTTTCCGCTCAGGTCGAGGACGCCGTTCAAGCCGATCACGGGCAGGGCGGAACGGTCTTCGATGCGAAAGGATGTCTTTGTGACAAGCATGTAAACGAGAAGCATCAGCACGCTCGCCGTGCGCGATGAGACCATGGGCCAGAACGTCGCGCCGCCGCTTGTCGCTTCGTGCATCAGGACAAAGTATCCGCCAAACCCCAAGCCTGCAAGCAGGGGAAGTCTCAAGTCCGCGAGATGCGAGAGCAGGTCGTCCGCGCCGCCGCCTCCGTTCGATATCAACCACACGGCCAGCAGGGCGAATCCAAACCCCAGGACGGTTAAGAAATCGGGCAATCCTTCGGTCGCGATCCCGACAAAGACCGGCAGGGCCGCGGCAAGCAAGGCGGAGACGGGCGCGGCGATGCTCATGGCGCCGCGTTCCATGGCGGCGTAGAGGAAGATCAACCCCAGACAGCCAAACAACCCGGCGCCGAAGGCGAAGCCCCAGGCTTTGATCGCGGGGACGGATTCGCGGCTCACGATCGCCGCGCCGATCGCGACCATCAGCCCGATGACGGAGGCGTAGAACACGGCGCGGATCGCCCCCACACGGCGCGAAGCCAGCCCGCCCGTAAAATCGCCCGCGCCCCAACTGAGCGCGGATAGAAGACCGAAGATAATGGATAGCAATGAATGCTCCCGATGAATGGGCGGGATTATACCGTGAAGGACGCTCAATACAACGGCGGCAGGCAGCGCGACAGGATTGACACCCAAGATTTATAAGCGATTTCATCCGCGAAACGCGACAGTCGCCCGCAAGGCGGCTGTCGCGTTTAAATCCTCTAACACTTCTCTAACTCCCCCTCCCTTGACCAAAACTTAACTCAGGCATAAAGTTAAGCCCGCTTAACTAAAAAGGCGGCTTACTTATGACCAAACCCTCCCCCTTCACCCAATCCCTGCGCGGCTGGATGGACGTGTTCATGCACCGCTCGATGCGCGGCTGGACGCGCTTCGCCAAGTCCACCGGGCTTTCGATGCCGCAATTCAGCATATTGATGCAGTTGCATCACAAAGGCATCTGCGGCATGTCGGAGATCAGCGAGCGCTTCGACATCACCAACGCGGCGGCGAGCCAACTGGCGGATAAACTTGTGCAAAGCGGTTACATTGAACGCGCCGAAGATCCAAATGACCGCCGCGCAAAAATGTTACAACTCACACTTAAAGGCAGGGAGTTGATCGAAGCCGGAAGAACTGAGCGTTACCGCTGGCTGGACGAGTTGCAATCCAAACTTACAGCGGAGGAAAAACTCAAGGTGGCTGAGTCGCTCAAAGTCCTGACCGAGGCGGCGAAGCAGTTGGAAGAAAAAGCATAAAGTCTCGCCGTCCATTACAAAATTTCCCCGCAATGATTTGATACAAAACACAATGTCATTCTGCGCCTTGCCCTAAGCGAAAGGCAGGCGAAGGAGCCCCCTTTATATGATGAAAATGATGAAATTTGTAAAACCATACCGCTGGACGCTCGCGCTTGCCGTCGCATTGATCTTCGCGCAGGCGAATTTGGACCTTGCCCTGCCCGATTATCTTTCGCGCATCGTCAACACCGGCATCCAGCAGGGCGGCGTGGAAAACGCCCTGCCCGAAGCCATCCGCGCCAGTGAAATGGATAAGGTTGCGATCTTTTTAAGCGCGGCGGATAAGGAGGACGTTCTCGCCTCCTACGCGCTCGTAACGGATTCTTCCCCCGATTATGATTCTTACCTGAAGCGGTATCCCGCTCTCGAAACCCAACCCATTTACGTCTTGAACGACATCCCGCAGAGTGAAGTGGATCGTCTCAACCCGATCATGGCAAAAGCCCTG
>CAADGT010000215.1 GCA_900696595.1 uncultured Chloroflexota bacterium
GCAGGTAACCTGCTCCCAGCGCCGTCCCCGGCGCGGGATTTCCCTCGTAAACCGCCGCCGCCCACAGGGGGCTTCGCACAGGACGGCGGCTTGAGCGGAGGCGCTGACAACCTTTGCTTGCACACGGTCGCCCTTTGCGCGCGGTTGCGTTGGCATTGCGGGGCGACCCACTTCTTACAAAGGCGCGCGGTTGGCGTTCTCTAACGCCGGGTTTTCGCGATCCGCTGGTTATCAACAACTACGGCGTTGCGGTTGGGAAAATATAATTCACCCCTTGAACGACCAGATTGGAGAAGGAGACAACCACCGGGGTGTCCCCCGCCGAGCGGACGAAGACACCGATTGCGCCAATGGGGAAGGAAGGATCGTGGATGCTGAACTGGAAACGTCCGTTGAGGAAGAGGCGCATTTCCGCGCCGACAGCCCACACGCCGATGCGGACTTCGCCGGGCGCGCCGGGTGGGACGTCTCCGCTGGGGAGCGGTTTCTGCAACGTCAGGCGCATACTGTTGTTGACTCTCTCCGCGCGGGCGGTTCCGTCGCAGGCGAGGGCGAAGCGGTAATACGACCCGCCGCTTGCGCGGACGAGCAAGCCGTAACTGTCTTCATTTTTGCACAGCCCCGGCTGGGCGGTGATTTCGGCGTAATAATCGTCGAGCAGGGTGTCGCGGCGCAGGCTGGTCATGTAAACGCGGCTTTGGGCGGCGAGCGTCAGGCGATTGCCGTTGATGGAGGAACTGGCTTCGTCTGATGCGGCGATCTCCCAATTGAGCGGATCTGAAAAATCGTCGGCGAGAAATTCGCCGCCGACTCCGGGGCGCATCTCCGGCGTGGGTTCTTTGGTGGGTAAAACCTGGGGCGTAGGCGTGGCGGATGGGGGGAACCAGACCCGGGTCGAGGTCGGAGGCGGGGTTTCCGTCCGGGGAATGGGGGTGGATACGGCAAGCCAGTCATTGATCGAAGCACAGGATGTGAGGAAGAGAATCAAAATCAATTGGGACGCGGATAAACGCAGATGTACGCGGATTTTTTTTTCTCCGCGCCCGTCCGCGCTTGCCCGCGTCTCATTCAGAAGTGAAAACATCATACCCATTTTGTTACATCGAATCATTTCATTATGTCGTAAAATAAACGTACGAGATTTTCTCATAGTTATTCCGCGTAGTTTGCGCCCTCTTGCGCGACCCCGGCGTCAGAGAACGCCGAGTACGCGCTGACGAATTACGACATTCCAGTATATCAGGAGACAAATATGACCATGAAGCGGGCGCTGATCACGGGCGCGTGCGGAGAGATCGGGCAGGCGTTGGCGCAGGAACTGGCGAAGAAGGGCGGTTATCGCGTGGTGACGTCGGACATCGCCCCCCTGCCGGATTCGATCAAGGGTTTGACGGCGGAGCATGTGCAGGGGGATTTGGTTTACAAGGTAAAGGTTTTCTACGATTACGATTTCGACGTGATCTTCCACCTCGCCGCGTCGCTTTCATCCAAGGCGGAGATCGCCACCGAGGAGGCGCATCGTATCAACGTGGAAGGGACGATGCAACTGCTGATGCTGGCGGCGTATCGTTCGGAGAAGTACGGCAAGCCGGTCAAATTTTTGTTCCCAAGTTCGATCGCCGCTTATGGGATGCCGACCCTGGATGCGAAGAAAAGCGCGGGCGCGGTGAAGGAGGAGGATTGGGTCTCGCCGCACACGATGTACGGATGCAACAAGTTGTATTGCGAAAAACTGGGGATTTATTACGGAAAATATTTCGGTCAGAAACATTTGGATGAAAAGCCGCCGGTCATGCTGGACTTTCGCGCCCTGCGTTTCCCCGGTTTGATCAGCGCCTTCACCCTGCCCAGCGGCGGGACGAGCGATTACGGTCCCGAGATGCTTCACGCCGCGGCGCAGGGGAAAAACTACGCCTGTTTCGTGCGCCCCGATACGAAGATTTCCTTCATGGCGATGCCGGACGCGATCAAGTCGCTGATGACGCTCATGGACGCGCCGTGCGAGAAGTTGACGGCGAACGTCTATAACGTCGCCGCCTTCGCCATCACCGCCGAGGATTTTCGCCAGCGCGCGCTGAAGGCTTTTGCGAATGTGAAGGTGACTTTCGAACCGAATCCGCGCAGACAGGGCATTGTCGATTCCTGGCCCGAGGATGTGGACGACTCGCGCGCGCGCAAGGATTGGAACTGGAAACCGGATTACGATGTGGATCGCTTCTTCGAGGAATATTTTTTGCCTGAGATTCGGAGAAGATACGGAAGACAGGGAAGGGGATAGGGAATTTCAAGACGCAACGCCTTCGATAAACCCGGCAATTCGTCCGCGTTTTTTTTCGAGAAGGCTCCTCACTCCCTGAAAATCCTCACGTGCCGCCGCGGCTCCTTCCCATACGAATGACTCACCAACTCGGCGTTGCGCGCCATTTCGTGCTGGATGCGGCGCACGAGGGACGGTCCCGGCGGCAGGTCTACGAAGCGTTCGCCGTTCAAGACCGCGCTGATGGCTTGTTGCGCCTGGTCGCGGATATCTTCCATGTTGTCGCGCTGGACGTGTTCGGTCAGGTTGTAAAGATCGCTGACGAACTGCTCCACCTGCGAAACCGAATTCGCCCGCAACACGTAAATCGGCATCCCGCGCGACTCCGCGTCCATGATGGTGTGTTCGCGGTTGCGGTAATACGTCCGCAGGGTAACAAATACATCGGCTTCGCGCTCGTCGGCGACGACCACGGCGGGCACGCCGAGTCGTTTGGCGGCTTGTTGAAGTCGGTTGCGCGCCACGCCATAGGCGAAGATGCGGATGGTCTGCAACTTTGCGCCGACGTTCGGAACCTGCGTCGGCGTAGATAAAGGCTCGACGGATTGTGTGACCGGCTGTCTACGAGTCCGAGGCGGGGGTTTCGTCGCCTCACGCTTGACTGTGGGCGGAGTCGCCCTTTCGACCTTGATCTCGCCCGATTCATCCCTCGTGCGAATCTCCGGCGGGATGGGCGTGTCGCGCAGCAATGCATCCACCGCGGACGTGATATCCTGGTGAATTGTGAAACGGTCGCGGGTCTGAATTTCGATGAGGACGTCGAAGGTGGGTGGGGCGCGGCGTTCGAGGACGGTCTTTTGCGTGCCGCGGCGGCGGGCTTCTTCGTCGGAGAGGGTCACGGCTTCGATGCCGCCGACGAGGTCGCTGAGCGTTGGGTTGAGCAGGAGGTTTTCAAGCGTCTGACCGTGCGCCGTGCCGATCAGTTGCACGCCGCGTTCGGCGATGGTGCGCGCGGCGAGGGCTTCGAGTTCGCGCCCGATCTCGTCAATGACGATCACTTCGGGGTTGTGGTTCTCGACGGCTTCGATCATCACTTCATGCTGCAAGGTCGGCTCTTTGACCTGCATCCGCCGCGCCCTGCCCACGGCGGGATGCGGCACATCGCCGTCGCCGCCGATCTCGTTGGATGTGTCCACGATGACGACGCGCTTTGTTTCGGCGAGGATGCGCGCCGCTTCGCGCAGGAGAGTCGTCTTGCCGACGCCGGGGCGGCCGAGGATCAGAACCGATTTGCCCGATTCGATCAGGTCTTGAATGATGTCCACGGTGCCGTACACGGCGCGGCCGACGCGACAGGTTAAACCGACAATGACTCCGCGCCGATTGCGGATGGCGGAGATGCGATGGAGCGTGCGCTCCATGCCGGCGCGGTTGTCCGCGTCGAAAGAGCCGATGCGCTCGGTGATGTGGTCTATCTCGGCGCGGGCGATTTCTTTATCGAGCAGGGCGGTTTCGCCTTCGACAAAGCGGGCGGTGGGGATGCGCCCGAGGTCTATGACGATCTCCAGTAATTTATCGCTGTTGTTCGCCTTTTCGACGGCGTGGCGGATATTCGAGGGGAGGACGTCCAGCAGGGCTTCCAGGTCGTCTGTGATTCTATGTTGAGTCATAATGTCAAGTTTCCAGAAACGCCAAAGGTCAAGTGGCGCGTAAAATCATGGAAAGCGGAAAGCGGCTCGCGTGAATGGGTTCAAGCGCGGCTTGGGTTTTAGGGGCGGAGGGGGGAATGCAAGAGGATCATGATGATGTACCTGCCTTTCCGGGGCGTCACGCGCAGAGTTTCGCGTGTCAGGCATCCTGTGCCGTCATGTAGTGGCAGAGACATTATAGCAGGTCGGCGGACGGGGGACAGTTAAAGAACTGTATTAATTACGCGGCTTGTCTGACGAATTGTTGCGTCGCTTACGGAGTCCAACGTCTCCCAATGTTGGATGCAAAGTCAGGAGGCGTTGCGCTCCGAGCGGATGTTTATCCGCGTCATTTCCATGACTTATCCGACCAATTCGGCGCGACATCGTTCAAAGCCGGGCGCGGATTTGCAGACTGCCCCTGTGTGTGGAGTTTATGCCAGTTCTTCAAAACCAGATACGCCACGGGCAGTCCCACGCCCAAGCCTCTCAAACGGATGTTGCGCCGGTCCTTCAAATGCAGGTTGATGAAAAAATGCTTTCCGTTGCGGCTTTGGGTGTAACTGAGCTGGACAACCGTGATCTCATCGGCGCGCAGGCTCTTCGAGCCGATGAGGTAACTCAGGTTCAGCGCGTTCCCTTCGAGAGTCAGCGAGCGCGGCACGGAAAATACCATCCCGCCGAAGGCGAGCGTGATTGCGACGAAAACAAGCAGGGGAGCGTATTTGGCGAAGGACGCATCGGGCGAATCCATCGTCGAATAGACGAACACGAGCGAGACGCCCAAAACCAACGTCACAAAGAGGAACATGAAGATGTAAGGCGCGATCCCGCGCCTCATTTCGCTGTATTGGTTCGGGTCAAAGAGTTGCGGGCGTTTCGCGCCGATGAACTCGACGATCTCTTCGTACCCCGGCAATTGCGGGCTGATCGAGAGAGTCACATCCCCATCTTGATTATGAAGTTTGATCGAATATCCCCGCCCCGAAGCGCGGACGACCTCCGCCCAGCGCAGGGATTTCGTCCCCAGCAGGTTCTGCGCGCTGATCGCATCGTCTGATATCGTCACCTTCGTGATCTGCATGGCGAAGAGCCCCGCCAGTAACAGGAAGCCGATAACGGCGGGCAGAATCACATAGGACAGGGCGTCCATGCCGACGGCCAGGACAACGCCGCCAATCAGGATGACGAACATAAGCGCGACTATAAAAATGACAGCCGGGGAGGTTTTATAAACTCGCAATTCGCTCATGAGATTCCTCTTTCGATGATTTCGGTCAACTATACAACAAAACGGCAAAACCGGCGCGACGCCTGTTTCCGTGTGTGCATGCAAAACATGTCAGGTAACCTGCTCCCAGCGCCGTCCTCGGCGCGGGATTTCCCTCATAAACCGCCGCCGCCCACAGGGGGCTTCGCACAGGACGGCGGCTTGAGCGGAGGCGCTGACAACCTTTGCTTGCACACTGTTTCCGTTTCCCAAGTATGCCGCAAACGTATTGGAATAATTCTCAATATCCTTAACGCAAGGATGTAAGGGTCTGTAAATAATTAACTTCCCGCAATGTCGTTGCGAGCCGCCGCTCTTGGTCTTTGGCGGCGAAGCAATCTCCATATCAGCGAGGGGATTGCTTCGGGCGAAGAGCAAGAGCGCCCTCGCA
>CAADGT010000216.1 GCA_900696595.1 uncultured Chloroflexota bacterium
CCTCGGAATCGCGCCCCTGCTGTTCTTCGCCGTCCCTCAGCCGCCCCGGCGCGCGGCAGACGCATCCGCGCCGCAGGACGGTTTCTTGAAAGACATGGGAGCGGGGTTTAAATATATGGCGTCGTGGCCCGGGCTTTTGATGCTGGGTTTGATAGCGGCGATGTTGAACTTCCTGCTTGCTCCCGTAGGGGCATTGCTCCCGTTATTGGTGACGAAATACTTTGGCAAGGGCGCGCTGGAACTGGGAAGCCTCGACTCGTTTTTCGGAATCGGCATGATTGCAGGCGGCGTGGCGCTCGGCGTGTGGGGCGGGTTTAAAAAGAAGATTGTCACTTCGTTGACGGCGATCGTCCTTTTCAGTTTTGCCATTCTTGCCATCGCCGCCGCCCCGGCGGATAAGTTCTGGATCATGATCGCCTCCATGTTTTTTATCGGTTTCATGATGCCGTTCGCAAACGGGCCCATCCACGCGTTGTTTCAATCCGTGATAGAGCCGGAAATGCAAGGGCGGGCGCTTTCGCTGACGAATAGCGTCACGCAGGCGATGATGCCGCTCGGACTCCTGATCGCCGGTCCGGTGACGGATACGATCGGTTACCAGTCCTGGTTCTGGGTGGCGGGGATCCTCAATCTACTCATCGGCGCGATAGGTTTCTTCATCCCTGCCTTGATGAATATTGAGAGCAATCATAAACCCACCCGCCCCGAATTGACGGCAGACACGGCTGAAAACGCGCCGATACAGTGAAAAAAACGGAATACTAACTTCCTCCAAGAAGTCCGTTTTCAAGCACAGGTCGCGCCCTCGCGCGACCTGTTGCGTTTTAGATGCTTTTCAGAAGCGGAAACGACCTTATAATACCCGGCGATGAATTCAATAATTTCGACAATCGAAAAAAGAATCCACCCGCTGGCGTGGCAGGTTTTCTGCCTGCTGATATCCCTTTCGATCTATATCCTTGTCCTGAACAACCGCTCCCCGAACCTCCTGCGCCCTGTCAGCATGGCGTTGCGGCTCGGTTTTGGCGTCGCCATCCCCGCCGCGACACTGGTCGTGTACGGGGCGTTCCGCGCCAAAGGGCGGGTCGGCGAACTGCTCGCGTTAACCGCGACCATGTCCCTGTTTGCATTGGGGTTGGCGGGGTTGTGGGCGTCCGGGGACACCAAATCGGTCGTGTTGAACGGAATGATCCCGCTCACCGACGCCGCCGGTTACTACGCCGACGCCACCCGCCTGCAATACGGCATGGATGTTTCCAACTTTACGGCAATGCGTCCGCTCTTCGCAGGGTTGCTGGCCTTCTTCCTCCGGCTCTCCGAGCGCAGCCTGATGACCGCTGTTGCGATCTTCGCCGCCCTGGCAGGGTATGCCTGTTATATCGCAAGCAGGGAGATTCAACGGACTCACGGCGCTGAATTCGCCGTTTTTTTCCTCATGCTCATGTTCCTGTACTACCGTCATCACAGCGGCACGACCATGTCTGAATCGCTGGGGGTGTCGGTGGGTTTATTCGGGGCTGCGTTGTTATGGCGCGGCATCTCGGCGCGCAAAGAGCGGCTGGCATTATTTGGAATAACGATGATCGCGCTTGCCCTGAACGTCCGTCCCGGCGCAATGTTCGTCCTGCCCGCCCTGCTCCTGTGGGGCGGATGGCTCTTTCGCGGCAGGAAAAAGTATTCATTCAAATTCCTCGGCTTGGGCGCCGCGTTCATCCTGCTTGTCTTTTACGCGAACAACCGCATGATCGCCTTTGTCAACCCCGGCGGGGTCGCCTTCGAGAACTTCGCCTGGGCGTTTTACGGGCTGGCATCCGGCGGCAATCCCTGGACATATGTCTTCAAGGCGCATCCCGAACTCGGACTCATGAAAGACACCGAAGTCACGCCGGCCATTTACAAACTGGCTTTCGAATTGATTCTGACGCAGCCGGAACTCATCCTGAAAGGCGCGCTCTACTACTGGCGCATGTTCTTCTCGAACACCTGGTACAACGCCTATGCCTTCGTCGCCGGCGATAACTACCGGGTCAATGAGTGGGCGCGTTGGGGCATGTATTTACTGAACGGGTTGGGCATTTACAAATGGCTCAAAGACCGAAGCAACCCCTACGCAAGCCTTGCCATGCTGGCCGCGCTGGGCGTGCTGGCTTCCGTGCCGTTCGTCCCGCCCACAGACGCCTACCGGGTGCGATTGTACGCCGCGACCATTCCCTTCTTTGCCCTGCTCCCCGGCATGGGATTATCCCTCCTTGTGGGATTGATCCCAACCCGGATATTCAAACCGCAATCCGACCCTGCCCTTGTTGAATATCCTTCAGCGTCAATTTCCATTGCTTTGATCGCCGTCCTCATCGCCGCCCCGATCCTGATCAAAACGAACGGACGCCTCCCCTCTCCGCCCGAAGCGGATTGCCCCTCCGGTTTGGACTCTTTCTTCACCCGGTTCGACTCCGGGACGGCGATCAATCTTCACCGCGAAAACGAATTTTTCACCGACTGGATGCCCGACTTCCATATCAGCCTGTTTCGCCGCAACATTCACAGCCTGCCCGATTCATATCTGATCTCCGCCATGAGCTCCGTCAACCCGGAGAATACATTGCTTTACGCCCTCGACCTTGAGAACAACAGAGAGGCGATTGCAGTCCTGCCCACCGATCAACTGCCCGAACCCGGTTCCCTGATCCAATTGTGCGGATACTGGGATGAGCCGCCGGGAACCCCTTACATTTTCTTCCACGCAGACGAGGTGATCGAGGTTGCCGCAAAATAAACATCTGGTATAATGCCGTCGCTCACAAAATTGGAGAGGTCGCGTAGTCTGGCTTAGCGCGCACGCTTGGAAAGCGTGTAACCCACAAAGGTTCGCGGGTTCGAATCCCGCCCTCTCCGCCAGATGCAAAAGACTTCCGAAGTCTTCGAGACTTCGGAAGTCTTTTCTTTCCAGTGTGTCTGTTACGCTTCGTTACGGCGTCGGCGTTACATTCGCTTCGGGGAGCGACGTTCCAGCGGAGACCGTCAGTCCGGAGAGGAGAGCCGCGTCGTGGCCCGGTATGTCGGGATGCGACTCTGTTATGAACTGATACAGCAGGGACGATTTCCAATCTCCGCCGCCGAGGATGTCGGTTCCCTTGGGGGCGTCGTCGGCGCGGCGCGAACCGGCGAGGATGCCGTCGTAACTGCTCAAGTCCAATTGGGCGGGCGAGACGGCCAGGTCCACCGAATGACAGGAGGTGCAGGCGAGCGAGCCGGAGTACCACAGGTTGGAATTTACGAAGAGCGGTCTTACGTCTTCAAAGGTCGCTTCGCAGGTTTTCCCGTTAGCGTCCTGGAATTGAAAGGCTTCGGTTTCGGAGGAACCGGCTTCGACCCACGCGCCGATCAGGTCCTGGGCGGCGACGCGGCATGTATCGGAGTCGGAGGCGGCGGGGGCGGATTCCATTTCCAGGGCGGGAAGAGTGGCCGGGATCAGGGTTGGAATCGGCGTGCCTTGAACCGGGGTCTGTCCGCGCAGGCAGGTCAGGGTCATTCCGCAGGCGTTGACGTAGACTAGTCCCGCCCAGGCCAGCAAGCCGATCACGAAAACGACCAGGGCGCCATAAATATATTTTCGAACATCGTCTTTCATTACGGCATCTCCCTTTACTGGCTGGCTTTCAACGAGCGCAGGTAGTTGACCACGTCCCAGCGTTCGCGCACGGTGAGGTTTTCCGCCAGCGGCGGCATTTGCCCGGAGAATTGCGCCTCCGGGAAGAGCGTGTTGCTGGGGTTCCAGATTCCGTTGGAGATGGTCAGGAACCAACTGCCGTCGGATTTGGCTTGCACGGCTTCGCTGGTCAGGTCGGCGGGTTTCTTTTTGACGAGGAAGGCCGCGATCATGCCGTTGCCCTGCCCGGCTTCGCCGTGACACATGGCGCAGTGAATCTGGTAGAGTTGGGCGCCGCGCGCAATGGAGGTTTCATCGGCGGGGACGGGGTTGGCCGGTTCGCCCATGCCGGGCAGATAGGCGGGACCGCTGACCGGGATGGATTGGGCGGGGACGGGAAGCGGCTCCTCCTGGTCGTCGTAGGACGACTGGATTTCCATGAAGACGATCCAGTCCACTTTGATCACGTCGTAGGCGATGATCATCAAACCGGCGAACAGTACCGCCAGCGCGGCGAATACGACAAGAAGTTGTTTGAAGAGTCTCATAAGGGTTGCGCCTCCGCAGGGCGAACGGATTCAGCGCCGAGTTTTTTCAGGGCGTCCGTGATTTTGTTTTCTTCCGCGTACGCGCATTCGAAAAAGACGACGATTTTGCCGTCGCTGATCTCCGGCAGGTATTTCATCGGGCGGTAGTTCGGGAAGAAGCTTTCCAGAAAAACGCCGAGGAAGGTCGAAAGCAACATGCCCAGCATGGTCATTTCGAATAGTACGACCGCGGTGGGCGGGCCGGGGACGAATCCCTGGGTGCTGACTTGAATCGGGTAGGGGTACAGGAACGGCGCGATGTAGGCGAGAAACACGCCCACGCCAAACCCGAGGATCGCGCCGCCCATGGCAATGCGCGGGACGTTGGTCCATTGCGGCGCGCGTCCGAGCATCGCCTCTGTGACGGGAACGCCGGAGATGACGTTCATGCGGTCGTCGTGAACGCCCAGGGCGCGGAGTCGCTCCACGGCGTTCGCCGCCGGTTCGAGGTCCGGGAAGACCGCAAGGAGATCTACTTTTTCAGCCATGTCGTTCTCCTATTCCAGTTCGCTGACCGTGACAACGGTCTCGCGTCCAAATTTCTTGAATTCGTGCGCCATCTGGCCTTCCTGCACTTCCCAGACGGGGATGAGCGGGATCAGTTTCGAGGCGATCATGTACAGCAGGATGAAGAGCGCCACTGTGCCGATGCTCATCGGGACTTCGATGCCGGGTTTGTAGAGTTTCCAGGTAAAGGGCATGCGGTTGATGGTGACGGAAACGGGGATGATGATGTAGCGTTCAAACCACATGCCGACGTTGATGATCAGCCCGACGGTAGCGACCAGCCAGGGGGTGGCGCGCCACTTGGGGTTCCAAAGGATTGCCCACGGGACGACGATGTTACATACCAGCATGGCAAACCACATCCAGCCCATTGGGCCGGCTTCGTGGAAGTGCAGGAGTTGCTGAGTCCATTTGTCGCCGCCGTACCATTGCACCATGTAGTCGTTGAAGAAGAAATAGGCCCAGCCCATCGAAATGATGAGCATCAATTTGCCCACCGCGTCGAAGTGTTCGCCGCGAATGAAGTAGGACATATTCTTCATCGTTCCGCGAATGACCGCCAGCACGGCGATGGCCGCGCCCATGCCGGAATGCAACGCGCCGATGACGAAGTACGGGCCAAAGATGGTCGAGTTCCAGCCCGGGCGGGTGGCGGCGGCAAAGTCCCAGGACACGATGGTATGAACCGAGAACATGACCGGGATGATGGCGAAGGCGAAGATGTTCATCGCGTGGCGCAGGTGAGTCCATTCGCCTTCCGTACCGCGAAAGCCCAGCGCGAGGATTTTATAAAAATTCTTGCGCCAGCCGGTGGAGCGGTCGCGCGCCATCGCCAGGTCGGGGATGAGCGGCAGGAAAAGGTACATGGTGGAGGAAAGCAGGTAGGTTGTGATCGCCAGCAAATCCCATGTCAGCGGAGAGTGCAGGTTGGGCCACATCATGCGCTGGTTCGGGTAGGGGAACAGCCAGTACGCCAGCCACACGCGCCCCATGTGCATGAAGACGCTGAACCCGGCTTGCACCAGCCCGAAGGTGGTCATCAACTCTGCGGCGCGGGTGAACGGGCGGCGGAACTCCGCCTTGAACACGCGCAGGATCGCGGAGATGAACGTCCCCGCGTGGCTGATGCCGATCCAAAACACGGTGTTGACGAGGAAGATGCCCCAGTAGTCGGGGCGCATCACGCCCGCCTCGCCCTGACCTTTCATGATCAGTATGCCCCATTTGTAGAACAACCCGTAGGCGACGATGGCGGCCAGGATGCTGAAGACCAGCCACCACTTCCAGGTGGGTTTGGCCAGCATGGCTTCCATGACCATTTCGTTCATCTTCCCGCGCGGAAGCGGGTCGAGCATTAAATGTTTTTCGCGGAGATGTTCCTCGTGGGAGTGTTCCGCATGGTGTTGTTTGTCGGACATGATTACCCTCCCTTGATATAGGTCACGTTGGGCAACGTGCCAAGTTCTTCAAGATGTTTAACGCCGTGCCGCCTGTGCTTTAACTGGGAAACGAGCGATTCGGGCTGATCCACGCGCCCAAAGACGATGGCGTTTGCCGGGCAAGCCTGGGCGCAGGCAGTGGTAAATTCGCCGTCCCGCACTTCGCGCCCCTCCGACTTCGCCGTGTCCTGCGCCTTGTGGATGCGCTGGATGCAGAATGTGCATTTTTCCATTACGCCCATGCGGCGCACGGTCACATCGGGGTTGAACTGATTCTGAAGCGGTTCGGGGCGCTGATAGTCGCGCCAGTTGAACGCGCGCACCTGGTAGGGGCAGTTGTTTGCGCAATAACGCGTGCCGACACAGCGGTTGTACACCTGCAAATTCAACTGTTCCGCCTGGGAATGAACAGTGGCAAACGCCGGGCAGACCGGTTCGCAGTTCGCATGGCCGCATTGCTGGCACATCATCGGCTGTTGCGGAGTCATCTTCACTTCGGGGTACTCGCCCTCCCAGAAGCGTTCAATGCGGATCCAGTGCATGGAACGCCCATACCCGGAATCCACTTCTCCGACAAAGGTGATGTTGTTTTCCATCGCGCAGGCCGCCACGCAAGCCTGACAGCCCGTGCAAATGTCCTGGTCAATGACCATGCCCCATTTGCCGGTTTCCTCGGCGCTCATTTTGATTTCTTCGGGTCTAATCATGATTAATGTTCCTCTCCGCCAAGACCGACGCCGTACACGCCCATGATGCTTTCCATGCGCGAGAGCGGTTGTTTTCTGCCGGTCTTTTCCACCCGCACCTTCACTCCGCCAAACGCGAGGTCGCCCGCTTCATTGAAGCGCGCGCCAAGCAGGTCTCCGGCATGGACGCCGCGATTCTCAGCGTAACGCCCATAAGCGGTATGTCCCTGCCCAAAGGCAATCGCCACCGTATCGGGTCGAATGGCGGGATAGCGGTACACGGGCAGTTCCAGCGCGCCAAACTCGCTGGAGACTTTCACCACGTCATCGTCCTCCACGCCAAGTTCATGCGCGGTCGCGGGGTTGATCTCAATCCATGAATTCCACATGACGGTCGTGGTCGGGTCGGGCAATTCCTGCAACCAGGGTTTATTCGCGCCCGCTTCCGCCAGCGTGGGCGAAACGAACGGGACGAAGAAGAACTCGCCCTCGCCCGCAAACTCCGCCTCCCCGGCTTCGATGGAGCCGTTAAGCGCGCCCGAACCGTCCGGCGCGATCAACGCATTGGAATTTTTAAACCAGCCGCCATACTGCTGGAAATACGCCATAAACGTCGCCGCATCCGGCGCGGAGAACGAGCCGTCGCCCTCGCCCAACAGCGCGGCGAGTTTGGTCTGGATGAACTCCACCTCGTCCTTGTAGGGAAGCGCTTCGGCAAATTTCCCGCCCGCCAACTGCGCCGCGGCAATCAATACGTCGGCGGTGGCGCGGGTGTTGTAGTAGGGCGAAACCACCGGCTGGGAGCCGGAAAGAACCGATTGCGAGACGCCCGTCGCCACGCGCTGATAGCCCCACGACTCCAGCCCGTGATGATCGGGGAGGACATGCTTCGCCTCTTTCGCCGTTTCGTCGGGGAACGTCGCAAACGAGAACAATTCCACATTGGCGAGCGCTTCCTTAAAGCCAAGCGCCGCAGGCAGTTCAAAGACCGGGCTCACACCGTGAACGAACAACGCCTTGATCGCGCCGCTCTTCATCTTCTCCACCAGTCCGGCCATTTCCTCGGTCGAAGCCGGTCCGCTGTATTCGGTCTGATTCGGCGCCAGAGCGGAAAGATACACGCCGCCGGGCTTGCCAAAATTATCCGAAAGCGCGTTCAACGCCAGCACGGCTTCGGCAGTTTCCAATCCATTGGATTGACCCAACGCCGCGCCGCCCGGAATGGCGAGGACAGCGTTCGACGCAAAGATTTGCGCCATCGCTTCCAACGCCTCCAACTCGACCCCGGCCTGCTCGGCCGCTTCAGCCGGGTTCACGCCGGAAAAGATTCGCGGAGTCGCACCGCCGCGAAGTTCCGAGGCGAGTTTGCCGATTGCAAGCGCAACCAGTCCCTCGGTCCCGGGACGAAGCGGAACCCAGTGGTCGGCTTTCGCGCCCGTGGCGGACATCCGCGCTTCAAACTGGACGAGTACGCCGCGCAACTTCGTCTCGCTCTGGCGCAAGCCGACAAAGCCGCGCGTGTAAGCGACAGGCGAGAGCCAGGTCTCGAGAAAGTTTGCGCCAAAGGAAAAGACAGCCTGCGCGTTGCCCACGTCGAACCAGGGCAACCCGGGCTGGCCGAAAAGATTCTCGGCCGCCTTGCTCAACGTGGCGCGGGATTCAAACATGCTCAACGCCCCATAGCGGATGGGGGCGTCCATGCCCGCCGCCGCCGTCAAATCGCCGACCAGATCAAAGAGATGATCGGGCGCCATGCCCATCAAAAAGGCGATTTCGCCGGGCTTGTAATTCTTGAACGCATCGGCGACGGACTGAATGGCAGAGTCCCAATCGCCGGTGGAAGGACCCTGGACGCGGTCGGGGTTATACAAACCGTGCAGGGTGGCCTGCCCGCGCGCGCAGGTCTTGCCGAGGTTAAGGGGATGGTTGGCGTTGCCTTCCGCCTTGATGGCGCGTCCCTGATAGGTGCGCACAACAAGGCCGCATCCCGCCGCGCATTCGCGGCATGTAGTGGCGTAATAGGTACTCTGCCCGACAGAGTTGTATTCGGGCATCTGCTGGTAGGGTTCGCGCTTAACGTAACGGGAAGCGGGGCCGCAACCCGTAAGGATCGCCGTCGTCGCCGCTCCCAGCCCTGCCAGTTTTAGAAAATCACGCCGGGAAAATTGTTCGCTCATGTTGATTCCTTTCGCCCGGTCTAATAATGACACGTGCCGCAGTCGGAGAGTTTAATCAACTTCTCCTGATCTTCCCCGGCGGCTTCGATGTGACAGTTCAAACACCAGCCCATGTTCATCACCTGCGGATTCTCCGCAACATTGACCTGGGACATATCCCCGTGACATTCCTCGCAGTTCCGCCCCGCCGCAATATGCGGGCGATGGTTAAACTGCACGAAATCCGGCACAATGGCCACCGGGACCCATTCCAGCGATTCTCCAGCCAGCACAGCATCCTTGAGCGGCGCCAGCAAAGCGCTCGATTGCGTCTTGGCGATCTGATTGTGACACGCCCAGCACTTCGCCTGGGAGGGCAAACCGGCGGCGGGACCCTTCGACGCCCCCGGGTGACAGTACAGGCACTGAATGCCAAAGGCGACATGGGTTTTATGCGGGAATTGGATGGGTTGATCGGGCGATTGCTGGGTGGTGTTCAGCCAGTAGGCAAACCCGCTGAACAACGCCAGGAACGCAATCCCAACCGCGATCAAACCCATTGGCTTTTTCAGCCATTCGAAAAACTTTTTGACCATGGATTCTCCTGAAAAGAATATAGTAACGCCGCCGGATGAGCATGGCAGCATCGGAAAAACGCCTTTATATTTTCTCGTAAAAGATCAGATGCGGCGCATCGTTCCATTAAAAAATTTAAAAATGAACGCCCCCGCGCCGCGCAACTTCGATATTCTACATCAAATCACGCGCCAAAAAACGGCGCATGACGGCGGATTATACATGGAAAGTGCAAAATGGTACAAGTTGCGTTGTGGGCGCGCGCCAGCAAGGATTGCCGGATGTTTCGCTTTATAATGAACACCCATGAAGGCAAACCGTTCTTTCAACATTGCGGCCCTCCTGTTGGGCGTCATCCTCCTTTTGCTGGTCGTAATCAACTTCGTCCCCTCCCCCGCCCTTGCCACCGCCGCAGGCGCGGCATCTTACCTGTCGGCGCAGGCGGCAACGCCCACCCCAACCGCAGGCGATTCCGAGATCGGCTCCACCGACGGCATCCTTGTGATGGGTATTGTCATTACGCTCATCGTCACCCTGCCGCTGGTCTTCCGCAAAGGAAAATAATTCCCGCGCCGCCCGCTACACGCTGGCCTTCAATATGCGACTCTTTTGCAAAGGCTGGATTTGATACGCCCCGCAACAGGCCGGGATCAGCAGAGTCTCAAACTGATTGAGGATAAACGCCTCCGACTCCGCCGATACCTGAATCTGCCCCTCGATCACGGTCAACCCGTGAAAGGATTCTCCCCCCGTCTCCTGGCGGACAGTTTTCTCCTCGACCCGAATTTCATCCAACTGAAAATATTGACATTGCGTGAGCGTGGTCGCTTCGCCATCATCCATCTGCGGCGGCTTGACCGGCAGTGATGCCGCATTGGGATTCGACACGGCTGTCGCTTTTTCGATGTGCAGTTTGCGCGTTTCCGTTTCCGGGCGCCCCCAATCGTACACGCGATAGGTAATATCGGAAGTCTGCTGAATCTCGTAGATGAGCAATCCCGGACCGAGCGCATGAATCGTGCCAGGGTTGATGAAGAGCGTATCGCCCGCCGCAACATTCATCTTCTGCGCCAATTCCAGAGTCTGTTCGCTTTTGCTTCGAATGGCGGCGGTCAACTGTTCGGCGGAAACATTCGGCTTGATGCCCGCAATCAATTCCGCGTTCGGTTCGGCTTCCAGCACATGCCAGGCTTCGGTCTTGCCGAAGAAACCCTCCCCTTCCAACTGCTTCGCCTGCTCATCGTCCGGGTGAACTTGCAGGGAAAGCCACTGGGCGCAGTCCAAAATCTTGACCAGCACGGGGAATTGATTTCCACGCACAGCGACGCCGCGCGCGCCGAGCAGGTCAACGCCGAATTGCAGGGAAAGGTCGGAGAGGGCCCGCCCGGCATACGGTCCGGTTTTGATGCGGTTGCCTGCGTAGATGATCCACGCCTCGGCGGTGGGAACAATCCCCGGGCGGAGTCTCGCTCCGCCCCAGACGTAATCGCGGTATTCGGGGATGAGCGAAAACGGACTATTGTTCATGGGGCAATTGTAAAGCCTCGCCGGGGCGTCGTCCATCGGGATGACTTCGGGTAAAATGGGCGCAGGCAGTAAAAGAGGACTCATGATTCGAAAAACATTCGAGAGCGAAATTCAACAGGTAAAAGATGAAGTCATCCTGCTTGGCTCGATGGTGGAGCAGGCCATCGTCGGCTCGGTGGAGGCGTTGAAGAAGCGCGACATCAAAGCCGCCGAGCAGATCATCGCCGCCGATAAAGAGATCAATAAAAAACGCTTCGCCATCGAAAACCAGTTGATGATCCTGAGCGCCACGCAACAGCCGATGGCGCACGACCTGCGCCTGCTCGCCTCCACGATGGAGATCATCTCCGAACTGGAGCGCATGGGCGATTACGCCAAGGGCATCGCCAACATTAACGTGCGCATGGGCGCGGAAAAACTGCTCAAGCCGCTGATTGACATTCCGCGCATGGCGGAAAAAGGCGTGAGCATGTTGCATCGCGCATTAACCGCCTTCGTCAACGAGGACGTCGAAGCCGCCAAAGCCATTCCGCTGGAAGACGACGAGGTGGACGCGCTCTACAATCAAATCTATCGCGAATTGATGATATTCGTAATTGAAGACCCCAAGAACATCGAGCGCGTCAACTGGTTGTTATGGGTGGCGCACAACCTCGAGCGCGTGGCGGACCGCGTGACCAACATCTGCGAACGGACGATCTTCATCGCCACCGGCTCGTTCAGCGAGATCAAGGACAGCGACGATGAGTTTTGGAAGAATCAGAAGCAGTGAAGAGTTATCAGGGAATGGGGAATAGTTACAAAGCGAGTGGATGAGATTTTCGTCCGCTCGTTTTTATTTTAACGACTACGAGACCAGCAAACGATCAGACCAAACGACCATCTACCCCATCCTGCCCGTGATGTATGCCTCGGTCATTTCCTGTTTTGGCGCGGTGAACAACTCATTTGTCGGCGCAAACTCGACCAGTTCGCCCATCCAAAAAAAGCCGGTGAAATCGGATACGCGCGCGGCTTGTTGCATGTTGTGCGTGACGATGACGATGGTGTAGTTTTGTTTCAAATCGGCGATCAGTTCTTCGACGCGCAGAGTCGCGATCGGGTCGAGCGCCGAGGTGGATTCGTCCATCAGGATCACTTCCGGTTGGATGGCGATCACGCGGGCGATGCACAATCTTTGCTGTTGACCGAGCGACAAGCCCAGCGCGTCAGACTTGAGATCGTCCTTCACCTCGTCCCACAGCGCGGCGGCGCGCAGGCTTTTCTCCACCACCTCGTTCAGGTTCACATCCATACCCATCACGCGCGGGCCGAAGGCCACGTTGTCGAAGATGGATTGCGGGAACGGGTTCGGCTTTTGGAAGACCATGCCCACCCGCTGACGGAGATTCGCCACGTCCATGTTTGGGCTGTAGATATCCTCGCCATTGAGCAAAATTTTTCCTTCCACTTTCGTGCCGGGAATCGTATCGTTCATGCGGTTGAGGCAGCGCAAAAAGGTGGATTTGCCGCAGCCGGACGGTCCGATCAGCGCCGTCACTTTTTGCGGCTGGATTTCAAGATTGATGCCCGCCAGCGTTTTTTTGACGGGGCTGTAGTAGAAGTCCATATTCTGAACGGTGAAGGCGGGTTGGGGCGCGCTCATGACGGGGATTGTATCAAAGAAGAAGGCTTGTCCTGAACGGAAGTCGAAGGGATGAAGGGTGAATGAGAAAGGATGAAGGATTGTCATGAGCCTGCTGAAGGGTGAAAAGAGAGCGTTATCAGCGTGAATAAACCCGACGAAGCCGGCGCCTTCAAATCCGAAAAGTACTGACTGCTTCACGGTGTTTGGGCGCGAGTCCGCTTTAGCGGGCTTTGTAAGAATAGCCCCGACGTTCACGTCGGGGCGGGGTTGGATGGGAGAATCCCCCCCCAGGTTTGGAATTGCTGCATCGAAGCAGAATCAAGCCCGGGCTGAGTCAGAGGCGGTATAATCCGGTTTAATGATGCGCGCGCCGGTACTTTTCCTGTTTTTTATTTTTCTAATTGCCGCCTGCGGTTCTTCATCCACAAACACCGGCTCCGATTCCCCCGCTCGATACATCGAGAATAAAGGCTCCGACACCATCGTCAACCTGGCGCTGGCGTGGGCGGAGCGTTATCAGGCGGATCATGCCGACGTGCGAATTTCGGTCACGGGCGGCGGGTCCGGCACGGGCATTGCGGCGCTGATCAACGGCACGGTGGATATGGCAAACGCTTCGCGCCGGATCAAGGAGGAGGAGATTGCCGAGGCGCGAAAACAAAACGTGAACCCGCTCGAGCATGTCATCGCGCGCGATGCGATTGCGGTGATCGTGAACCCGGAGAATCCCGTCCGTGAATTGACCTTGCAACAAATCTCGGATATTTACAGCGGCAGGATCACAAACTGGAGCGAAGTCGGCGGCGAGGATCGCCCGATCGTCAGGCTTTCGCGCGAGACGAATTCCGGCACGCATATTTATTTTTTAGAGACGGTTCTGCGGTTGGGCGATAAGGAAAATAAAACGCTGTTCTCGATGGACACGCTGTTGTTGCCGTCCTCTGAAGGCATTATCGCCGAGGTTCGGCAAAACCCAAACGCGATCGGTTACGACGGGCTGGGTTATGTGCCGGACGATTTGAAGACGGTTGCGGTCGCAAAGGAAGCGGGCGGCGCGTATGTATTGCCGTCCATCGCCAGCGTGAACGATAAATCGTATCCCATTGCGCGCGATCTTTACATGTATACAAACGGGGAACCGTCCGGCGTTGTGAAGGAATATCTCGATTGGATTCTCTCCGCCGAAGCGCAGGCGATCGTGGCGGAGTTGGGTTTTGTGCCGGCGCAGTAATTTTCGTCATTGCGAGGGCGCTAGCCCGAAGCAATCCCATGACCAAACATGAGATTGCTTCGGCGCAAGAACAAGAGCGCGCCTCGCAATGACGGTGGAGCAACATGGAAAAATCTTTAAACTGGCGCGAGTTCGTCATCACAAGAGCGATCAAGGCGAGCGGATATTCCGCCATCGTTTTTGTCCTGTTGATCTTTTTCTTCCTCATGCGGGAGGGGTTGCCCGCGCTGGGAAAGGTGGAGTTGGGCTCGTTGCTCAACATTCGCTGGTATCCCGTCGAAGAGATGTTCGGCATTCTGCCGCTCGTCACCGGCTCGATCATCGTCACGCTCGGCGCGGCGCTGATCGCCGTCCCGCTGGGGATCGGCACAGCCGTTTACATCGCGGAGATTGCGCCGCGCTGGATGCGCGAGATTCTCAAACCGCTGGTGGAATTATTGGGCGGACTGCCTTCGGTGGTGTTGGGATTTCTCGGCATCCTGATCGTCTCTCCCAACCTGCGCCTCCTGCTGGACCTGCCGACGGGTCTGACCGCGTTTACCGGGTCCCTCCTCCTGGGCGGGATCGCCGTCCCCACCATCGTCTCCGTCGCAGAGGATGCGCTGGACGCGGTTCCACGCTCCTACCGCGAAGGCTCCTGGGCGCTGGGCGCAACCAAGTGGCAGACGATCTGGCGCGTAACCCTGCCGGCCGCCAAATCCGGCGTGATTACCGCCATCATGCTGGGAGTCGGGCGCACCATCGGCGAAACGATGACCGTGATGATGGTCACCGGCAACGCGCCCGTGCTGGCGCTGAAACTCAACAGCCTCTTCTCCCCCGTCCGCACCATGACCGCCACCATCGCCGCCGAAATGGGCGAAGTGGCAAACGGCAGCCTGCATTATCACACCCTGTTTTTCATCGGCATCATCCTCTTCCTCATCTCGCTGACCGTGAACGTCATCGCCTCGTCGGTCGTCTTCCGCGCCAAAAAACGGGCGGAGAGGATA
>CAADGT010000217.1 GCA_900696595.1 uncultured Chloroflexota bacterium
GCCGGGAAGGTGCGGCGTTCCTGCAATTTGCGCGAGAGGTGCAGTTCCATGTTGCCGGTGCCTTTGAATTCTTCGTAGACCACGTCGTCGAGGCGGGAGCCGGTGTCCACCAGGCAGGTGGCGATGATGGTCAGCGACCCGCCTTCCTCCACGTTGCGAGCCGCGCCGAAGAATCGCTTGGGCGGGTAGAGCGCGGAGGGATCCATGCCGCCGGAGAGCGTGCGCCCGGAAGGATTGACGACCAGGTTGTATGCGCGGGCGAGGCGGGTGATCGAATCCATCAAAATGACGACATGACGCCCGATCTCCACCAATCTCTTGGCGCGATCCAAGGCCAGTTCCGCCGTGCGGACGTGCGATGTGACCGGTTCATCGAAGGTCGAGGCGACCACTTCGGCGTCCACCGAGCGATCCATGTCGGTCACTTCTTCGGGGCGTTCGCCGATCAGGGCAATGATGAGGTGAACGTCGGGATATTTGGTTGAAATGGAGTTTGCGATCTGTTTGAGGATGGTGGTCTTCCCCGTCTTGGGCGGCGAGACGATCAGCCCGCGCTGTCCGCGCCCGATGGGGGCGATCAGGTTGATCAGGCGTGGGGCGAGGGTCTTTCCGTCAGTTTCAAGGTCAAAGCGTTTATCCGGAAATATGGGGGTGAGGCTTTCGAATACTGTCCTTCGAGAGGCTTCTTCCGGTTCCAGCCCGTTGATGGATTCGACTTTCAGTAAGCCGAAGTGTCTTTCGCTTTCGCGCGGCGGGCGCACCTGCCCGATGACGAGGTCCCCGGCACGGAGGTCGTACCGGCGTAATTGTGCCTGCGAGACGTACACGTCCTGGTCGCTGATGCGGTAGTTGGTCGCCCGCAGAAAGCCAATTCCTTCGCTCATAATCTCGAGGATGCCGCCGCGCAGTTCGATGCCCTCTTTCTGCGCCTCCGCCTCGCGGATCATCATGGCGAGGGTCTCTTTTTTCAGGCGGTTGGCGTTCTGGATGTTGAGTCCCTTCGCCATGGCGCGCAGTTTTGAGAGGGGTTCGTTCTCAAGTTCGAGTATTTTCATGTTGTTCTCTTTTATATGAAATGGAATGCGAAAAGACCAGTCCCCGCTTTGGGCTGGTATGTTTCCTTAGGAGGTTGCCTGTGTGGATGGGGTTTCGATCAAAATGATTTATTCAGGGACGCGGGCGCAATGGTTTGGAAACTTCAGTTTGGAATTTGATGATAAAGCGTCCGGGGAGTTGGCGGAATTATAGCGCCGCCGCTCATTGCGCGCAAGCGGGCGAATCTTAACGTTTGCGCTCCGGGCGGATGATATAATCCGCCAAATTCAACTCAGAGGTAATTATGATTGACCCCGTGATCTTCAGTTTCAAATTGTTCAACCTTCAGGTGGAACTCACCTGGTACGGATTGATTGTGATGTCCAGTGTTCTTATCGGCGGCTGGCTGGCGGAGAAGGAAGTGCGCCGCCGCGGCGAGAACGGCGAAGCGCTCATTGATGCGATGGTCTGGGCGGTGGTCGCCGGAATCGTCGGCGCGCGGCTGTGGTATGTGGTCAACGCCATCATCGGCGGCAACCGCTCCTACATCGAAGACCCCATGTCCATCATCCGCCCGCCGATCGCGGGCTTGCACATCTTCGGCGGCTTGCTTTTCGGCGCGATCGTGTTGATCTCTTATCTAAAGAAAAACGGATACGACGCCTGGCTTTTCCTCGATTCCGTCGCGCCGGTGGCTTTGGTCGGGCAGGCGATCGGTCGCTTGGGCAATTTCATCAACCAGGAACTTTACGGTCCGCCGACGAATCTTCCCTGGGGCATTTCCATCCCTGCGGATCACCGCCTGCTCGAATTTGCGGATTTGTCGAAATATCCGGTCGAGACCACGCGCTTTCATCCCACTTTCGCCTACGAGATGATCCTGAACGTTTTGGCGTATCTTTTCATCCTTTGGTATTCGCGCCGAAAGGAAGAGGAGCTCAAACCCGGCGCGGTCTTCAGCCTGTGGCTGGTCTTCGCCGGTTTCAACCGCGCCTTCATCGAATTCTTCCGCCCCGACCAGCCCAAACTCGGCGAGACGTTTATCTCCACTTCGATGCTGGTCGCTTTTTTGATGGGCGTGACGGGCGTGATCATGTTCCTCGCGCGGAACGGAAAACTGCGTCTTGCCTTTGCCGAAAATTGGGAGAATGAATACTTCATTAAGAAAGTGGAGAAAAAATCCGCGCCCCGCCGCTCGACCCGGCATTTTTCCGCCGCCCCTGAGATTTCCGACGCCGAGGATGAGGTTGAAGAAACCCCGGTCGTAAAGAAGAAACCCGCCTCCCGCGCCAAGCCCGCGGCGAAGAAGACGACCGCCAAACGGAAATAGAAATCGTCGCAGCGCCTTGTCGAAAGAATGAAGAAACCTTCCCGCTGAGTTTTTGACGGGAGGGTTTATAATTTGGGCGGAATTGGGAATTCATCCTTCATCCTTATGACCCACCCGCTCAAAGTCTTCCTCTGCCATGCCCACAGCGACAAAGACACTGTCAAGGCTCTTTATGCGCGCCTCAAACGCGAGGGCGTGGACGTGTGGCTGGACAAGGAAAAACTCCTGCCCGGCGCGGATTGGGAATTTGAAATTCGCAAAGCGGTGCGCGAGAGCGATGTTGTCATTGTCTGCCTTTCAAAGCAATTTAATCAGGCGGGTTTTCGCCAGAAGGAAGTGCGGATCGCCCTGGAGGAAGCGGACAACAAGCCCCCCGGCGAGATTTTCATCATCCCCGCCCGGCTGGAGGAGTGCGACAACCTCCCAACCCTGACCAAATGGCATTGGGTTGACCTGTTCGAGAACGACGGATTCCAGCGTTTGATCCTCGCCCTGCGCCTCCGCGCGGAAAAGATCGGCGCGTCCCTGCGCCAGCGCGGAGCGACACAATCGCGCCAGAAAAAAGATGCGGAACAACGGGAAGCGGAGGAAACCGCAAAACGCGAAGCCGCCGAAAAGGCCGAGCGCGAACGCCTTGCCCGCGCAGCGGAGGAAAACACAAAACGCGAAAATGCGGAGCGTGAAGCCGCTGAGAAAGCCGAGCGCGAACGCCTTGCCCGCGATGCCGATGAAAACACAAAACGCGAAAACGCGAAACGCGATGCCGCCAAAAAAGCGGAGCGCGAACGGGCAGAACGGGAGAAGGCGAAACGCGAACTTGCGCCTAAATTTAAGCCGCTTGGCTGGGCGGGCGTTGCGGGAATCGCTTTCGTCTGCCTGCTCCTTGCCTTCTTGGGCGGAAATTACCTGCTCAA
>CAADGT010000218.1 GCA_900696595.1 uncultured Chloroflexota bacterium
AGTACGGCAAAGTTTACTTTGCCCCGCCGGGCGCAATCTGAAGATTGCAGTACGGCAAAGTTTACTTTGCCCCGCCGGGCGCAATCTGAAGATTGCAGTACGGCAAAGTTTACTTTGCCCCGCCGGGGGCAATCTGAAGATTGCAGTACGGCAAAGTTTACTTTGCCCCGCCGGGGGCAATCTAAAGATTGCAGTACGGCAAAGTTTACTTTGCCCCGCCGGGGGCAATCTAAAGATTGCAGTACGGCAAAGTTCACTTTACCCCTACAAACAAGCAGGCGGCCTGGTGCGCGGCGCCGACGGCGACCAGCGGCGGGTCATTGTGTTTGCAGGCTTCGACGGCGACCGGGCAACGCGGGTGAAAGCGGCATCCGCCCGGCAGGTTGACCGGGTTGGGCGTTTCTCCCTGCAGGATGATGTGTTCGTGGCGCATGCGCGGGTTGGGGACGGGGATGACGGACAGCAGGGCTTTGGTGTAAGGGTGTTGGGCGTTTTCCAGCACGTCCAGCATGTCGCCGATTTCGACAATACGCCCGAGGTACATGACCGCCACGCGGTCGGCGAAGAATCCGACCGAGCCGAGGTCGTGCGTGATGAAGATGACGGCGATCTGGCGCGTGGCGCGCAATTCCGCCAGCAGGTTGATGACTTCGGCGCGGATGGATACATCCAGCATCGAGTCGGGTTCGTCGGCGACGATGATCTCCGGTTCGAGCACGAGGGCGGCGGCGATGACCACGCGCTGTCGTTGTCCGCCGGAAAGTTCGTGCGGGTAGCGCGGCAGGTAGGTGTCGGCGGGTTTCAACCCGGCGTCCTCCAATGCTTTGCGGGCGCGTTCTTCGCGCAAAGCCGCGTCGCCGATGCCATGCACAGCCAGCGGTTCGGTGACGATTTCGCCGATGGTTTGGGTCGGGTTGAGCGATTCATACGGGTCTTGAAAGACCATCTGAATTTTGCGCCGCAGGCTTTTTCGCTGACGGTCGTTCAGGTGGGTGATGTCGCGATTTTCCAGCAGGACGCTTCCGGCGGTTGGGTCTTCCAGCCCCATCAACAGCAATCCCAGCGTGGATTTTCCGCATCCGCTTTCGCCGACGAGCGCGATCACCTCGCCGCGATGCAGGGTCAGGCTGACGTCGTCCACCGCGTGGACGCGGCGCGGCTCGCCTGAGAACAATCCCGTGCGGCCCGCGTCGAAGTATTTTTTCAAGCCGCGAATTTCGAGGAGGGTGTTGTCGCTCATGTTGGGTTCTCCGCCAGGTGACAGCCGACGATGTGATCGTCCCCGAGGTCGCGCAGGGCTGGCTGTTCGGTAAGACAGCGTTCAAAGACAAGCGGACAGCGCGGCGCAAAACGACAGCCTTTGGGCAGGTTGTCCAGTCGCGGCGGGTGGCCGGGGATGGAGGTCAGTTTCTTGCGCGGTTTGCTCAGGTCTGGGAAGGCTTTAAGCAGTTCCTGGGTGTAGGGATGCCGCGAGGCGTTGTAAATCGTGTCCACGTCGGCGTATTCGGCGATCACCCCTCCGTACATGACGAGGGCTTTGTCGCACAGATCGGCCACCACGCCCAGGTCGTGCGTGACGAAGATGACCGAAAGCCCGAGGCGTTTTCGCAGGTTGTCGAGCAGTTGCAAAATCTGCGCCTGGATCATCACATCCAGCGCGGTGGTCGGCTCGTCCGCCACGATCACATCCGGGTTGCAAGCCAGAGCCATGGCGATCATGGCGCGCTGGCGCATTCCGCCGGAATATTGATGCGGAAAATGTCCGCGCCGGTCGGCGGAGATGCCCACCATGTCGAGCAGTTCCACCACGCGCCCGGTCATTTTCTCGCGCGGAAAGTTCGGCTCGTGCCGGCGGATGGCTTCGGCAATCTGGTCGCCCACCGTGCGCACCGGGTTGAGCGCGTTCATCGCCCCTTGAAAGACGATTGAAATGATTTTCCAGCGCAAGGCGCTCAGTTCGTCTTCGCTCATGGCGGTCATGTCTTTGCCTTTGTAGCATACGCTTCCGTTCACAATCTGCCCGGCGGCGGGCAGCAGGCGCAAGAGCGAGAGCATCAGAGTCGTTTTGCCGCATCCGCTTTCGCCCACCAGTCCCATCAGTTCGCCCTGGCGCAGAGTAAAGCTGACATTTTGCACAGCCCGCGCCGGAGGCTTGCCTTCTGCGATGTAGTCAATCGAAAGGTTGCGAACTTCCAGCGCCACATCGGTCTGGATGGGCTTCGCCCCCGCCTCTTCATGGATGACGGGCCTGCCCGGCATGAGATGATGCGTATCCAGCCGGGGGTTTAATGCCTGCTCCAGCCCCTGCCCGAGCAGAGTCAACGCCAGCACCACCCAGACGATTCCAAAGCCCGGAGTGGCAAGCGCCCACCAGGCGCCGGAGGACATGGCTCCGCGGCTGAAGGCAAAGTTTAGCATCTGTCCCCACGAGATGGCGGCCGGGTCGCCCAGCCCGATGAAGGAAAGCGTGGATTCGTTCAGAATGGCGGAGGATACGACCAGCACGGCGTTGACGACCAGGATCGGCATGACCAGCGGCAAAATGTGACGGCGGATGATGTAGGCGTTCCCGGCTCCCAGCCCGCGCGCGCGCAGCACGAACTTGCGCGATTTGACCGCCAGCGTTTGCGAGCGGACGATGCGCGCGGTGGTCGTCCAGCCGAAGATGCCGATGACGAAGATGATATTCAGCAGGCTGGGTTTCGTCAGCGCGACGATGACGACGATGAGCGGCAGGTCGGGGATGACCAGCATCAGGTCGGTGAAGCGCATCAGGATCGTCTCTGTCCGCCCGCCGTAGAACCCGGCCGTCAGCCCGATCAACCCGCCGATGATGATAGAGATGAAGGAGGCGAAGAATCCCACCGTCAGCGAGACGCGCGCGCCGTACATAAAGGAGGAGAAGATATCCTTGCCCGCGTCGTCCGTGCCGAACCAGTGAGCGGAGTCGGGCGGCTGGTACACGTCGGCGACGCCAAGCCCCTCGGAGGAATATGGGTCGTACGGCGCCAGCGCCGGGGCGAAGACAGCCAGCAGAACGATGACGGTCAACATGCCCAGCCCGACGGCGGCCATGCGGTTTTTGCGCAGGACGCGCCAGAAAGCCAGCAGGGGAGAAGATCCTGCGGTCGGTTTGATTTCAGCGATTGCGGTCATGTCACTCCACCTGTACGCGCGGATCAAGATAGGCGTACGTCAGATCCGCGATGAAATTGGCCGCGATCACGCTCACGGCGATCAGCAGAAACCCGCCCTGCAACATGGGAAAATCGCGGCGCGTGACCGCCTCGTACAATGCGCCGCCCAGCCCGGGCCAGGAGAAGACCGATTCGATTTGAATCACGCCCGCCACCGTATAACCCAGGTTGATGGCGATGATGGTGACCAGCGGCAGCATCCCGTTTTTGAGCGCGTGATCCTTCAATATCTGAAACGTGTTCAGCCCCTTGGCTTTGGCGGTCAGAATGTAGTCCTCCGCAAAGACATCCAGCAGGCTGGAACGCATGATCAGCAGGTATTCTCCCATGAAGACGATGGTATAGGTGACGGTCGGCAAAAACAGATGGTGAAGAAAATCGTTCATCCGCATCATAAACGGATAACTGCTCATGCCCGGCGTTTCCTTGCCGCCGATGGGGAAACCGTTGTTGCTGCCCCAAAATAACAGGATGATGCCCAGCCAGAAGGTCGGCACGCTCCAGGCCACCAGCCCGGCGATCAACGCGCTGTAATCAATGGAGGTGCGCGCCTTCCATGCCGCGCCCAGCCCAAACAACGCCCCGGCGAAGATTGCCAGGATCTGCCCGGCGCCGATCAATAAAACCGTGTTCCATAATCGTTCGCCCAAAATATCCCCGACCGGGCGGTTGTAATAGAACGACATTCCCAAATCGCCGCGCAATAAATTGGCGACGTAGATGAAGAACTGCGCCTCCAGCGGGTTGACGCCGCAATCGCCGAACTCCAGCGGAGAAAACGTCTGGATGCAATTGATAACGGGCTTATCCAGCCCGAAGCGCACGCGGATCGCCTCAACCGTCTCCGGCGTCAGGCGCGGGTCGCGCACGCCCTGTCGGGCCGGGTCGCCGGGCAGGATGCGAAAGAGAAAAAAGTTTAAGATCACCACAAAGAGGATGGTAAACAGCGCCCAGCCCGCCTTGCGAACCAGTCTTTGCCAACGGCTCATGAGGAAACGTCCCTTTCCTGGGAAGCGGAGTCGAAAGTCGGGGGACTTTCGACTCCGCTTCTTATCGTGGACTGCGGGTTACTTCACCGGTTCGCCGGCCAGCAACGAACTCGGATCTTCAAGCGAGACCTTGGGCTGGTTGTCCAGCCATCCGGTAAAGCGATCCGTGCGATAAGCCTGGATGGCGTAAGCGTAGTACGGAATGATATACGGAGCGTCCTCATGGATGATGGCTTGCATCTCCCAGACCATCTCCACGCGCTTTTGATGATCCAACTCCACGCCCTGGGCGGCGAACAGTTCATCGTAGCGCGGATTGGAATAGCCGGTCTCGTTGTACCCGGTCGGGATTTGATCGGTGGTGGGGATGATCAGGAGCGTATTCGGGTCGGGGTCCGCCACCCAGCCCCACAGGATGATATCGAAGTCGAGCGTGGGACAGCATTGCGCGGTCAGGGCGTCGCTTTCCACGGCTTGCATTTCGAGCGTTACACCGATCTGCCCCCAGGTTTCCGCCAAAATTTCCGCCATGCGCGGCGCGGTGGTGTCGGAACTGGGCCAGTTCATGCGGAAGGTCAGCGGGCGCGAGCCGTCCGGCAGTTCGCGGACTCCGTCGCCGTCGGTGTCGAGGTAGCCCGCCTCCTCCAGCATTTGATTCGCTTTTTCAACGTCGAATTCATAATCCTTGATGGAACTGTTGAACCATTCGCCCAGCCCGGAGGGAATCAGCGCAATGCCCGGGTCGCCAAGCCCCAACAAAATCACGTCAATGATTTTCTGTTTATCGGTGGCGTGAGCCAGCGCCTGTCGCACGATCTTATCGCGCAGCGCGGGGTGTCCGGTGCATAAGCCGCCTTCATCCACCGGGCAGTTCTCCGGATCGGTCACGTTGAAAATGATATCCGCCAGGTCGGGCGCAAGCGGCGCGCCGGATACCACCTTGATATTTTTATCCTGCTTCAGCGTCTCGACGCTTGTGTTCGGCACGCCGGTGATCATGTCCACCTGCCCGCTTTTCAAAGCCTGCACCATCACATCGGAGGTGGAAAATATCTGGAAGATGACTTCGTCCACTTTGGCCGCGCCGCCGTAATAGTCCGGGTTCGCGCCGAGGCGGATGAATTCATTCGGCTTGTATTCCAGCATCTTGAAAGGTCCGCTGCCGATCATCTCCAGGTTCTCAAAGGTCGCCGCATCCTCGCCTTCATGCGCCTTCCAAATATGTTCGGGCAGAATATAAAGAAAGATCAGTTTACTCTCAATATTGGGAATGGACTCGGTGAGGGTGATTACAACCGTCTTGTCGTCCGGCGCTTCAACAGACGCAAAATACTCCGTGTAGGAGTGAAGCGTCGGGAAGTCTTCATGACTCATGACCAGATTGTACGTGAAGGCCACGTCCGAGGCGGTCAGCGGCTCGCCGTCGTGAAATTTCACGCCCTCGCGGATGGTATAGGTGTAAACCAGTCCGTCGTCCGAAGTGGAGACCTCCGTCATCAAATCCGGCGTGATGGTTCCGTCCAGATTTAATTCATACATGGAACTGTAGGTTAACTCTGCAATGGTGTAGGCGCTTGCCAGCCACGCCGCGCCGATATTGAGCGTATCGGGTCCCTGCCCCCAGCCAATGCGCACAATCGCGGGGGCGCCCCCCCCGCCTCCACACGCCGCAACGGCAAACGCGCAGATCAACAACAGATACAAGATTTTTCTCTTCATGGCATCCTCTCTCTCCTTTGAAGTTGCCCTGCCTCCATTTCAGAAACAACAGGCGCCATGACGGATTCCCGCCACAGCGCCGGACTCATTCCCGAAAATGGATGCAAAGGACGAAACGGTTCATCCCCTGAATTTTACTCCATGATGGATTCCCAAACCGCCGATTTTTCATGGAAGCGGCGAAATATCGTTTTATAATACTGTCCCATGACCGCCATCGAAGTCCGTCAACTGCAAAAAACATTCCAGACCAAACGCAAAGCCGCCGGGCTGGGCGCTTCCGCGCGGGCGTTATTCAAACCGGAGTACAGCGAAGTCGAAGCGGTAAAAAAACTCTCGTTCCAGATGGATGCGGGCGAATTGCTCGGCTTCATCGGACCCAACGGCGCGGGCAAATCCACCACCATCAAAATGCTGACGGGCATCCTGCATCCCAGCGGCGGTGAAGCCAGCGTGCTGGGTTTTACGCCGTGGAAGGAACGTCGGAAACTCGCCTTTCACATTGGCACGGTCTTCGGACAGCGCCCGCAGTTGTGGTATCACCTGCCCGCCATTGATACGCTGCTGCTCTTTGGCAAAATTTATGAACTGGACGACCGCGAGGCGAAAAAACGAATCGAATTTTTATCGGAGGCGTTCGAGATTCGGGATTTGTTGGAGACGCCCGTCCGAAAACTTTCCCTCGGCCAGCGGATGCGCTGCGAAGTCGCCGCCTCGCTTCTTCACCGCCCGAAACTGATCCTGCTCGACGAGCCTTCCATCGGGCTGGATGTGGTCGCCAAACAACGCATCCGCGACGCGATCCGCCGCATGAACCAGGAGGAGGGCGTGGGCGTATTGCTGACCTCGCACGACGCGGGCGATCTCGAAGCGCTGTGCAAGCGCGTCATCATCGTCAACCACGGACAGATCGTGTACGAGGACAAAGTCTCGACCCTGAAGCGCAAACACCTGACCAGCAAACTGGTCGAAGTCCGTTACGCGCAGGAGATCCCGTCGAACTTCCACCTGAAAGGCGTCGAGCTGTTGAAGGTCGGGCGTTACGGCGTAAAACTGCGCTTCGACTCCAACCAAACGCCCGTTGACCGGGTCATGGCGCATCTCTCCGGCGCGGGCGACCTCGTGGACATCACCATCTCCGACCCGCCGGTGGAGGAAGTGATCGCGAAAATCTACAAGGACGGACCCGCATAATCGGCGTTCTCCAACGCCAGACGCGACAACCATGAAAAAATATCTCGCCATCGCCCAAATGCAGATCATCAACAACATCGCATACCCCGGCGATGTGCTTGGGCGTTCGGTCAGCATCGCCGTTTTCCTGTTCATCTTCGCCGGGCTGTGGCGCACGACCTTCATCATCGCCGGGACGGAGTCCATCAACGGGCTGACCTTCGCGGACATGATGTGGTACCTGATGATGGCGGAAACGCTCGAACTGGGACGTCCGCGCACCAACCGTGTCATTTCAGAACAGGTCAAGAACGGCGAAGTGGCGTATATCCTCAACAAGCCGTATCATTTTCTTCTGTATCACTTTTGGTTCGGCGTGGGCGACAGCCTTATGCGCGTTGGGACGAACATCGGCGTGGGCGTCGTCGTCGCCTGGGCGCTGGCAGGACCGCCGCCTTCGCTTGCAGGCTGGGGCATGGCGCTGGTCACGCTTGTGGGCGCGTGGGTCTTGCACTTCTGCATGATGGCGCTGATCGGGCTGGCGGCTTTCCTGGTGGAGGAGACAAACTCTTTTGAACTGATCTACCAGAAGGCAGTCTTCATCCTCGGCGGAATGCTCCTGCCGCTGGATATGTTCCCCGAATGGCTTCAGCGCATCGCGCGCCTGCTCCCCTTTCCTTATATGATGTATGCCCCCGCCCGCCTCTTCGTCAAACCGGAGCCCAGCCTGTTCTGGCAAATGCTCGCCGCGCAGTGGATGTGGGTGGCGGTTTTGGTCTTCGTCCTCGCCCTCGCCTATCGTGGCAGCGAACGGGCGCTGACGGTGAACGGCGGATAAATGAAAAACATCCAATTCCTTCTCGCCCTATGGAAAGCCAACCTGCAAGCGTCCATGGAATTTCGCGCCGCATTCCTGACGCAGGTGGTCTTCATGATTCTCAACAACGGCGCATACTTCGTCTTTTGGATTCTGTATTTCGACAAATTCAACGAAGTGCGCGGTTGGACGTTGAACGATATGATGCTGTTGTTCGGCATCGCGGCTTGTTCGTGGGGCGTGGCGGCCTACTTCTTCGGCAACTTTACCATGCTCGCGGAAATCATCGTCAAAGGCAGGCTGGATTATTATCTCTCGCTCCCCAAACCGGCGCTATTGCACGCCCTGGCTTCGCGCAGTATCGGCAGCGGCATGGGCGACATCATCTACGGCGTCGGCAGTTTCATTCTTTCAGGCTACCTCTCGCCCGAAGGATTCGCGCGTTTTATATTTTGCGTTTTTACCGGCGTGTGCATTTTCATCGCGTTTCTGATCATCGTTCAAAGTCTGTCGTTCTGGCTTGGCAATACAACCGCATTAAGCCAGATCGCGTTGAGCGCCCTGCTGACCTTCTCCCTTTACCCCAGCGCGTTATTCAACACGGCGACAAAATTCATCCTGCTCACCCTCGTCCCCGCTGCATTGATCGGAAGCGTCCCCGCTGAATTCGTGCGTTCATTTGCATGGGATGGATTTTTGCAGATCACAGCCGGGGCGTTGATTCTGCTTGGGTTGGCCGTGACCGTTTTCAGGTCCGGTTTGAAGCGATATGAGTCAGGAAGCGCCATTCAGGTTGAAGTTTAATTTATGAATAGTTCAAATAATCCTAAATTGGCTACGCGCAGTATTGATTTTTTTCGATTCGATGAATTAACCTGGGACGCTGTCGCCGATCTTCCGCGCGATACGCCGCTTGTCATTCCTTTCGGCTCAGGCTGGGACCTGGGTCTGCTCGCCGACCAGTTGGCTTCTCCTCCCCGAATCGGAATCCTGCCATCCTTCCCGTTCGGCTGGCGCGGAAGCGGGCTGGAGTTGCCTGAGTCTGCATTCATTCCGTACATCCGCAACCTGCTGGACGGCCTGCGCGACGACGGTTTCAGCCGCGTGTATTGCCTCGCGCCGCAGGGCTTCGACCCGCAAAGCGCATTTGTTTCCGACCTCTCTCCATCCTTATTGCGCCAGCCTCATGCCTCGCAATACAGCCAAAGGATTTTCCTTCCGCCGGACGATGCGCGCGGAAAAGTAATTCTCGTTCCAATCGGTCACACCGAACAACACGGCTATCACCTCCCCCTCTCGGTGGATACAGTCATCATCGAAGCGATTGCAAATGGCGCGGCAAATAACAACAACAGCGAAGGCGGCGAACAGCCTTATCTGGCTACGCGCAGTTGGACGCTGCCGGTCATGCCCTATGGGGTCAGCACGCATCGCGCCTCCTTTGCAGGGACGCTCAACGCCGGCGGACGGGCCTTCGAGGATTCTTGGCTGGCTGTGATTGACGTACTCGCTCAACGCGGTTTCGACCGCTTCTATTTGATGAGCGGACACGGGGGCAACATGTCCTTCCTCGTCAATATCGTCAAATACGCGGGCGAGCGTCACCGCAGGATTTTTTGCGCAACTTCGTTTCTGCACACGTCCGGGCGCATCGGCGCGGAGGCGCTGGAAAAACACCGCACAAGCAAAATCGGCGGCATGGGTCACGCCGGAGAACTGGAAACGTCCTACATGCTGCATCTGCGCCCCGATCTTTGCCGGATGGAGCGCGTCGTGGACGAGACGGATTTCATCTCCACGCCGGATTATTACATGGACTGGATCGAAGGCGGGGCTTTGGTCGCGAATCCGCCCTGGGACGATGATACAAAAACCGGCGCGTATGGAGCCGGGAGTCACGCCAGCGCAGAAAAAGGCCGGGCGTGGCTGGAATCCGCGATTAAAGAAAAAGCCGATCATGTCGAACAGATCCACGAACAACATGAACGGCGCGAGATGAGAAGAAACGAGGGGTACGGGTTGTGGGGGCGGTTCAGGAGCCGGAATTAATTATTCCTGCACGCGGAAGACGTAATACAAGCGGCCGCAGAACTTTCTCCTGCCAACTGTCATGTAGAAAAAGCTCTGGTATTCGTTGGCTTTTTGGGGCGCGATGAAGGTTGCCGAAAGTTTGACCTCGCCGCCGGAAGCGACGGGGCGGTAAAGGTCCTGGATCTTCGTGCCTTCGTGGCGGAAGCCGCTCTTGTATACCAGGTCAATATCGTTGACGCCCCAGGTCGAAGTCCCGGCGTTGAAGACCGTCCATTGAACTGTGAAGCGCGTCCCGGGCTTGAATACAGTGTTGCGCGGAGGATACGTCCCAACCACAACGCACGACCATTGTTTGCCCGTGAATTTTCGCGGATCTTCGTCCTTGTTTTTATTTTCAGCGTCTTCGTCCTCGTCGCCCGCATTTGCCTGTTTTGGCGTCGGGGCAATCGTGGGCGGAAGTGTGTTCGTGGGAATGGGAGTCAGCGTCGGCAGCGCCCAAAGGAATGTGGGCGTGAAGGTCGGGGTGAGCGAGGCGGTGCGGGTCGGCACGGGGGTATTCGTGGCGGTCGGCAACTTCAACGCCGTTTGAGTGTGCGCGGCGGCGGCGGTCTCGGCGATGATCGTGCCGGGCGCGTTTGGGTCGAAGGTCGGGAAGGGCGTCATCTGCGCCCCTGAAAAGCCGGGAATGGCGCACGCCAATGAAAGCAAAACCAGGCTTAGTGGCAGGGTAACTTTTTTCACGTTAACTCCTGCATTAAAGTATATCGTGAAATCTCCGCCTGATGAACTCCTCGCCCTTTGCAATGAGTTCATCATAATCCTGCGGCGCGGGCGCGGAAGCCAGCAGGTCTTGCGTTTTTTGCCGCAAAACCGCGCGCGCAGTGGGCTGACCGGCTTCGATCCATTTCTCCATGCTGTAGCGCGGGTAGACTCCGCTGACGTAGTATCCGCTTTTGTAGTTCTTCAACGTGGAGGGCTGGCTGAGGAAACTTTTGCCGGGTCCTACTTTGAAGATCTCATCCACCGCCGAATTCGCGTCGTCCAGTTGAAAGCCGTCGTGGAGGCGCAATGCCTGTTCGATGATCTCGTGGCAATGGACGAAAGTCGTCGGGGAGATGGACTTCGAGCCAAGGGAATCGCCGATGAAGGGGGCCAGGTGTCCGTGCGAGAGAAGAAGCGCGAGGGTGTTCATCCAGTAGGTGTCGGCGGCGATCAAATCCATGCCCCAGCCTGTGCCGGAGCCGGAGGTCGAACAATGCGGAATCCCATAATGTTTCATCATCTCGGAACAGGCGACGCTGATCAGGACGCTTTGCGGGTCGTAGAAGTTGAGCATCGTGCGCATATCGAAGTAAACGGGCAACATGCCGAGCAAAATCGGCGCGCCTTTTTTGACGGTCTGACTGATGACCAGCCCGGCAAGCAATTCCGCCATGAGCAGGGTAAGCGTCCCGGCGGGAGTGAGCGGCGTGGACGCGCCCGCCATGCTGTAATTGGAGAAGATGACCGGCAGTCCGCGTTCGATGGCGACTTTCATCTTGTCCGCCGTCCCGGCGTTCATCACCAGCGGGCTGACCGGGTTGAAGTAGGGAATCACAAAAGGCTTGTCCCCCACCTGCCTGCCGTGAAGATGCTCGAACATGTCCAACACATCGGGGAAGCGCTCTTCGTCGGAGACGAGCAGGACGAGCGGCCTGGTCGTGTTGGCGATATGTTCCAGCGAGCCGACCATGTCGCCGAATTCCTCCTTCACATCGCGGACGATGCCCACGGTTGAGATTACGTCGTAATGTTTGAGCGCCGAACCGAGCCGGACGAGGTCGCGGAAGTTTTCGCGTTTGAAGAGATCGGGCGTTTCGTCAACCGGGTTTTGGTAGAACAACGCCGTCACGCCCACGCCGAAGCGCAGGCGGTCTTCGCCCAGTTTTAATGTTTGCCGCCCGCGGCGGTCATAGACATCAATCGTCTTCGGCGCAGATTTGATCGCCTCCTCCACGACTTCGGGCGGGAATTTGACGACGCGCTCCTGCGATTTCAAGCCAAGTTTCAATTCGAGCATTCGCAACACGGAGGGCGAATCCACGCGGACGCCGGTTTCGCTCAGGACTTTCAGCACGTTGCGATGCGCTTCCTGGATTTGCTCCTCGCTCATTAATGTCAATCGCGGGCGGACGTTGTTCATAAAAACTTCTCCTCGCCCGTTATTTTAACGTATGGATACATGGGCGCAAACGTAACTGCCCAGCCGCCAACACGATTCTCGAACATGTCGCTGCGAGGCGCTCCCGGTTTTGCCGAAGCAGCGCGCAAACTAAAGTTTGCGGTACGAACCGCCCATGTCATCCGTTGGGGGGTTAGCGTTTATCCCACATCTTGCGGTCGGCGGGGTTTTCCGGGTCTAAAAACCTGGGGTGGACTTTCTCGACGATGCGATGACCGCGCGCAGTCCATAAATCGGCGGCGGTTTTGTATGCGTCGCAGTGGACGCCCTGCGTGGAGAAGTAGTCGCACACGCGCGTCATATCCCGCAAAAAAATCCTCCACGCCGAGGGGTTGCCCTGCGGCAGAACGACCTGCGGGAAGTCAATCAGTTTGATTCCGCCGTTCAAGTACAGGATGTTGTAGGCGGACAGGTCGCCGTGAATGCGGTCTTGCGAGAGCATGATGTCCACGTTATGGACGATCCGGTCGAACAAGCGCCGCGCTTCGGCGTGACCGAGATTCACGGCGTTCAACATGGGGGCGGGTTGAAGTCCGTCGCCGATGAATTCCATGACGATGGCGTTCTTCTCCATGGCGTACGGAATGGGAACATCCGCGCCCGCCGCAGACAGCAGTTCCATGGTCGCAAATTCGTAGGCGATCCATGATTGATGGCGGACCTCCTCGCCGTAACTCGTGCGTTTGGCGATGGCGTTTTTATCCGCCTCCTTCCACAGCGCCGTCCCGTCGGCGTCAAGGTCCACGCGCCCGACGCGATACTCCGCGTCCCGTTTGAGATTTCGCAGGGCGCGCGGGCGATAGATCTTCGCCGCAACGTAATCGGATTTGACCGCGCCGCCGGGCTTGCAAAGATAGAGCGAGGCTTCCTTGCCGCCTTTGACCTTGCGAAGCACATCCGCGATCCATTGATGGTCCGCGAGCTGGGCGAGGGAGTCGAGCAGCCAGGCTTCCTCGAAGCGGGCGGCTTTGTAGGTGAATCGAAACTCGCGGGAAACCTCCTGCGCGCGGATGAAGAGCCGCGCCTCCCGCTCCTTTCGGCTTGATTCGCGCTTGCGGGCGGTTCTTTTTCCGCTGGAGACTGATTCGTCCCCATGCGCGTCGTCGAGTTGATCGAAATATTCTTGAAGTTGTTTTCCGTTCATGGTTGGGTGACCTTGTTATCGTTGGCGGCGCAAGGTAGAACCTTGCTCTACAAAAACAAAAACCGCAGGATGCGATTCTCCTGCGGTTCAGGGTGAGCAAGGTAGAACCTTGCTCTACAGAAACAAAAACCGCAGGATGCGATTCTCCTGCGGCGCGAGGTGCAAAATAAATTTTGCAGTACGGCGGAAACAAAAAACCGCAGGCGGGCGCGCCTGCGGTCGTGGATGCTTAAGCGGTTACGACACGCAAAAAGGAGGCGCGCTGAATCGGACGGGGACGGTGATCACGATGGCTTGCATGTTTTCGAGCCTCCTTTCGCGGAATAAGATGATGGCGGGATTTTATGCCAGGCGGGGGAGCGCGTCAAGCCCCAAATTTGCGCGCTCACACCGAAACGAAAATCTCCCGGTTTTGCATCGAAAGCCGGGAGGCTTTCGAGTCTGCGTCGGCATGGCGTTTTTTTTATTTGACATGCTTGTCGAAGAAGGATTGCGTTTTTGCCATGAATTGAAACCAGGGGTCGCCGATGAAGGAGTGCCCTTCGCCGTTGTAGGCGTAGATTTGCGCGTCCACGCCCGCTTTGAGAAAGGCCTCGTACATTTTGCGCGACCATTCGGGCGGCGTGCCGTTGGATTCTTTGCCGTCTTCCGCGCCGTAGTGGATTTGGACGGGCGCTGTGACGAGGTCGAAATGATAGAGCGGAGAGACAGCCTCCAGAATAACCGGATCCGTCGTCCCGTCGAAGTAGGAGGCGGCGAGTCCGGGAGGGGAATCCGCCGGGAGGATATCCGAGGAGTTGCATCCAAAGGTCGCTTCGCCTGCGTAGATATCGCCGTAACAGCCGGGACCCCAGCGCCCGATGACATCCGCGAAGTCGGCGCTGACGGAGGAATAAAAAACGGCGGCTTTGATTTGATCGTCGAGAATCGTCAGAACCTTTGCGGTTATGCCGCCGCCCATGCTGTGACCCCACAAGCCAATGCGTTCGACATCCGCCTCGGGGATGGAAGGCAGGGCGCGGATGAGATGGATCACGTCAACGGCGAGTCCGGAATAAAAAAGGCTGGCGGCGGATTCGGAGCCGCCCCAACTGCGATAGTCGGACGAGACGGTGAGGTAGCCTTTGCGGTTGAGGAATCCGGCGGCGCGGTCGGTTCCGTCGCCGGAGTTGTAAACATAGCGCGAAAAGAATCCGTGATTCAAAACGATGACGGGATAGGGCGGCTCGCCTGCCTTTGGAATTTGCATCACGCCGGTGATGGTCAGGCCGTCGCTGGGGTATTCGATGAGGTAACGGGTGAAGTCGTCGGTCTCGAGCAATGTCTCGCGGATTTTGATTCTCCCCGCTTCATATTCGCGCGCGCGCAAGCCTGCGATGGTGTAGGGCGCGAGAACCTGCCCGATTGTGAGCGTTGCGGTCGGCTGGGGCGTTTGCGTCGGAGTCGGAGTCGGCGGGAGGATGGTTACGATCGCCTGCGCGGGGGTGGGAGTGGACGCAGGGGCGGAGGCGCAGGCGGCGAGGATGAAGGCGAGAAAGATAAGGAGGGTAAGGCGTTGGAACATGCGAGGTCTGAGAGAATTCGGAATTCTTTGGTCGACAACGGCGCGGTAAAAAAGAACGAACTCCCTTTCCCCGCCTTGCTCTCGAACCATGTTTCCCCGTCGTGCAGGGCAATGATGTGTTCGACGATCTTCAAGCCGAGTCCCATGCCGAGACGCGGATCGTCCCTGTCTGCGAGGATGGTTTCGAACGGCTCGAAGACTTTTTCCTGGTCTTCTTCGGCGATGCCGATGCCGGTATCGCTGACTTCAAAGAGGATCCTGTCCGCCTCGCGCGCCACGCGGACGGCGACCGCGCCTTTCCCGGTGAATTTGACCGCGTTGTGGATGTAATTCAACAGCGCCTGCGAAAGCCGCGCCGGGTCGCCTTCGATGGTCGGCAGGTTTTCGGGAATGTCTTCCTCCAGCGCGATCCCGCCTTTGGATTCGATCCACTGATCGGCAATCGTCATCACGCCGTCGAGCAGGGCGTAGATGTCCACGTCCTGCAAATCCAATTCCATGCGGCCTGTGACGGTTTCGGCGTAATCCTGAAAGTCGTTGACCTGCGCGACCAGCGGCGCGAGCGCGGCTTTGACGTGTTCGATGGGCGAGTCGGGGATGTCCATGTAATCCTCCAACTCCTCGATGCGGTACAGGTCGTTGACCTTCGCCAGCGCTTCGGCGAGTCCGCTGCGTAACGTGGAGGACATTCTGTAGAGGAATTCGTTTTGAGAGGTGGTCATGTTCGCTCCTGTAAGTCGGATTGACAATCCGGCTTACTCCTGAAACCCGGTCTTATACAACTCGTAATACCGCCCCTGCAAGGCGAGCAGTTCGCTGTGCTGTCCCTGTTCGACGATTCTGCCGCCGTCTATGACGACGATCTTGTCCGCGTTGGCGATGGTGGACAGGCGATGGGCAATGACGAACGATGTGCGCCCTTGCAATAACGTCGCCAGCGCGGATTGGATGATATGTTCAGTCTGCGTATCCACCGAGGAGGTCGCTTCGTCCAGGATCAAAATGCGCGGGTCTGCCAGCAATGCGCGCGCGAATGAAATCAACTGGCGCTGGCCCACGCTCAGGTTCGCGCCGCCTTCCTCGACGGCGGTTTCGTAACTGTTCTTCATCTCCGCAATAAACTCGTGCGCGCCGACGGCCTTGGCGGCGGCGGTCACTTCTTTGTCGGTCGCATCCAGCCGCCCGAACAAAATATTTTCCTTCACCGTGCCGCTGAAAAGGAACGGGTCCTGCAAGACCATGCCCATCTGCCGCCGCAGGGATTGCTGAGTCGCCGTCCGCAAGTCAACGCCGTCCACGCGCACACAGCCCGAGGTCGGGTCGTGGAAGCGGGCGAGCAGTTTGACGATGGTCGTCTTGCCCGCGCCGGTCTCGCCCACGAGCGCAACCGTCTCGCCCGGATTCGCCTCCAGTTGAATCGAATCGAGGACAAGGGTCGGGTCGTCGGAGTAGTGGAAAGAGACGTTTTCGAATCGGACTCCGCCGGTAATGGGTTGCATGTCCCGGGCATTTGCTTCATCCCGAACCTCTATCGGCGTATCCAGCAGTTCGAGGATTCTTTCCCCGCCCGCCATCGTGGATTGAAGCGTGTCGAAGCGGCGGCTCAGGTCGCGGATCGGCTCGAAGAAGCGGTCAATGTAGAGGATGAAGGCGATCAAGACTCCGGCCGTGATGGATTCGCCCAGCACGGCTGTCCCGCCGACGTAAACAACGAGGGCGGTCGCCGCCGCGCCAAGCAGATCAATGACCGGCGTGAAAAGGGAGGCGACCCGCGCCGCGTCCAGGTTTCTTTCGAGGTAATAGCGGTTGACATATCCGCTGAATGTTTCGTAGTTATGGCTTTGCCGCGAGAAAGCCTGCACCACGCGCACGCCGTTGACGTTCTCCGCCAGCGACGAGTTCGTCCACGAAACCGCCGCGCGGACTTTGCGGTAATTCTTCCGCGCCGCCTTGCGGAAGGCAACCGTCGCCCAGACCATGAGCGGCAGGACGGCAAACGTCAGCAGGGAAAGATTGACATTGAGCGCGATCATGGCGGCGACCGTGCCGATGATGCCGAGCAGGTTGCGGACAATCGCCAGCACCGCCCAGGTGATAAATTCGCGCAGAGTCCCAACGTCGTTGATGACGCGCGTGATGACGCGCCCAACGCTGTAGCGGTTGTAAAAACTGAGCGACAACCTTTGCAGATGCGCGAACATCGCCGTGCGAACGTCGTATAAAACATGCTGTCCCACGCGCGACATGATGCGCACGCGCCAGTAGTTGAATCCCAGTTGAACGACCGAGACTGCAAAATACGCCAGGACGATATTCCGCAGGGCCGCCGGATTCTTTGCCGTAATGCCCTCATCAATGGCGAGTTTGACAAAGTACGGGCCCGAAACGGATGCGGCGGTGACGATCGCCATCATCGCCAGCGCCCAGAACATGCGCGCGTAATACGGCTTGAGAAACTGCAACAAACCGCTTGCGACTTTCGGGTCGTAGCCTTTATCCAGTTGCTCTTCGGATTTGAGGATATAGTCAGGTGGGGTGAGTTTGGTCATTTAGTCGGGTGGTCGGGTGGTTGGGTGGTTGTTATCCTGAGTCTGACTTGCTGGCATAGATGGCGTTTTCATTAATGGGTTTCTCGCCGGGAAGAGGACGAGCATCGGGCGGCGCTTCCTCGCGTTGAATCAGTTGCAGGTCGTGAATCTCCTTATACAAGCCTCCGGCGGCAAGCAGTTCGGCGTGCGTCCCGCGTTCGACGATGCGCCCTTTGTCCATCACCAAAATCATGTCGGCGCGGCGGACGGTGCTGAGGCGGTGCGCGATGACAAAGGTAGTGCGTCCTTCCATCAAAACATCGAGCGCGGACTGAATCAATTTTTCGGTCTGCGTATCCACGCTGGAAAGCGAGTCGTCCAAAATCAAAATGCGCGGGTTCATCAGCAGGGCGCGCGCAATCGCCACGCGCTGGCGCTGCCCGCCGGACAGGGTCACGCCGCGCTCGCCGACGATGGTGTCGTAGCCTTTCGTGAATCCGATTATGAATTCGTGCGCCTGCGCGGCTTTGGCGGCGGCAATGATCTCCTCCCCGGTCGCCTCCGGCCTGCCATAGGCAAGGTTGGCGCGGATCGTGTCGGAAAATAACAGCGAAGTTTGCAGGACGATTCCGATCTGTTTTCGCAATGAAGTCAATTCCACGCCGCGCACGTCATGACCGTCCACGCGCACCACGCCGGAGGTTGCGTCGTAAAAGCGCGGAATCAAATTCACCAGCGAAGTCTTGCCGGAGCCGGTCGGTCCGATCAGCGCGACGATTTTGTTTTGCGCGACCTTCAAATCAATGCCCGTCAACGAGCGGATTTTTTCATCCTGATATTTCAACGAGACGTTTTCAAACTCCACCTCGCCCTTCAATACGGATAAAACCGCCGCCTCTTTCCCGGACTTTATGTCTGGTTCTGTATCCAAAACTTCAAACACCCTTTGAGCGCCCGCCGCCGCCTCGCCCCCGGCGTTGACCAAACCTGTCAGCGCCTGAGCCGGTTCGCCCATCATCAACAGATAGGCGTTGAACGCCACCACCGCGCCAACCGTGATCGTTCCCTCCATGACCATGTTCCCGCCGAAAAATAAAATCAACATTGTGCCGATGGCGATCAGCCAGTTCGTGGTCGGCATGATCTTCGCCCATTCGTCTATGACGCGCACCCATTTGTGGAAGACGTCCATGTTGGCGGATTGGAAGCGGGCGATCTCATACTCCTCCCTCGCAAACGCGCGCACGACCTGCACGCCGGTCACATTTTCCTGCAAGCGGTTCGAGACCTCGCCCACAGCCTGATCCACCTCGAAGAATAATTTTCCGATCTTCGCGCCAAAGTTGGCGGTCATCCATATCAGCGGAATCATCGGCAGGAGGGCGACGAGCGCCAGTTGCGCGTTCGCCGAAAACATCACAGCGAGGATACCCGTCAGCAGCAGGAGAAATCGCGCCAGTTCGGGAATGGACGACCCGGCAAATTTTTCGATGGCGCGCACATCCTCGATGCAACGCGAGATCAACTGCCCGGACTGGGCATGGTCGTGATAGGCGAACGGCAGGTATTGGATGTGGTCGTACATGCGGTTGCGCAGATCGTATCCGACATGCGCCGCGACCCACTCCGAGGCGTAACGGTTGATCAAGCCCAGAAGCGCAGAGACAACTCCCAGTCCAAACAAAAGAAGCGCAGAGCGGATCAGGTAGGCGGAGTCGCGGCGCAGGAGTCCGTCGTCTATCACCGCCTGAATGATGCGCGGGATAAGCAGGTTTAAGCCGGTCAGGATCAACAGCGTCAGCAGGCTCGCAATCACTTGCGGCGCGTAGGGGCGAAGAAATGCGGCGGCGCGGATTAGATTTTTCATGGGCGGGAGGAATAAGAATACCACAAATAAAAAGCGGACACTTTTCGATGTCCGCCAGGATTTACTCTGCGACCGGCTGGGGGCGTTTCGCCCGCCACGCTCTCATGCCAAACCGAAAGAGGAGCGACAGCCCGAGCGTGACCAGCCAGCCAAAGAAGAAGACACTGCGCGGAAAATTCTCGAACCACCCTGTTGCGTAACCCGCATACGCCGCGCCGGAGACGACGATAAACCCGAGCGTCACGCCGGCAGCCGTCGAGCGCGCCCAGAAAAAACCGGGCGCGACAATGTCTTCATAGCGGCAGGCGCGAAAGAGAATCAACATGGTTGGGATGGCGAAAAAAGAAACCCACAGCGCAAGGCGCTCCATCTCGCGATAGGAGCGATATTCGTTGCCGGTCCCAAACCGGAGCGGAAAAACGGCAAAGGCAACCAGCAGGACGATCAGGATGTCCGCGACGAAGACGCGCAGGCTGAGCGTTTGAAGCAGGGATTTCAGCCAGCGGCGGATCGGCGCGTCAACGTAAAAGTGCGCGACGTAGGAGACGACGAGGATCAGCGGCAGGAACGTGACTCTGAATATGCCCTCCGGGTTTGCAATTCCCGAAGCGGCGAGTCCCCATTCGTACAACCACTTGACCGGGATATGCAGGATGTAGAGAGCGTAGGCGGTCTCGCCCAGGTCAACCAGGAATTTATGGGAGAGGATGCGCGAGACGAAAGACTTGTCCATCGAAAGCGCGACGATGAAGAAGATCATCAACGGGGCGAGGAAGCCGGTCATCGGGCGGATGTCGTGCGGCAGTTCGGGGTAGAAGTCCGTGCTGATAACGGTGTAGGCCGCCAGCAATAAGAAACTGACGGAGAGGATGACGAACGATTTTGCCGGACTGATGACCTCATGCCGCCCCTCCCGCAGATACCATATCCCGCCAACGATGCCCACCAGGAAAGCGCCGGTATAGAAGACGGGAAAATACAAAACGAATTCCCGGTATTCCAGGATGTAGGCGTTCCAGACGAAATAATAGACAACGACATTGACCGCCCATGCGGCGAGGGAAACCCAGATCAATTTGCGCGTGGGCTGGCGGTATGCCCAAAGCAGGAAGAACGGAAAGAACAGATAAAAGAAAATCTCCACCGACATGGACCAGGTGACGAAGTTGAAGGATTGCGCATACTTGGGAATCCACGCCTGCACGACGAAGATATTCGCCAGTATCTTCTGCGGTTTGATTTGCAACAGGGAATCGTAATAATAGACGCAGGTCAGCGCGAAGGAGATGATATAAAGCGGGTAAAAACGGGCGAAGCGCGCCCGCCAGTAGGCGATATAGTCGAAGGTCCGGTCCTGGCGATAATACACATAGGTCATGACAAAGCCGGAGAGGATAAAAAGGTAGGAAACCCCGCTCGACCCCGAACGCACCAGCGCGGAAAGAGGGAAAAACAACAGCGGTTCGAGATACGGACCCGTGACATCGTGCGCAAACAAGACGAGGATCACGATCACGAATCGAGTAAAGGTCAATTGTTCTATGCGATTCATGGGAAGCGTCAAATCCAATTCCCGCCTATTCTACTAGAAAAGACCGGACATCCCCGACATTTGCCGGGGCGTCCGTTTATCGGCGCTGAGAGCGCGGGTCTCGCAGAGAAAACAACGAAGAAACGGAAACGCGGATACGGAGAAAAACTCCGCTGCTCTGCGGCGCCGCAGTTAGATTTTCAGCCCTTCGACAAGCGCAAGATCGGGTCTTAGGGTTCATAAAAATATAATTTCCCTCACCCGCCGCCGAGCCATGTCTTTGCGAGGGCGCTCTTGCTCTTCGCCCGAAGCAATCCCCTCGCTGATATGGAGATTGCTTCGCCGCCAAAGACCAA
>CAADGT010000219.1 GCA_900696595.1 uncultured Chloroflexota bacterium
CGTCCCGGCGCGCGCTGGACAAAGGAGGGCGCTACCATGGTTGCCAAGGCTCGAGCCGCCTGGCTTAGCCGCCAATGGGATGCCTTGCCGTTGGCTGCTTGATTCTACAGAATTTGAATGCTCCCTTTGTTCGTTATTACCTCCTGAAGTAAGCGCGCCATAGGCAGCCTTGTCTAACGGCTCGAGTTTTCCATGCCCATCGTTATACCGCCGCGCCACATCCGCCGATGACTTCACGACCTTCGCCATTTTCCGCAAATCATTGCTGGATTTCAGCCGGCGCATGGGCGTGCAAGCCATCACAAGCGGCAATGACCTGGTGGATGAACGACCAAATTCACCGCGACGCCATCCTCAACCCCAAATCCACCGAGATGGGCGTGGGCTATGCCTACTTTTCGATGGATTACATTGCGGTAGATTTCGGCAGCCCATAATTTTCAGCAGACAATTTATTTAGAGAGTATCTGAAGACCCATGCCATTTCGAGCGCGGGCGAGAAACCTTTTCCCCGCGAGTGCGCAAGATTTCTCCCCGCGCTGCTCGTCGAAATGACAGTTTTCAGACAGTTTATTTAAAAATATTTCCGATCACAGGCTGATATTCGGGAAAAATCTCGCTCAGGGCGGGGTTATTTAATCGCTTCGTCAAAACTTCCGAAAGCACGTCGCGGTAATCTGTCGTCACCGCCAGATCGCCGGGTCCCATCCGTTGACCTTCCGCCAGCCCGGGCCACCGCCCGTGGATTTTGCCGCCATCCACATTGCCGCCCATGACCATCATCATACTGCCGTGACCGTGATCGGTGCCGAGGCTGCCGTTTTCATAGGCGCGCCTGCCAAACTCCGACATGGTGACGACGGTCAGTTGGCTCATGTAATCAGCCATATCGGCGTGGAAGGCGGCGAGTCCTCCGGCGAGGGCTTTCATCAGATTCGGCATGATGCCGATGAGCGCCCCCTGCGTGAAGTGCGTATCCCAGCCGCCCAGGTCAATGGCGGAGACTTCGAGCCCCACCTCCGCCTTGATGAGCATGGCGGTTTGTTTGAGGGCGAGACCGAATTCAGTATTTGGGTAATTGGTAATTGGAGATTGGTAATTGTTGGGGTCTAGTTTTTGCAGGGTGTCCATTATCGAAAGCGTATCCTGACCGAGTTCATCGTTTTGATAAACGTAATCGAGCGCGGCGCGCATTTGTTGCAGGGCGCGCGCGTCGCCGCCGAGGTGGAAGTCTGCTATCGAGCGCAGGGCCGAGACGGGGACGCTTCCGCTCAAACTGCGCTGAGGACGGGTTCCCATGCCCACGGCTCGCAAAGGAGATGAATTGCCCGTGTTCAATGTGGCGAGGTGTCGCCCGATCCACCCGGAGGCGGGACCGCGCTCATCGTCCACGCCGCGTTCCATCAGTTCCATCGCCTTGAAGTGACTGCGCGATTCATCCGGCGCGCCGCAGGCGTGAATGACGGCAAGTTGCCGACTCTGCCAGGCTTCGAGCAGGGGGCTCATATTCGGGTGAAAGCCGAAGAAACCGTCCAAATCAACGGTTCTTTCTTCTTTCTTTTTTCTTCCGTCATCAGGTCTTGCGATGCCCAGCGTCGGGCGCAGTTGATAATAGGATTCTTCGCCGTGCGGCACAACCATGTTGAGCGCGTCCGCCGCGCCGCGCAGAAAGATAACGACGAGAGTATCTCCGCGCGGGGCGGTATTCTTCGGCGCGAAGGACAGGCGCGGCATCCAGGTCTTTTGCGGGTGTTGGATTAAGGGCAAGGTTTGTAACATAAGGTCTCCAATAAAATTTCTCCGTCATTGCGAGGAGGGCGATAGCCCGACGAAGCAATCTCATGACATGATGCGCGAGATTGCTTCGTCGCAAAGAACGCTCCTCGCAATGACGAATGTCAACGCCACTGAAAGGCAGGGGACGCAATCAAACTTGCGGCGATGATTTGCAGAATCTCTTCCGGAGCGGCTCCGGCTGAATGGACGGTATCAATCATCCCGTCGCGGGCGAGGCGGTCTAACGGCGCGCCTAAAAGCAGCGAGGCGAGAGAATCCGCATCGGCGTGTAAACTGCCCGTAGAGGCGGCATCCAATAAAGCGTTAAGGTTGTGCTTTGTTTTTGGAATCTCGTCCCGAATCAATTCAAACGCGAATTGCCAGCGCGGCATGAGGTTGCCCTGCCAGGCTTCGCTCGTGTCGGGGTAGCCGTCGGGCGTCGTCCAGTTGAAATACATTTGCCCCATGCGCATGAGCGGGTTATAAAGCGCGACGCCGTCGGTTTCAGCGTCGAGCATTCGCAAAGCGGAAAGCGCAAAGTTGAGCGGGCGTTTATATTTTGGCTGCGCGAAGGCAAGTCCGTCGAGCAGGATGACTCGCAGAACCGATTTGATGTCGCCCTTTGTTGCGAGAAATATCTGCGCGGCTTTTTCGACAATTTCCCGCGGCGGGTCGTCGGCGATGAAGCGCCGCGCGAGTTTGGTTGATATAAATTTTGCGGTGGATGGATGAAGCGCGAGATGTTCGATGACCTGCTCCGCCTCGCTCTGACCCGCTTCCTGAATCGCGAGACCCAAAACATTTTTCTCGCCGGGCTCGTGCTGGTCTTCCTTGAAGACGAATTCGCCCAGCCAGAAATGCTTTTTAACCGACCAACCGGTGAGACAACGCGCGAGTTGCATGACATCGTTTTGAGTGTAGCCGCCGTTCACGCCGAGGGTGTGCAGTTCCATCAGTTCGCGGGCGTAGTTTTCGTTGGGCGCGCCTTTGACGTTGGCTTGATTGTCGAGATAGGTAAGCATGGCGGGCGAATGCGCGGACGCCCACACCAGGTCGCGGAAGTTGCCGAGGGCGTGTTTGCGAATTACTTCGCGGTCGTCCACGGTTTTGAGGTAGAAGATCGGTTCCTTCTCAATGTAGATGTTGAAGTGGTCGCTCCAGAAATCCACCATCACTTCGTAGAGTTGACGTTTGCTGTAGAGTTGGCGCAAAAAAGCGGCTTGGCGCAATTCGTTGATGGGACGCCGGCGGTCATAGCCGTCGAAGAGTTGATTGGCGACGGCTTCGATCTCGTTGGCTGCCATGTTCAGGGTTTTAAAGTTGGAAAGTTGCAGGTTGCAGGTCAGGTCGTTGATGGCTTCGTAGTCGAGTTGTTCTTCGATGTAATTTGCCAGGCCGATCTCTGCGAAGCGGGCGCGTTCCTCCACCCTTGCGCCGAAGGTGATGCGATTGAGCGCGGTGAAGTCTGCCAGGCTGAGCGGACTCCACGCGACGGCGGGCGGGTCGCTGGTCAGTCGTCGCAGGGCGGGGGCGCAGGCGTTGAGCGCGGCGGATGCGGAGAGCAGGGCGGTGAGTTTGAGGAAGTC
>CAADGT010000220.1 GCA_900696595.1 uncultured Chloroflexota bacterium
ACCACTCGACCATCCGACTACTCGACCACTCGACTAATAGACTAATAGACTAACTCATCGTCAACGCCATCACCGCCTTCTGCGCGTGCAGGCGGTTTTCGGCTTCGTCGTACACAACCGAGTGGGGTCCGTCAATCACGCCGTCGGTGACTTCGAGTCCGCGGTCGGCGGGCAGGCAGTGCATGTAGATCGAGTCGTCTTTGGTCAGTTTCATGCGGCGTTCGTCGGTGATCCAACTCTTGTATTTTTCGATCAACGCCTTGCCTTCATCCTTGCCGGTGGTGGTCAGCATGGGTCCCCAGCTCTTGGGGTAGACCACGTCCGCGTCCTTGAAGGCTTCATCCATGTTGTCGGTGACGTCGAATCCGACGCCGTATTTTTTGGCGTTGTCTTTCGCCTGTTGCATGATGTCGGGCATGAGTTTGAACTCCGGCGGGTGCGCCAGCACCACGTCGCAGCCGAAGCGGGTCATTTGCAGGAGGAGGGATTGGGGAACTGAGATCGGTTTGGAGTACGAAGCGGCGTACGCCCACGACACGACGACCTTCTTCTTTTTGAGGTCGCGCCCTTTCTTTTCCTGAATGGTCATCAGGTCGGCGAGGCACTGGGAGGGATGGTACACGTCGCATTGCATGTTGAGGATTGGGACGCGGCTGGCTTTGGCGACGTCGTTGATGTATTGGTTGCCAAAGTTCCAGTCGCACTGGCGGATGGCGATGCCGTCGAAATAGCGCCCGAAGATTTCGCCGATCTCCTTGGCGGTGTCGCCGTGCGAGATTTGCGTCGTCTCGCTGTCAATGAAGGCGGCGTGTCCGCCCAACTGCGCCATGCCCGCTTCAAACGATCCGCGCGTGCGGGTGGAGGTGAAGAAGAACAGCATGGCGAGGGTCTTATCGCGCAAAAGCGCGTGAGATTCGCCCAGCGCGCGTTTGCGTTTTAAATCCCATGCCACGTCCAGGACGGTTTCGACTTCCTCTTTCGAGAAGTCCAGGTCGCCGATGAAATCGCGGCCGCGAAAATTGGTTTGCATAAGTTAGTCTCCTTGTGGTGTGGTTTGGTGGTTTGGTGGTTTGGTAGTTGGGTAGGTTGGCAGGTTGGCAGGTTCGACGGTTTGTCTTTCTTATTTTGGAACGCGCAGAACTTCGCCGCGCGCGAATCGCCCATCATCCCAAAAGAGGCGGGCGCCTTCGCAGTAATCCACCGCGTCGCCCCACGTCGAAAAATCCGCGTCGGGCAGGCAGGCGGTCGCGCCCAATTCCACCACGCCTCCGTGATTGATTATCAGAACCGATCCGCCGGACGGGATACGGGCGAGAGTAGCGCGGTAAAAATCCGCAAGTTGATTCGCGTATTGCGCCGCGATGCCGCCCTGCCGGACAATCTCGGAGTAATGGAAGAAGGGCATGGGCCAGGGCGCTTCGCGCTCCACCGCGCCGCCGTAGGTATTAAGCAACGGATTCTGCTCATTCACCGCAAAGCCCATCGCAACCGCGGTTTCGAGCGCGCGGGTCAACGTGGACGTGGCGACGTAATCGAAGGGGCCAATGCCCTGCCCCACTTTACGGGCAAGGTTTATACCTTTTTGATTGAGGTGATCGCCCTGCGGGTCGCGGATGGAGTGGCGGCGGATTTCAAGGATCTTCATGAATTCGATTCCGCGTATAAAGATTCGAACTTCCGCAGTATTTCAGGATTCTCCAACGCTTCAGCAAATTGTCTCAACCACTGCCGAATATACTTAACATCCAGTTTCCCATGCTGGCGTTCAAGAATAAGGGATACATCCGCCCAATCCCTTTCCCGATTAGCGATCGCTTTATGAATAATGAAATCCTCCGCAGTGCAGACACGGACAGACACGCCCAGGATGTCGGCATTCACAGCGCGTTCAATTGCGTTTTTTTCGTAGTCAAATACGCTGACAAGAATATCCGCCGCCATATCAGGCGAAGCCCAAAAGTGAATTATGTATGGACTGAGCTTATGAGTCGGAATGTTGATTGGGCGCTCGGGAAAATGTTCCAGCACCAGTTTGCGAAACTCCGCAAGCGGCATATCCACGCTCACCTTGAAGTCCACGTCGTGCGTCACCCGCATTTCGCCCCACATGGAAACAGCCAATCCGCCGATCAACATATAAGGAATGTCGCGCTCATTCAAGAAATCCACGACGCGCTTCATTGATTCCGGGTCATTAAACATGTTTCAATCTCTCTGCCAGCAACATCCATTTCGCGACCAATTCAACATAGTGCTTTTCCCTCGCCTCCTGCAATTCGGGAGGGACATCCGTTGATCCGGCAAGCGCGGTCGCCAATCGGCACATGGAAAAATAGGAGCGAATGCTCTGCTCGACAGTTTCCGTCGCCAGGCGCATCTTCAATTCCTCGCGCTCCGCGGCGTTGATCAGGTCGTATTCGGCTTTCCAGGCTTTGACGGCTTCCTTCGTGATTTTCATGAGATTGACATTCCTTGCGCCTATGCGTACTCGCCTGAGCGCTACTTGATCAAACTCGGCAAAATGGCGTAGAACTCCGTCGCCTTGACCATATCATCCAGCGAAACAGAGTCGTTGACGGTGTGCGCGGTCTCTTCATCGCCGGGACCAAAGCCGATGGAGGGAATCCCAGCCTTGCCTGCCCAGTAAATTCCGTTGGTCGAGAAGTTCCACTTGCCAGGTTTTGCATCGGGCAGTCCGATCTGCTTGCGGGCTTCCTGTCCGGCGACAACCAGCGGATGCGATTCTTCATACGCCCACGCCGGGAAGTATTTATCCACCGGGAAGACAAAGCCGGTATAGGACGGCTCGTCGTAGAAGAGTTCCTCCAGTTTGACCGTATCCTTGAACTCGGCGGGGATCAAATCTTCGACCTGTTTTTTAACGGCTTCCTTCGTCTCGCCGAAGGTCATGCGGCGGTCAATGTAAATGATCGCTTCATCGGGAACAGCGTTGATGGACGGGGTCTTGACATGCATATCGCTGACCGTGATCTTGCCGTGACCGAGGAATTCGTGGTCGCCCAGTTTCGGCTCCAGGTCGCGGATGCCCGCGATAACCGGAAGCAATTTGTAGATGGCATTATCGCCGAGGTGGTTGCTCGCCGCATGAGCAGACTTGCCCTTCGCCGTCACTTTCATCTCAAGGCGGCCCTTGTGTCCGCGATAGACGTTCATTTTGGTCGGTTCGCCGATGACGACGAAATCGGGCTTGACCTTCGGGTCCACTTCGACGAAGGTGTTCGGGGCGATGCCGTCGCACCACTCTTCCATATTCCCAAAATAATAGGCCGTCCAGCCTTCAAGCAGACCGAGGTCGCGGGCGATGGCAAGACCGTAGATCATGCCGGGCGTGCTGTTTTTTTCATCGCACGCGCCGCGCGCATAAAAGATTCCATCCTCGACTTTTCCCTTAAACGGGTCCCACTGCCACGAGGCGGGGTCGCCAATGCCGACGGTATCAATGTGCGAATCGAAGACGATTATCTTTTTCCCGTTTCCGATGCGCCCGATCGTGTTGCCCATCTTGTCGTAGCGGACTTCGTCGTAGCCGAGTTTCTTCATTTCTTCCTGAACGCGCCTGCCAACTTCGCCGATCTGCGATTCCATCGAAGGGATGGCGACGATCTCGCGCATGAACTTGATGATGTCCTCGCGCGCCGCTTCGACGCGTTTTTGAATTTCTTTTGCCTTATCTGTCATGTTTTTCTCCTTTTAGCCACAGAGCGCACACGCGTGCCTGCGCACGGTGCAGGCAGAGAGCTCTGAGATTTTATATAACAAACCGTTTGATGCCGTCTTTGAGCAGTTTGGAGTTGAAATCGATCAACTATATTCGACGGGAATTTGAACGTTCTTCTCTGCTTTCAATCCGCTACTTTCCAACTCGATAAGTAAAGCCTCACGATAAAGTTTTTCCAATAAACCCGGACCCAATGTCTTATGCCCTTCAATCGCACAAGCAATTATCCGGCGTGTCAACGGATCATCTGTCTTGACGCCAGATGTAGCTGGAAAGTCAGCCATCTCTTAACTTCCTCAATTCCTCTGTGGCAAGTATTACCCCCCACCCACGCGCCGGACGATATGGAAATGGAAATATCCCGGGATGAAATAGCTCAACGAATAATCCACCGGCTTGCCTTCGGCGTTGAACAATTGCGCATGGAAGTGGAGCAGCACATCGCCGCGCTGAATCTCCAGCGGCTTGGCCACCTCCGCTGTTGCGCCGATGGCGGAGACGTCGGTTCGGGAGGTGGTCAACGGGTCGCCGCGCGTCAGCAGATAATCCAGCACCGAGCCGTGAAAATCGGCGGGCAGGTCTTTGGGGTGAAGAATCTCTTCGGGCAGGATATCCACCAGATAAGCCACCGGGCGATTCTCCGCGCGAATGACGCGCCGCACGCGGGTCAGCCTGGCGCCTGCGTCCAACTGCAACGCCTCCGCTGTCTCCTTTTCCGCCAGAATGGATTCGACTGCCAGGTCGCTGATTGACATCTCCAGCCCCTGCCGCTTCGCAATCGTATCGAGGCTTTCCAACACTTCCAGCCCGCTTTCCAATGCCTGAACTTTTCCCACCACAAAAGTCCCGGAGCCCTGCCTGCGGCGGATGAGTCCCTGCGTTTCAAAGGAGCGCATCGCTTCGCGCAGAGTTGCGCGCGAGACGCCAAGTTGCTTCGCCAGGTCCGGCTCGGAAGGCAGGCGTTGACCGGCGGGGGTTTTATTGATCAACGCGGCAAGGTCTGCCTGCAATCGTTGAAACGGAAAGTTTGCCATGGGGTTTCTTTCTCAATCTTCCAATACCGGCACAAAATCGAACTTGGTCACATCCACCAGACCTTTATCGGAAATTCTCAACTCAGGGATGACGACCAGCGCCATCAGGCTCAATTGCATGTTCGGGTTGTTCAATTCGCTGCCGCACATCTTGAAGCCTTCCAGCACGGTCGCGGCTTTCTTCGCCACAACATCCGCCCGCTCACTGGACATCAACCCCGCGATCGGAAACTCGACCTTGCCGATTGCCTCGCCGTCCATCACAACGATCTGACCGCCGCCGCAAGCGGCCAATTCGTTCGCGGCAATCGCCATGCTGGCGTCGTCGGTGCCGACCACAATCATGTGATGGCTGTCGTGCGCGACCGTGGAAGCGACGGCGCATTTGCGCGTGAACTCAAACCCGCTGACCAGTCCGACCACCACTTTGCCTGTCGCCTTATGGCGCTCCACCACCGCAATTTTGGCAATATCGCGTTTAATATCCGCTTTGACTTCGCCGCCCTCGGCTTTGACTTTTATCCTCAGATGGCGGGTCGGCGCCTGATTCTCGATCACCCCGATGACATGCGCCTCGATCTCCGCCCCGTCTGCGGCTCTTGTCCGAAGGGCAAAGTCGGCCGCTGTGAGTCTTCGCTTAAGGCGAATGGAGTTGGTGACGGATTTGGGATATTTCACCGCCGGAAGTTTGACCTGCCATTCGCCGTTCTCCGCAATAACCTGTCCCTTTGCAATCACCAGGTCGGCTTTAAAGTTCATCAGGTCTTCGACCAGCAGAATATCCGCCCACCTGCCCGGGGCGATCATGCCCATCTCCCTGCCCAGTCCGAAATGTTCGGCGGTGTTGATCGTCATCATTTGAATCGCGGTCATCGGGTTGAGTCCCTCGCCGATCGCATGGCGCAGGACGCGATCCATGTGGCCTTCCCCGGTCAGGGTGGCGGCGTGAGAGTCGTCGGTGACGAGGATGAAGCGGCGCGAATCCAGTTTCTTTTCGGTGATGGCTTTGACCTGCGCGGCAACGTCATGCCACGCCGAGCCGTAGCGCAACATGGCCTTCATCCCCTGCCGGACGCGGGCAATCGCGTCCTCCATGCGCGTGCCTTCGTGGTCGTCCTCCGCGCCGCCGGCGGCGTAGCCGTGGAAGGGCAAGCCGAGGTCGGGCGAAGCGTAATGGCCGCCGATGACTTTATTTGCCGCATGGGTCGCGGACATTTCATCGAGCATCTTTTTATCGCCCATGAACACGCCGGGGAAGTTCATCATCTCGCCCAGCCCAATGATGCCCTTCCACTTCATCGCCGTCGCAACCTCTTTCGGGCCGATGGATGAGCCGGGGGTTTCCAATCCCGGCGCGGACGGCACGCAGGAGGGCATTTGCACCCAGACGTGGATGGGTTGTTTCTGCGCTTCATCCACCATCAGTTTGACGCCCTTAAGACCGAAGATATTTGCGATCTCATGCGGGTCAATGAACATGCCGGTCGTGCCGCGCACCGCCACCGCGCGGACGAATTCCGTAACCGTGAGCATACCCGACTCGACGTGCATGTGCCCGTCCAGCAAGCCGGGGACGAGATATTTCCCCTTTGCGTCCATCACTTTGGTTTTCCTGCCGATGGTATGGCTTGTGTCGCGCCCGACAAATGCGATCCGCCCGTGAACAACGGCAATGTCAATGTTCGGAATGATCTCGCCGGACTGCACGCTGACCCATTTGCCGTTTTGAATCACAAGGTCGGCGTGGGCGCGCCCCATGGCGACGTCTATGAGCGCGGCAGTCAATTTGGTGGATGACGACATAATGCCTCCATATCGCATTAATGCGAAACGCTCTCCAGATATTTTTCCAGCAGTGGATCGTATTGTCCGGCGTTGAATCTCCAAATTTCGACGATGCGGTCCCAATTCCACAACGGGCCGGAAATAATATAATTCAGTTTATCGTAATAACGGGATAGATTGGGGTCGGTAATTTTATTCCCGCCGGTCTGCAAGGTTTCAAGGTAGCCTTCGGGCAGGTCGCGGCGAAAGTGGCCGATCTCCCATTCGGAGGCGGGCAGGCGCGCCAATAACGGGTCGGAAAGGGCGTAGTAATCAATCACATAGGTATTCGGGCCTTTTTTATAGGCGGGCTTGCCGAGCGCCTCCGCCACATAAACTTCCTCAAAGCCGGTGAAGCGCCATTGATTTCCGGCAAAGGGCGAGCCCCATTCAAATTCTCTGAACCCGTTTTCCACAAAACTGTTGAATTGTCCCTTGCGCTCGTTGCCGAAATACTCCAGCCGTTGATCCGAGATGGCGTTGCGGTCTGAGATGGGATAGGCGGGCAGGTAGGCGACCATGTTCGACGACCACAGCGGCGAACGGATGGAAAACGCCCCGAACAAAACGACGACGGACAGGGCGATGCCCTGCGCCTGCCTCCCCTCAAGGTGGCCGGAGACGATGGCGGTTGAGACCAGCAACGGCGCGGACAGGAAGCGTCCGGCAAAAAAGTCTCCGCCGATCCATACGATGTAGAGCAAATAGAGCGCAACGCCTATGAATAGGAACAGGCGTTTGCGGTCGGGGCTGGCGTACAGGGAAAGCCCCGCCAGCAAAATGCCGAAAAGCGTAATCGCATCCCAATTGAGCGCGTTCAGGAAATAATCCAGCCCCTGCTGGATCAGGGCGCTGTGCGGAACGCCTGTGTTCAATTTTGCGTAGGCGGTGTTGGGGAATAAAAACCCGAAGTAAAACAGCGAGAATATCTCCCATGCGAGAAATGGAAGAAACCCAGCGAACATTTGCCCGAGTATTTTTTTGCGTTCATTGGACGCCCACAAAACATAAAGGAGCGCGGGGGCCGTCATCAGAAAGGCGTCCATGCGGTTGAGCAAAATCAGGGAGGAGATCAATGCCAGCCGCGCCGGATTCGACTTCCCCGAAAGAAAAGAGGCGATAAAGACGATGAGGAGAAAATGCGTCAGCGGATTCTCCAGCCCGGATGTGGAGAAATCAATAAATCCGTTGGAAAGGCTCAAGGGCAACGCCGCCAGGGAGAGGGATAAAACGTCCGGCCGGGAGACGCGGGTCAATAAAATAAAAACGGTAAGAACGGAAAAGGCGATGGATAGAAAGAACGTCGCGTAGAACAGGGCGTTTGGCAGGCTGGGCAGGAATAAGCCGCCGATGAAGTAAACGAGGGCGATCAACGACATCCAGAGCGGATGCGTGAAGGCCTGTACGCGCACGAACGGGTTGTAGCCCGGCCCATAACCGGACAGAAAGTTTTCCACGGCGCGAAAGGTGATGATTGCGTCGTCTGAAATCCAGGCGTTGCGAAGGATCAGCAGGGCGTACAACGCCAAAAGCGCGTACGGGATTATTGCGGTTTCTTTTCGGGCGTCAGTCATTGCAGGTTTGAGCAAAACATCGTTCATTGTCGTTTATCTTTTCGCGAACGTCAGCCCGCCAGCAGGCGCTTCGCCGCCGCGTTGTGTTTTTCGATCAATTTGCCCTGATCCACAGTCGCAAGTTGACCTTCCCTGACAACCGCTTTGCCGCCGACGAAGGTGTAATCCGCGTTGAAGGATTGACCGAAGACGACCGCCGAGACGGGGTCGTGCATTCCGGCGTAACCGAGTTTGTTCAGGTTGAGGGCGAAGAAGTCGGCGCATTTGCCGGGTTCCAGCGAGCCGATGTCGTTGCGTCCCAAGACGGCTGCGCCGCCGCGAGTTCCCAAATATAAGGCTTCGCGCGCCGTCATCAATTTTCGATTCGGGTCATTGGAGAGGGAATAGCCCGTCAGTCCTTCTTTGACGCGGGAAACGAGCATGGCATTTCGCACTTCTGCAAGCAGATTCGAGCCGTCGTTGGAGGCGGAGCCGTCCACGCCCAGGCCGACGTTGACGCCCGCCGCGCGGTACTTTTGAACAGGCGCAATCCCCGAAGCGAGGCGCATATTTGAGGTGGGGCAATGCGCCACGCCGCAGTTGTGTTGGGCGAAAACTTTTACCTCCTCGTCATTGACCCAGACGGCATGGGCAAACCAGACGTCGTCGCCGATCCAGTCCACCTCCTGCATGTAACCGACGGGGCGATGTCCGAACATCTTCATGCAGAATTGTTCTTCGTCTTCGGTCTCGGCCAAATGCGTGTGGAGATGCACGCCGTACTTCCGCGCCAGTTTGGCGGATTGTTTCATCAAGTCGGTGGTGACGCTGAACGGCGAGCAGGGCGCGAGGACAATTTGAGTCATCGAGCCGGGTTTGGCGTCGTGATATTTTTCGATCAGGCGCTGGGAATCTTTGAGGATGTTGTCTTCGCTGTCCACCACGCTGTCGGGGGGCAACCCGCCCTGGGATTCGCCGAGCGACATCGAGCCGCGTGAGGCGTGCAGGCGCAATCCAAGTTCGAGGGCGGCGGAAATCTCGTCGTCAAGTTTCGAGCCGTTCGGGTAGAGATAGAGGTGATCCGAGGCGGTGGTACAGCCTGAGAGGGCAAGTTCCGCCAGCGCAGTTTGAGTCGATGTAAAAATATCGTCGGGTTGAATCCGCGCCCAAATGGGGTAGAGAGTCTTGAGCCAGTTGAAAAGATTGGCGTCCTGCGCGGCGGGGACGGCGCGGGTCAGGGTCTGGTAGAAGTGATGATGCGTGTTGACCAAGCCCGGCAGGACGACGTGACCTTTGAGGTCAAGGACTTCGTCGGCGGTGGCTGGCAAACTGGAAGTTTGCCCTATTTCTTCGATGAATCCGCGCCGGACAAAGATGCCGCCATCCGGGATCTCGGTCTGGCGGTCATCCATGGTGACGATATGGGCGTTCTTGATAAGAAGGGTTGCCATGAGGTTTAGTCGCGTGGTCCGGTGAACGAGCAATCGGATAGACGCTCAATGATTGGACTAAATTTGTCTGACAACTTCTAGTGTAGCAGATGTAAGGGTGGATGTCAATTCGGGCTACGGCGCAAATACCGAATACTCCGAGATGTAATCGCCTGCCGGGTAGTCTTCCATCCCGTCGTTGATGGGGGCCTTGAACGTGACGGCGGTGGTCAAGTGATGCTCGCCGGATTTCCAGTCGGAGAGGGCGGTAAAGATCACGCGGCATTGATTTTCGCCCGAAGGCAGGTCAGTGATGACGAACTTATCGAGCGGGACCGCCTCGCCGTTCATCTCGAAGTTGATTTCAATCTGCGTGAAGTTCTGATCCAGGACTTCCTGCGTGGTCGCGCACCAGAAGTAGCCCCAGATCAAGGTCTCGGATTTCGTCAGCGGAACCGTGTACGCCAACACGCCCGGGGCGGATGTTTCCTCGGAGGAGTATTGTTCGCGCGCCTTGTCTTCGAGAAACGGCGCGCCTCCCGACAGGGCGTTTTCCGCCTCGCTCTGTGACGCAACCTTGGGCGGCGCGGATGGAGTCACGCCTGCGCCTTTGGGCTGGCTGATAACCTTCACCGCCGCTTCGAGGATGACATCCTCGCCCGCCCCTTCGCGCTGAACGGATTCGATCGTCACCGGCACGCGCACATCCGGCTTGACGCCGCCGCCCTCGATGTGGACATTCCCGTCCGCATCCATCTGGCGCGAGACAGTCAACTGCACGTAGGTATCTTCCGGCATCAGGAACGCTTCCACGCCCCCGCCCGCCCCGGCGGTTGGATATTGCCCGACGACGACCGCGCGGTCTTCGATGGTCATGTTATACGAGAAGAACTCGCACGCGCTGGCGCAGGCGGGTCCCACCATCACCACGACCGGGCCCTTGTATTGCAAGCCCTCCCGCGGCGGGATCATCAACGCCTCGGTGTCGGGGTCGGTATAAAACTCGCCCGTCACTTCGTCGTAAACCGCGCTGATGCCGGTTAGGATTTCCTTATCGAAGAAATACGCCGCCATCTGATCCGCCAGCCAGCCGCTCCCGCCGCCGTTGTAGCGCATGTCGAGGATCACGCCGGGGATATCGTTGTCATTGAAATATTGAAGCGCGTACTCCCACGCCTGGATCGTCAGCACCTGGTTATCCGAAAAACTGCTGATCTTGATGTAGCCGTACCCGCTCGGCAGGATTTCGAACTCCACCGGCAGGGAGGTTTGAGGCTGCCCCGCATAGAACGAAGTTGCGCTGAAACTTTCGCGCTCCGAAACCACAGCGAGCGTGGCGGTTTGTTCCGCGCCGCCCGGGTTGACGAACGCGATCTCAACTTCGCCTTTTTCCGCGCGGAAGCGCGTGGCGTAACGCAATTGCTGCAAACGTTCCACCTCGGGGTTGCTGAACGGCGAAGACCACGGCACAGCCGCCGATACAACGTCGTCAATTGGTTTACCGTCAAGCGACACGATCTCCGCGCCGAAGACAATGCCCGCCTCGTCCGCCGGTCCCTTCGGGGTGACGTATCGGGCGAAGATCACGCCGTCGCTGGTCTCGCCCAGCGCCAGGCCGATCCCTCCCGCAATATCTGCGGCAAAATCGTCGTTGAGCGCGGTGGTATCCATGCCAACATGCGTATCAGGGATGGACCACAGGAAATCGCGCAACGCCAACGCGAAGGCATGGGCGTCTTTGGCTTTTTCAGCCTCTTCAAAGCGCGGGCGGAACTCCTCTTTGCGCGCGTCCCAATCCACCCCCTTCAATTCCGTATAAGCGTACTCCTCCCTGAATTTTTCCAGCATCGCATCGAACGCCTCGGTGTAAGACAACTGAGTGAAATCGTCGAGCGCGGAACTTTCGGGTTCGTAAAGATCGAGCGTCGGATTCTCCGAACGGTCAATGACAAACGGCGACTGGTCCATGTCAACCACAGACCAACCTGCGGGCAAATCCATGAGCGGATCGTCGTCGGTGAATAATTCTTCGTCAGCGCCGAAATCAGAGGGGAATTGCTGGTTCGCATCCGGCGCAAAGACCAGATACTGCCCGCCGAACACTTCCAAAAACGAATCGCTGGCGTCGCTGACGCGCGTCGAAGCGTACGCGCTCGACCAGCCGCCGCCGCCCTGATCGCGCCGTTCGAGATACGGGTCGCCCCAGGTATTCGTCCAATAAGCGACGGCGAATATCATCACGCCGGTGTCTTCCGCGCCGTCGTGATCCACGTCGTTCAGCGTGCCTTTCGGCTCGGAGGGCAGGGTTAAACTATAAGTAAATGGAGAGGTATAAAAATCCGAAGTGATCTGTCCCATCACCTGCGACTCGACCGGGATCAAAAACTTGCGGTCGCGTTTCACAAAGCCGCCCTGATCCTCCAAAATCACAACCGGCTCGGCGACGCCCATCGTAAAGAACAGGTCGGTATATTCCACCTTACCGGTCACGACCCGCGGACCTTCGCCGTCCGGGTCGGGGGCTTGCTCCAGCGAAGGCTGCGACGTCGCCGGCGCTTCGGCGGCGCCTTCCGGCGCGGGCAATCCGCCGCACGCGGACATTGTCAAACTCAGGGCGACAAAGCCCGTAAACAATTTCCATATAGTCTTATTCATGCTCAGCCTCCATGCGATATTCCCGCATTATACCCGCGCGTATTATATAATCGCAAATATGAACGACGCCACCCATGAAATCCAACGCGAATTCGAGCAGGCGCAAAAGGCAAGGACGAACGGCAACGAGGGACAAGCTCGCGTCTGCGCCCGCCGCGCGGCGGGAATCGCAATTCGGGATTATCTCCTCCGCAACGGGATTCGCCCTCCAAGCCGCTCCGCCCACGACCTGCTGAATCTGATCAAAGAGTCCGCGCCTCTCCCCCCCGACCTGAAGCGGGTCGCCGACCATTTGACCTTGCGCGTCACCGAAGAGGTCAAACTCCCCATCGAAGCCGATCTGATCGCGGAGTCGAAAGCGCTGTGCGAGTGGCTGATGAACCAGGAGGACAAATTTTAATATGTCCCGCAAAAAAGCCCCGGGAAAATCCCAGGGCTTTTTTGCTATTTTGTGACACAAGCCTATGGGCTTGTGTCACAGGCTTGTTTTACTGCGCGCGGCGAAATAATAGAACGCGCGCGCAATCGTAACCAGGATCAACATCCCGGAGATCACGCCGCCGAAGACAAAGAACATCCTGCGCCAGTCCGAGAGCCGCAGCGTGATCTCGGAACGCGTCGGCATCTGGATGCGGCTTCTCAGACGTTCGACCATGCCATTCGGAGGCGTCACCCGCTTCAAGGTCCGCGAGAGACGCGTTTCGAGGGATCGTAAGTCGGCTTCTGAGGAGGGGAAGGTCTGGGCGTCGTTCATGATTCTTATTCAGCGGGATATAACACCAATCCAACCGTGCCGGGGCCGAAGTTGATGGCGAGCGAGATGGCAAGGTCTGTCATGAAAGTTTCCTTGACGTTGAAGTGTTTCTTCGCCTCTTCGAGCAGCGTCTTGCACGAGGCTTCGTCGCGGGCGTGCACCCCGCCCATGGCGACCGGCGCGTCGCCGACGGCTTGTTTGCCGAGTTCGATCACCCGCCCGATGGCGGCCTTGCGCGCGCGGGTGCGATCCACCATGTCCACCACGCCGTCCTTCAGCATGGCGACCGGCTTGACATTGAGCAACGAAGCCATCGCCGCCGAAAGCGCGCCGACGCGCCCGCTGCGTTTGGCGTATTCGAGCGTATCGAGCGTGAGGATGACGTACGTTTTATTGCGCGCGTCTTCGATGAATTTGACGATCTCTTCCACGCTCTTCCCGGCGCGTTCCATCTTTCGCGCGCTGCGGCACATGAAGGCGGTGCCCATTGAGCCGCACAGGGTATCCACCGGCACGATGTTGTACGAGCCTTTCAATTCCTCCGCCGCCGCAACGGATGAGGCGTAAGTGCCGGAGAGTTTGCTGGTGATGTGGATCGAGAGAACAGTGTCGCCGGGCTGGGCGATCTTCTTGTAGTATTCCACAAATTGATGCGGCGAAGGCTGGGAGGTCTTGGGATGCGGCAGGTTCTTGCCGTCAATCAGTTTGTAGAATCCATCGAGGTCAAGTTCCACATCCTGGATAAAGGTCTTTTCCTCGCCGAAATGCACGTTGATGGGAATCCGGTTGATGTCGTATTCCTTGTACCATTCTGCGGGAACGTCCACTGCGCCGTCGGTCACAATTCGCACTGCCATGCTTCACTCTCCTTCAAGACTTAGATTTTGGTCTTCGAGCTGGTCTCGAAGCGCCAGTAAAGTGCGGTGGTACAGGCTCTTCACGGCGCCTTCGCTTCTACCCATGATTTTGCCGATCTCGGCGTTGGACATGCCTTCGACGAATTTCAAGATAAGCAAGTTTTGTCTCTCCGGCGGAAGCGCGCGGATTATTCTCAGAAGGGCGTCCTGCTCCTGCGAACGGACAAGATTCCTTTCAGGGTGATCGCCTTTCGCCGGTAGGATCGGCAGGTCGTCTATCGCGATCTCCTGCTTGCGACTCCGATCGCGGTGCCAGTTCGCCACGAGGTTGTGGGCAATGCGGTACAACCAGGCTGAAAACGGCGCGCCGCGGTTTGTGTAACTACGAATATGGTTCATCGCCCGCTGAAAGACGCGCGCCGTCAGGTCTTCGGCGTCGTGCAAATTCCCGGTGCGATAATAGACGTAATTGAAGATGCGTTCCGCATAACGCTCGTACAACTGGCCGAACGCTTCTCGATCGCCTTGAGAGGCGCGGGCAAGGGCTTCGTCTTCGTGATATTCCGGTTCCGACAAGTAATAAGCCTTACCGGCGGGCTTGCATCATATAACACCGCCGGGTTTAAGAAGTTGCACTCAGTATAACATGACCGATTTGGGGTGATTATGCGCTGTTTGTCCGCCTTTGCGCCGGATTGGCTACTTCGTTTCCGTCACCTTGCGGATGGAGCGCGGCTGTTCGGTGTTGTAGCCCTTGGCCCGCGTCAGATGATAGGCAAACAATTGCGCGGGCAGAATGTTCACCAGCGGCGAGAGCCACTCCGGCGTTTCAACCGGAATGGACAGCGGGATTTGCGCCAGCGACAGCGCCCGCTTATCGTTGGAAATGACAACCAATTCCGCCGCAATTTCGGAGCGCAATCTTTTGAGCATTTCCAGCATGGAGTTGAATACCCGCCCCCTGGCCGCCACAGCAAAAACGGGATAGCCGCTCTCGACCATTGCAATTGGCCCGTGCGCAAAATCCGCCGAGGAATATGGCTCGGCGATGATGTAGGTCAGTTCCTTTAACTTCAGCGCCCATTCAAAGGCGGTGGCGTAGTTAAATCCGCGCCCCAGCACGACGGTCTGATCCATATAGCGATAGCGCTGCGCAGCCTGCGCGATGAAGTCGTTCTGCTTCAGCGCCGCCTTCATCCAGCCGGAGACCTGGCCCAGTTCCGCCCACATGCGGGCATTGTTCGCCAGCGCGGCGGAGAGCATGGCCACGCACATCAACTCTGCCGTGTAGGTCTTTGTGGCCGCAACCGCTTTTTCGGCGCCCGCCCCAAGTTCCAGCACAAAATCGGAGGCTTGGGCGAGGGGCGAGGCGGGTTCGTTCGTCATCGAGAGAGTCATACATCCCTGCCGCCGCCCCTCCTCCAGCACGCTGACAATATCCGGCGACTTGCCCGATTGCGAAATTCCGATCACCAGCGCGTTTTTCAAGACCGGCGGCTTTTTGTAATACGTGAACAACGAGGGCGTCGCCAGCGCCAGCGGCAACCCGTTCAGCGCGCCGAGCAGGTAATTGGCATACCGCCCAGCGTTGTCCGATGTGCCGCGCGCGGCGAGAAAGACGTATCGAATATCGCGCTTGTGAATCTCAGCCGCGATCTTCTCCGCGCGTTTTTTTTGGGAGGCAAGCGTCGCCGCAATGCGTCCGGGTTGTTCGTTGATCTCGGAAAAAAGCGTCATGTGTCGTATCTCCCAATTTCTTCAGCCAGCGGGGTGAATAGTTCTATCTTCCACGGCTCCACGCGCGGGGCAACGGAGCAGGCCGAACTTAAAATATATCCGCCGCCGGGTTTGCCGATGGCAATGCGTTCGCTCGCTTCGGCGATCACTTCCTCTTTCGTCTCATACTCCAGCAAAGACACCGAGTTCATGTTACCTTTTAAAAACATCCGCTGTCCCACGCCGTTCTTCGCGTCCGCCAATTCCACATTGCCAAGCGGATGCGGGTCGAGCGTGTCAATGCCCATCGTATGCGTCTGCTCCATCAGGTCGAGCCGGTCGCCGATCTTGCCGCAGGTGTGAGTGTAAACCGGAACATCGCAGGCGCGGATCGCATCCGCCAGTCTTCGTTCATACGGCAGGACATATTCCGCGTACATTTTGGGGGAGATGAATCCGCCGCCCGCGAAGGCGGAGGAGATGAGCACCGCATCCACCCCGTGCCGGGCCTGAGCGGCCGCCCAGGCAATTGCCGCGTCTGTGAGTCGTTCCATCAACGCCTTGACCTTTTCCCTGTTCTTCACCAGCCCGATGATGGCGTTCTGGTAGCCGATCAATTCGAGGTAATGCGTAAACGGGGAAAAGACTTCGCCGTGAATCGAGATTTCTCCGTTCGTTTTTTCGCGCACAAGGTCTATGGTATCGAAGAAATAATCGGGGATTTCGTTCAAGGGGCCGGGGTCCGCCTTGCCTTCGATCCACGGAACGTGATAGGTATTCCAAAGATAGCCGGGGAATTGGTCAATGTCGTCCAAACGGTCGGGGTCGAGCGTCCCCAAATCGGCGCGCGGCGTAAGTTCCGGGCGGGCCGGGTAAACGTATTGGGCGTTGTCGTCCCAGGGGATGATGGTCACATGTCCGTTCTTCCAGGTAACCGTCTCCCCCTTTTTCGTCTTCTCGATTTTTTTGATCTGATTCAAAAACCCGCGCGGACGTCCGGGCAGGTTGATGAGGATGCCGTCGAAGCGGTAGCGTCTTTGCATGGCGACGAGCGCCTCCGCAAAGCCTTCGCTGCTGAACCAGATTTCATGCGGGGCAAGACCGGCGTTCAAGAAATAATGCCCCAGCGCCAACTGGCACATGACTGGAACCCGGTCGGCTTGCTGGCAGCGCATGGCATGCGCCATGCGTTCGCGTCCGTTCATCCTAGCCTTTCACCGCGCCCGCCGTCAAGCCCTTGATGAATTCGCGCGCCAGCAGAATGTAAAGGATCAGCATTGGGACCGCCGCCAGCGAAAGAACAGCTAGGGCGCGCGTCCAGTCTGTGCGGTATTGGCCGAACAGCAACGAAACGCCCAGCGCCACCGTGCGCGACTCTTCGGCGCGGATGAAAACCAGCGGGAACCAAAAGTCGTTCCAGATCTTGATCATGTTGAAGATCGCCACCGTGGCCAGCGCGGGGCGCATGAGCGGCAGGACGATGCGGCTGTACACCTGCCATTCGGACGCGCCGTCTATTTTTGCGGCTTCGAACATTTCGCCCGGCAGTTCCTTGATGAAAGCCGTCAATACAAAGGTCGCAATCGGCATTCCCATCGCCACATAGACGGGGATCAGGCTCCAGTAGGTGTCCTGCAAATTCAGGGCTTTGATCAGCCGCACCAGGTCGAGCGTGCCGAGGCGGATGGGGATCATCAGACCGGCGATGAAGAAAACGTACAGGAAGTTGGCGGCGGGCGATTTCCACTTTGCCAGCGCGTAGGCCGCCATCGAGCCGATGAACAGAATCAGCCCCAGCGCGAGTACCGTGACGATGATGGTGTTGATGAAATACAGATCAAAGCGTCCGTTGCTCCAGGCTTCGCGGTAGCCGTCGAGGGTGAAGTTTTTTGGAAAACCAAACGGGTCTTTGAAGATTTCCTTCTGCGGTTTGAATGAATTGACGAGGAGCGTCCAGATGGGAAAAAGGACAATGACCGACCAGAGGGTAAGGACAACGTAGGTGAAGAAGTGTTGAAGTCTGTTCCAGCGCATGATGTTTCTCCCTACTCCGTCGCCTGCTTGCGTGAGAAATACAGCCAGGAAAGCACGCCCGTCATTAAAATGGCAAAGGTCAGGGTGGCGATGGCCGCGCCCATGCCCATATCGGGGATGCCGACGGGGTGTTCGCCCGCGATGCCGGTGCGGTAGAACAGGGTTGCCAGCAGGTCGGTCGAATATGCCGGTTCGCCCTTCGCGCCCGCCATGGCGTAGATGACATCGAAGGCGTTGAAGTTGTCCACGAAGGTCAGGATGGCGACCACGCCGATGACCGGTTTGAGCAGGGGGAATTTAATACGCCAGAAAATGTTCCATTCGGAGGCGCCGTCAATGCGCGCGGCTTCGAGCAATTCGTCGGAGATGCCCATCAGCCCGGCGAGGAACATGACGGTAGGCATGCCCACCCACTGCCAGACGGAAGTAAGCGAGATGGCGGGCAGGGCCAGGTTTTCGCGCCCGAGCCAGGGCAGGGCAAACTGCTTCATGTCCAATGCCATGAAAATTTTATTCACCGCCCCCCATTGCGGGTTGAGGATCAGCGTCCATAAAAAGCCGACGACGAGGACGGAGAGGGTGGCGGGGGCAAAAATGATCGTGCGGAAGAAATTTCTGCCTTTGAAATCGGAGGATAATAAATTGGCAAACAACAACCCGAGCGTGTTTTGCACAAGCATGTGGATGGCGAAGAAAACGCAGGTGTTGGTAAAGGCGTTGATGAATTTCTCGCGCCAGAGCGGGTTGGTAAAAAGATTAATGTAGTTTTGGAAACCGACAAAGGTCTTTGGGTTGTAGCCTTCGCCGGTGTAGAGGCTGAGGCGCAGCGAGTCGAACAGGGGACCCGCCATAAACGTCAGGTAGACAAGAAGCGCGGGGAGCAGGAAGAGGACCCAGGTCAGGGTGAGGCGTTTTTTCGGGTTGAGAAATCCTTGGGGGGCGGTTATCCGGCTCATGTCTCTCTCTTCTTGGTATGGCAGGGATGGTTGCCCATCCCTGCCATGAAATGCGAGGCTGGTTTACTTGCAGCCAGCGGCGGGTTCGTACCAGGCGGCCACGTCGGCGTTGAAGGCGTCGGCGGCTTCCTGCGGGGTCTTCTCATCCTTCAACACGGCGATCACGTTGTTGTTGAGGGAGGTGTAGGCGTCCACGCTGCCGGAGGGGGCGGCGAGGAGTTTTTCCCAGACGAAGCGGATGTCCACACCGGCGGCGTTGTTGTTGAAGGCCATGAAGTCGGCGGCAATCGGGTCGCTGAGGGTCGGGGCGTCCTTGGTGAGCGGGAAGAAACCGGGCAGGTTGTTGCCGAGCAGTTCCGCAAATTCGGGCGATTCGAGGAATTCGAGGAAGAGTTTGGCGGCTTCCAGATTCGGGGAGGCGGCATTCGCGCCGACGGCGGCGTCTACATGGAAGGTGACGTAGGTGTCCTTTCCGGCGAGCGCGGGCGGGTAGAACACGCCCCATTCAAAGTCGGTGGCGTCTTTTTTGAACGCGCCAATGGACCAGGAGCCGTCCATCATCATTGCGGCCTGTCCCTGGGCGAAGAGTTGTTCGGCGTCGTAGTAGCTGACCGCTTCAAAGCCGTTGGGCAGGTAGGGTTGCATATCGTCAATCTGCTGGAAGGAGGCGACGATTTCTTCGCTGTTGAAGCAGCGGTCGCCGTTCAGGTAGGCCATGCGTCCTTCGTAGCCGCCGATGTTGCTGGGGATGAATTGCATCATGACGACTTCGTTGATGTCCCAGGCGTCCTTGGTGCCGTTGGCGAAGGGGATCACGCCCGCGTCGAGCAGTTTTTGCGAGGCGGCCATGAGGTCTTCCCAGGTGGCCGGGATTTCAATGCCGTTGGCGGCAAAGATGTCTTTATTGTAGTAAATACCGTGCGAAACGGCAATGATCGGCACGGCGTAGGGTTCGCCGGAGTCGGTCGCCCACGGAGCGCGGGAGGCTTCGGTAAAGTTGTCGCTGATGCCGGGCAGGTCTTTCAGGGAAGCAATGTAACCGGCGTCGAACAGTTCGCGCCCGGTTGCAAAGGAGCGGACGAAGAACAGGTCGGGTCCGGTGCCGGTCTCGAGCTGGGTGCGAAGCGTGGCATTGTAGTCGGGCGGGTTGGTCGGGTCGAACTTGACGGTGATGTTGGGGTATTTCTCATGGAAGGCGGCGTTGATCGCTTCCCATGCGGCAACATCGTCCACGCGCCAGGAACCGAGGGTAAGGGTGATCTCTTCGCCGGCTGCTTCGGTGGCGGGGGCTTCGGTGGCAGGAGCCTCGGTGGCGGGGGCTTCGGTAGCCGGGGCTTCGGTGGCGGCCGGCGCTTCGGTGGCGGGGGTTCCGCAAGCGGACAAGGCCATGCTTGCCAAAACCAGGATGGATAACAAAACGTACAGTTTCTTTTGCATCTTTCTTCTCCTTATGATTTTTTTGTACCAGTTTGCTCGAAGGAACCTAATCAAAAGTTGCGTTATCTTTTCTTTTCCGGCGCTCCTTTCCGGGGATGATTTAAATTTTGAACACGTTCATCTCATCCGGCCAACTCTCTCACAAACGTCGCGTTCAAAACGATGGATGAATTCCCGCACAAACTCCAGGGGGTTGATGTTCGCATCGTTCATAAGCGGGGTCATATCCATGCCGTAGGACAAACCCGTCGCGTCATCCACGCCGTGCGATACAAAGTACGTGGCATTGGCGCGGCGGCGTCCCATCGAAGCGAGATCGTAGCGTTTGCCGCCCGCGATCTGCGAATCGAACACACCCAGTAATGCAGCCTGCAAATTCTCGTGATGGGAAAGGTCCATCACAACCTTGTCCGAGTCGACCATCCAATCCAGCGCGCGCCAGACTTCGCACCCAACGACTCTTTCGGGACGTTCAGCCGGGTTCAGTTTTCTGAGGGCTTCGATTACCCTGAGGGCGACTCCGATGTGCGTGTCGTGTTTATCCGCCAGGTTGTGGGTGTAGACCGCCTTCGGCTTTGTCGCCCGCAGAATCTCCACAATATCGTCCACCGGCTCCGGGCGGGACGCGTCCTTGACGACCTTGCTGGGAATGTCCAGCATGATCTGCGCCGCAAAATCGCCGACAAACGCCGCCTTGCGCTGTTCCTTGAATCTCACCAGCCGCATTTCGTCATCGCTGTAATTTTCATAAATACCGTTGCGCGGAGAGCCGCGTCCATCGGTCACCACCACGCCCGTAAACCATTTATCCTTTTGCTGATAGCACTCGATGATCGGTTGCGCCGCCATGATCTCGATATCATCCTGATGCGCGGCAAGGCACAGATGCGTCGTCCGGGCAAGCGCCTTTTCCTCCGGCGCATCATCGGGGATGTAAATTTCGGCTGTATTGAGATGAAAGTTCATTTTTTCCTTATTGTGTCGTTGCGAGGGGGGCGCTTTTCCCGACGAAGCAATCTCGAAATTGAGAGGGAGATTGCTTCGGGCAAAGAACAAGAACGCCCTCGCAATGACGGATCACTACACCGCCGGCAAACTCGCCGCCGCCACCGACTGCCCCACCCGGCGAATTTTCTCGTCCGGCAGGTGCAGTTCAATCTTCTTCAACAACTCCGGGAATTCGGCTTCAAACACTTTCTTCGCGCCCTCGATCAACAGGTCGCCGCCGCGGCCGGAGGTACAACGTCCCAAAATCAAAACATGCTTGATGTCGTAAAAATCCGCATAATGCGCAATTCCATAGCCGAGATAAACGCCCATGCTCTGCCAGATCTTCGTCGCGCCGTCCTCGCCCGCCTCCAGTTTTTGCTGAACAAATTTCAATTTTTCCGCATCCGTCACATTAACAGGGACAGATATGCCCGCCCTGGGCGCCAGCCGAAAAACGCACTGTTGCGAAAAATACAACGCGCCCACGCCCTTATCGCCCGACCACTCGTCGGAAGGCGCGTCGGGGCTGTAGTCAATCGGCGCAAAAGCCAGTTCGTTCAGCCAGCCCATAATGTGACCTTCCATGTTCACATACCCGGCCGCCTCGCTGGAGCCGAGCGCAATGCCTAAAATGCCGTTATCCTCAATGGACATCGAACCCGCCAGCGCGGTCACATCGCCGTCGTTGATGACCTCCAGCGGCGCGCCCATCTCGTCGCGGATTCTTAAAAACATATTTTTGATCTCGCCAAAGCGTTCGGCGGGAATGCCGCGAAACAGCGACGCCACCATCGGGCGGTTGTCCACATAAATGCCGGCCGAACTTCCGCCGATGGCGTCCACGCGCGGCAGTTTGCTCGCGGCGGTTTTCAATGCGGCCATCACTTCGCGGTAGTGATAGTCGGGGTCGGCGTTCTTGCGCGGCTCCCAAACCACCTCTTCGCTATACACCGGAACGCCGTCCACCACCGCGCTGACTTTGCGGTCTGAAGCGCCGAGATCGAACCCGATGCGGCAACCGTTTAAATTTCGTCCGAGCAGTTTCCCGGTCTCGCGTGAGGCGGGGGTCTCCTCCGCCGCGCAAACAACCGTCACAAGTTCCTTTTCATACACCTGCGTCCCCATGAAATGAAAATCAAATTTCCGGGCGCCATCCACCGCATACGTCTTGCGGATATATTCCCCAATCCCGCGCGGCCCGCCGATGTAGACGGTATGCCCGCCGCGCTGCCAGAGCAAAAATTTAACAACGCGTTCGATATATTGATAATTGGATTCAAAATCGGGATGTCCTTCGGGGTGGACCCGCATTTCAAAGCGGGAGAATTCTCCGCCGCTTCTTTCCAGGACGATAACGGCGCGTTCGCCGTTCGCCCCAACCTCGCGCTGAAAATTCCGATTCGCCAGCACAGCCGGGCGAAACCCTTCATCCAATGGCGGAACAACTTTAGGGATAATTAACTTCACGGCTGGTTTTCCTGTTGAAACAAAAGTAAGTAATCGTCAAGCAACAAATACGCCGACGCGCCAAGGATGCAGGCGCGATAATCGAGAGCGCCAAGTTCGAGTTTTGTGTTTTCCGAAAGCCGCGTCAGCGCCGCGTTGCGCATGGATGCGTTGACCGCCTCCAGCCACTTCGCGCCGAAGCGGGTCATGTCGCCTGTCAGCACAATCTTGTGAATGTTGAGCGTGCCGATCAGATTGGCAAGCGATATCCCAAGATAATGCGCGGCGGTTTCAACAACTTCCATTGCCCGTTTATCGCCGGACGAGAAAGCCGCCTGCGCTTCGTCAATGGAATTGCATTTCATTTGCTTAAGCGCCGCCCGCAGGCTGGAGACCGTTTCAAGACAGCCGCGCTTTCCACAACGGCACAATTCGCCGTTTTCCTGAACAACCACATGACCAATCTCCCCCGCCCCGCCGCCATCGCCTTGAAACAAACGGCCGTTGACCAGAATGCCCGAACCGATGCCGTGCTTTACATTAACCACGATCAAATTTTCGTCGCGGGCATGTTCGCCTCCATATACAAATTCCCCAATGGCGGTCGCCTGGCTGTCGTTCAGAACCGAAACGGGCGTCTTGTATTTCTTTTCCAGCAATTGTCCCAACGGCAAGTCCTGCCATTCGAGGTTGACTGCGGTCACGATGATTCCCTCGCGGGTATTGACCAGGCCCGGCGTGCCGACCCCAATTCCCACAATGGGCTTGATCCGTTTCTTCATCAATTGATCAATGATCTGGTAAACAAGTTCGAGCGCGTTCTCCCCGTTATCGTCATGGACGGGCGCTTCCGCCATCTCTATGATTTCCCCGCGTAAATTGACGACGGCGCCGATGAATTTATCCTGTCCGAGATTCAAACCGATCAGGTAACGCGAATCGGGCACAACACTCAGCAGGATCGGCGTCTTGCCGCCGATGGATTCGCCCCTGCCAACTTCCTCGACCAAACCTTCTTCGAGCAGATTGTTGACGACCTCGGAGACCGTCGTGCGCGTGAGGTTGGTCACGCGCGCCACTTCCGCGCGGCTAATGGACTCGTTTGCGAAGATGGTTCGCAGGACGAGATCGCGGTTGTGCTGTTTTGTTTGCTGATGCGTCGCTTTTTTCATGGTCATTTTTTACCAAGTTGCCTACGCGCAGATATTCAAAAGAACTTGTAACACGACGATACTTTGTAAATTCAATGTACTAACAAAGTAAATTGTACAGACTTCACCAACGAGAGTCAAGTCTGAATTTCTTGACAATTTTTAGTTCATGAAATAAAATAATTTAGTCATGGCTAAATTATTAGAGACTCCCACCCCACCCAGACCCTCCACCTCCATTCAGGATTACCTCAAGCGCATCTACGAGCTGACCGAAAATGGACAACCCGCCAGCACCAACGATCTGGCGCGCGAGTTAAACGTCAAGCCCGCCTCCGTTACCGGCATGATTCAAAAACTCGCCGCAGAGAAACCCGCGCTGGTGGCATATCAAAAACATCAGGGAGTCACGCTCACCCCCGCGGGCAAAACCGCCGCATTGGAAGTCATCCGCCATCATCGGTTATTGGAAACGTGGCTCGTGCAAACGCTCGGCTATTCATGGGATGAAGTGCATGAAGAGGCGGAGCGGCTCGAACATGTGATTTCAGAGGATTTTGAAAACCGCATCGCCGCCGCCCTGGGGCACCCGCTTCGGGACCCGCACGGAGAGTTGATCCCCACCGCCGATCTTACGATGCCGCTGGATGAGTCAATTCCGCTCTCCGCGTTGCGAAAAGATCAATCCGGGAAGATTCTGTGCGTCAAGGCGCCGGACTCGGGCTTGTTGCGTCATCTCACCCAACTGGGGCTTACGCCAAACACGTTCATCGAAGTGACCGACTACTCCCCCTACGATCACAACCTGACCGTCAAGGTCAAGGATAAGACTCACGTGCTGGGGCTAAACATCACCAGCAAAATATTAATCGAAGGAAAATGATCCATGTTCGGGCAATCCGTATCTGACCGCCGAACCTCAGGACCGGTATTTAGAAGTAATCGAAAAAATGAAAGGCAAGGCATAAACCATGTATTATCTGGCAGCAGTCATTACAGTCGCGCTCATACTTTTTCTGCCGCGAATCGGTTTGCTGGCGCGGATCAAGGATTATCGCGCCGCAAAGGAGCGCGAACAGATGGAAGACGCGCTCAAACACCTGCTCGACCGCGAAAATCAAGGCAGGCACGCCACGCCTGAATCCATCGCAGGGACGCTGGACATCGCGCGCGACAAAGTAACCCGCCTGATCGAAAACATCGAAGCGCAGGGTTTGATCGAGTCGCGCGGAAATAACCTGCATCTCACCGCCGAAGGCGAACGCTGGGCGTTGCATGTCCTTCGCGCCCATCGCTTGTGGGAGCGCTATCTCGCCGACGAAGCGCGGATGCCGCTCAACAAAATTCACGGGGAGGCGCAAAGACGCGAACATAATTTCACCGAGGCGCAACTCAACGAGTTGGATGCGGCGCTCGGTCATCCCATCCGCGACCCGCACGGCGACCCGATCCCTTCGCGCGAGGGGAAAATGAATCGGGCGGAGGGAATGTCCATTACGGCGTGGCAGGCCGATCGTCCGGCTCGAATCGTGCATCTCGAAGACGAACCGGCTCTGGCGTATCAACAGATCCTGGCGGCGGGACTCCGCCTGGGACAGGACATCCGCATTATCGAAAAAAATCCGAACCGCTACATTCTCAGCGACGGCGAAAGCGAATTCAAACTCGCGCCTGCGGTGGCTTCGAATATTTTTGTGTCGGCAATTCCTGAAAGCGAAATGTTAAAGCGCGAGGCGATTCCGCTGACGGAACTGGCGCATGATCAACGCGCCCAGATCGTGATGCTGGACGACTCGGTGCAGGGTTTTACGCGCCGCCGCTTTCTGGACCTGGGGCTGACTCCCGGCACGACGATTTTTCCCGAGCTGACAAATTTCTTCGGCGAGCCGCGAGCCTATCGCGTGCGCGGAACTTCGATTGCGCTGCGAAACGATCAGGCGGCGCAGATTTGGGTGAAGCCGGTGTAGGGGTTGAGTTATAGGTTGCAGGTTACAAGTTACAGGTTGCAGGTTACAAGTTACAGGTTGCAGGTTGCGACCTTCAAGATGGAGAAATAATGACAAACATAAAAATCAACCTCCCCACTGAGCATTGCGAGACTTGCCCGGCGTTTACGCAATTGGAGCAGATGGGAATCAAAGTCGGCGATTTCGACCGCGTGATTGCGCTGGCTGGAAACCCGAATACGGGCAAGTCCACGTTATTCAACGCGCTGACCGGGCTTAAGCAACACACCGGCAACTGGCCCGGCAAGACCGTCACCCGCGCCGAGGGCGGCTTTCAATTCAATCATGTTAAATACAAACTTGTGGACCTGCCCGGCACATATTCTCTATTGTCCGCAAGCCAGGATGAAGAAGTGGCGCGCGACTTTATTTTATTCGGGCAACCCAGCTGCACCATCGTCGTCACCGACGCCACCGCGCTGGAGCGCAATTTGAACCTGGTCATGCAGGTCATGGAGATCACGGATAAAGTGGTTGTGGCGGTCAATCTCATGGACGAAGCCCGCCGCAAAGGAATCGAAGTGGACGCCCGCAGTCTCGCCCGCGACCTCGGCGTGCCTGCCGTCCCTGTCACGGCGCGAACCGGCGAGGGCATTGCCACATTGCTCTCCACCGTGGCCGAGGTCATCGAAGGAAAAATCGCCGTCAAGCCGATGCGCGTGGAAGGCACGCCCGAATTTCAAAAAGCCGTCAATGAACTCGTGCCGATGATCGAAAGCATGGCTCCCGGAATCCCCAACGCCCGCTGGCTTGCCATCCGCTTATTGGACGGCGACGCCCGCGTGCAAAAAGCCATCACCAGCGGCGAACTGGGCGGAATCGTCCAAAGGCAGCGCCAAGCCGATGCGCAGTTCAGCCGAAAAATGAGCGTAGAGGGAAGGCAGTGAGTAGTGAATAGAGAGTAGAGAGTAGAGAGTAGAGAGTAGAGAGTAGAGAGTAGTGAATAGAGAGTAGTGAATAGTGAATAGTGAGTAGTGAATAGAGAATAGTGAATAGTGAGTAGTGAATAGAGAATAGTGAACATGGAAACCATCTCCCCCAACGACATCCTCGCCAAAGCGGAGACGCTCCGCAACAGCCTCTCGACAGGCTTCCGCGATGAGATCGTCAAATCCATTTACAGCGAAGCGGAACGGGTCGCCCATCGCGCCGTCAAAACCGCGTCGGATAAAAAATACGACCTCGACCAAAAAATAGACCGCCTCGTCACCTCGCCCTGGACGGGACTGCCCCTCATGCTGGTTCTGCTCGGAATCATCATCTGGCTGACCGTCTCCGGCGCAAACGTGGCTTCGGAAGCGATTGCCAACCTCCTCTTCGGGCTGGGCGATCTCGGACGAAACCTCTTTAATCAAATCGGCGCTCCCTGGTGGATCACCGGCTTCATCTGGGACGGCGTTTATCTCGGTCTCGCGTGGGTCATCAGCGTCATGCTCCCGCCCATGGCGATCTTCTTCCCTGCCTTCACCTTCCTCGAAGACCTCGGCTATCTCCCGCGCGTCGCCTTCAACCTCGACTGGCTCTTTAAAAAGGCGGGCGCGCACGGCAAACAATCGCTGACCATGGCCATGGGATTCGGATGCAATGCCGCGGGCGTGGTTGCGACTCGCGTGATCGATTCCCCCCGCGAACGCTTGATCGCCATCCTGACCAACAACTTCGTCCCCTGCAACGGACGCTTCCCGACTTTAATTATGCTTGCCACTGTTTTCGTGGCCTCTGCCTTCCCCCCGGCGTTGACCTCCTTCATCGCCGCCGGAACCGTCGTCGGCGTGGTCTTGATCGGAGTCGCGTTCACATTTTTTATGTCGTGGCTGTTGTCGCGCACCGTCCTCAAAGGCGAAGCCTCCGCCTTTACGCTGGAACTTCCGCCCTACCGCAAGCCAAACCTCGGGCGCATCCTCTACACCTCCATCATTGACCGCACCATCTTCGTCCTCTGGCGCGCCATGCAGACCGCCGCCCCCGCCGGAGCGATCATCTGGATTCTGGCGAACATCCCCTACGGCGACGCCAACCTCGCGCGCGCCATCGCGGACTGGCTCAACCCCTTCGGCTTGATCCTCGGACTCGACGGCGTGATCCTGCTTGCCTACATCATCGCCATCCCCGCCAACGAGATCGTCGTCCCGACCATGATGATGGTGTACATGGGCGCGGGCATGATGATAGACGGACCCGGCACAAGCGCGGGCATCTTCGACCTGCTGGTCAACGGCAACGGCTGGACAATGCTCACCGCCGTCAACCTGATGCTGTTCGCGTTACTGCACAACCCGTGCGCCACGACCATCATGACCATTTACAAGGAAACCAAATCATGGAAATGGGCGACCGTCAGCGTCGTCATCACGCTGGGGCTTGCCTTTCTGGTCACGTTCTTGACAGCAAGCGTCGCAAGGTTGCTGGGGTGGGCGTAACGTAATTTGACGGTATATCGCTTCTGCCGCTTCGATTGCAAGCCATGAGAAAAGGTATTATCGCCTGCCGTTACCGTTGCTCAAAACAAGGCTTTTACCGCCTTACAGCCGCCCTGTCAAAACCGCCTTGACAGGGTTTTTCTTTTGCTGTAACATATGAATAATTGCTCATATATTCAAGGAAAACCATGACCCTCAACGAACTCAAAGCCATCCAACTTGCCGAACTCTTCAGCGCCCTCAGCGATGCCAGCCGCGTGCGCATCATTTCCACGCTTCTCGAAAACGAGATGAACGTCAGCGATATTGCCGAGAAAACGGGCATGAGCGAATCGGCGGTGTCGCATCAACTGCGCGGACTGCGGCAAATGCGCCTGGTGCGCGGAAGAAAATCGGGCAGGCAGGTCTTTTATTCGCTGGACGACGACCACGTCCAAAAACTATATCTCATGGGCTTGGACCATGTAAAACACGGGTAAGCAAAGGGAAAATCTGATGGCGACACAAACTTTTTTTGGACGCTGAAAAACGCTGATTGCGCTGATAAGAAAAAATCTGCGTTCGTCAGCGTTCATCAGCGTCCCAATTTTAAAAATGTGAAGTAGTCAAAGGAAAATATGGAAAAAACAATCGAGCTTGAAATTCCGCTTTTATTGCCAGGGGTTGAAAACGAAAAAGACGACTGTTTGAGTCGTCTCGAGACTGCGTTTCAGAATCATCGCGGCATTCTGCGTGCCCACATCGAGCGAGAGAAATCGCCGATAGATTTATGCCTGCACTACGACCCAAACCTGCTCACGTTGCCCGAAGTCCAACGGATCGCCCAGCGTGCGGGCGCCGAAATCACAAACCGCTACCATCACGATTCGATTCCCATCGAAAACATGGACTGCTCGGATTGCAGTCTGGTCATCGAGCATAGCGTGGGGCGCATGGACGGCGTGCTGAAGGTCAACGTGAACTACCCCACCGAAAAGATGTGGGTCGAATACGACTCGCACAAAATTTCCCGTCCCGT
>CAADGT010000221.1 GCA_900696595.1 uncultured Chloroflexota bacterium
GCAAGCGGACAGGCGATGCCCTTCCCCGCAATGTCCGGCGCGGAGCCGTGGATCGGCTCGAACATGGAGGTTTTGCCGGGATGCAAATTGGCGGAGGCGGCGATTCCGATGCCGCCCTGAAGCATCGAGCCGAGGTCGGTGATGATGTCGCCGTAGAGGTTGGTGGTCACGATCGTGTCGTAGGCTTCGGGCTTTTGAATCATCAGCATTGCGAAGGCGTCCACGTAGGCGTGGTCTTGTTTGACGTCGGGATACTCCTGTCCCACTTCGGCAAAGATGCGCGTCCAAATCTCCTGCGGGCGGATGGCGTTGGCTTTGTCCACGAGAGTCAAATGTCCCGGCTTATCGTTGGCTTTGGCGCGTGAGCGAGCCAGTTCGAAAGCATAACGGACGGCGCGTTCGATTCCGACTCGCGTATAAAGACTGGTGGATGTGGCGACTTCATCCGGCATTCCCTTTTTGAGGATGCCGCCGATCTGGGTGTATTCGCCCTCCGTGTTTTCGCGCACGACTGTGAAGTCAATGTCTTTGGGAGTCTTGCCTTTGAGCGGACACAAGTTTTCAGCGTAGAGTTTGATCGGGCGGAGATTAATGTACAGGTCCAACCCGAAGCGCAGACCGAGGATCACGGAACGCTCGACGAGTCCCACTTCCACTGCGGGGTGACCGATCGCGCCGAGGAAGATCGCGTCGAGCGTCTTCCACTCGTCAATCACTTTATCGGGAACGAGTTCCTTCGTCTTGAGATAATGCGCGCCCGAATAGGGATATTCGACGAAGTTGACGTCGAACCTGCCGGGCGTGACGGCTTTCAGGACTTTCAACGCTTCGTTCGTGACTTCGGGCCCGATGCCGTCGCCGGGGATGATGCCGATGTTGTATGTTTTCATTGACCTTTTCCGTAATCAAAAAATTAAACACGAAGGTTACTAACATTACAGCGCAAGGTTGAGTTCTGTGCTGGTAAACCATCCACGAATTGCGACCACGAATTCACGAATTTATGCCGCGCACTCGAGTATTCGTGAACCATTCGTGGATGGTTTGGTCGCGGCAAAACTCTTATGGTGACTTTAATCTGTAATACTAAGGGACGCAAAGGAAATTCTTTTTAAACTTTCGCGTACTTCGTGTCCCTTCGGCAGGCTCAGGGCATCGCCTTTGTGTTTAATTTGATTTCTCCGCGAGCCTTTCCTCCGCGTAGGCAAGCAAACCGCCCACGTCAATGATGCGGCGCAGGAAATCGGGGAAGGGCGCGGCTTGATATTGCTCGCCGGTCGTCAGGTTGCGGATGATTCCCGCGGCGGGTTCGACCTCGATCTCGTCGCCTTCGCTGATGCCATCCACCGCCTGCGGACATTCGAGAATCGGCAGTCCGATGTTAATGGCGTTGCGGAAGAAGATGCGCGCGAACGATTTTGCGACGACTGCCGAAACGCCCGCGGCTTTGATGGCAAGCGGCGCGACTTCGCGCGACGAACCGCAACCGAAGTTGGAATCCGCGACGATGACGTCGCCGCGCTTCATCTTCTTGACGAAGTCGGCGTCGGCGTCCTCCATGCAATGCAAGGCGAGTTCGCGCGGGTCGGCGGTGTTGCAGTGACGGGCGGGGATGATGGCGTCGGTGTCTATGTTTTTGCCGAATTTCCACGAGTGACCGTGAATGCGGACGCGCTCGCGCAGGTATTCCTTGCTCACCACGCCGCCGGGGCGCGGCAGGGCGTCGAAGAAGAGGATGCGGTCGGGACGGGCATAGTCGGGCAGGCGTTCTTCCGCGAAGGCAAGCGCGTCCTGCGCGGAGAGTTTTGCGTTTTCCTGGGTCACGATGCAGGCGTAGGTCAACTCGCCGTAGATGATGTCCGGCACGCCGACGACCGCCGCATCCTTCACGCCAGGGCAGGATCGCAAAACCATTTCGACCGCGCCGGGATAAATTTTGAACCCGCCGCGCATGATGACCTCGTCCCTGCGCCCGACGATTCTCACGGGTCCGTCCGCGTCAATGACGGCGAGATCGCCGGTGCGCAGCCAGCCGTCCTTGTCCAGGACTTGAGCCGTCGCCTGCGGGTCGTCCCAATAACCGGTCATGACGTTGTATCCGCGCGCGCATAACTCGCCTTCTTCGCCGTTCGGGAGAGTCTCGCCGTTTGAATTGACGACTTTGATTTCGATGTCATCCAGCGGAGTCCCGACCGATTCTGTCGCAGTGATGGGACCGTCGTCGAGCGCGGTTATCGTCACGGCGGGGGATGCTTCGGTGAGTCCGTAGCCGATAAGCAGTTTGAAATCCATCTCATCGCGCGCGCGGCGGACGAGTTCGGGCGGGCAGGGCGCGCCCGCCATGATTCCTGTGCGAAGCGTGGCGCAAGCCGAGGCGTCAAAGTCCTTATGATTCAATTCGAGAGCGAACATGGTCGGCACGCCTGAAAGAATCGTCACGCCCGTTTCCTTCACCAGCCTCAGCGCCTCGCTGGGATGGTAATGCGGCATACACACCAGTTGCGCGCCCGCGACCGCGCAGGCAAGCATGATGGCTGTGATGCCAAAGGTGTTCGAGAATGGAACCGTCCCAAGAAAGACATCCTGCGCGGCGCAATCCATCCGTTCCGCCATCGCCGCGGCGTTACGAACCATCCCGCCGTGCGTGAGGATCGCGCCGCGCGGTTCGCCCATACTCCCAAGCGAGTGAATGATTGCCGCCGGGTCGCGCGGTTTGGCGACGGCGGGCGGGAGCGCCGCCGTGTCTTTCAACAAACTTTCCCACGCGATGATACTCTTCTTCTTGTTGGATTTGGACGCGCCGACAGAGACGATGAACTCCAATTCCGGGAGTTGATTCCGCATCTCCTCCGCGACTTCGAGGTGATCTACGCCATCGAACTGTTTCGGCTCTGAAAACGCGATCAGCGCGCGCGGCTTGGTCTTTGCAAATCGCGCCAGCGCGTCCGCCTTGTCGCGCCGGACGTTGATTGGCACGAGAATGAGTCCCGCTTTGGCGGCGGCGAAGATCGTAACGACGTATTGTGGGATGTTGGGCAGGATTACAGCGAGTCGGTCGCCGGGTTGCAGACCCAATTCGCGCAATCCCGCCGCGAGCGATGAGGCTTGCAATTCCACGTCCGCGTAAGTCCAGCGTTGGTCTTCCAAACGCAGAAAAATCTGATTGGGGAAGCGCGTGGCTTGCACGCTCAGCAGTTCGCCGATGGTTGTGTTGTGAAATGTTTTGTAGGTCATGGGTTGTTCTCTCTTGTGTCATTGCGAGGAGCGCACTTGCTCTTCGCGACGAAGCAATCTTCTTGCGACAGGAGATTGCTTCGGGCGAAAGAACGTCGCCCTCGCAACGACATATCCATTACAGTTCCTCAGGCGAAATGATCCTCCCCGCGATGGCGGACGCCGCGGCGACGTAGGGGTTGGCGAGATACAGTTCGCTCGAAACGTGTCCCATGCGCCCGCGGAAGTTGCGGTTGCTGGTGGAGATGCACTTCTCGCCCGCGGCAAGCACGCCCATGTGACCGCCGAGGCATGGTCCGCAGGTGGGCGTGCTGACCGAACAATTCGCTTCGATGAAAACTTCGATCAAGCCTTCCTTCAACGCGTCGAGATAAACTTTCTGCGAGCCAGGGATGACGACGGCGCGCACGCGCGGATGGATCTGATGCCCTTTGAGGATCTCCGCCGCGGCGCGCAGGTCTTCGAGGTTGCCGTTGGTGCACATGCCGATCACCGCCTGATCGATCTCCACGTCGCCCAGTTGCGAAACGGGTTTGACGTTTTCAGGGATGAACGGCACAGCCACGAACGGCTCGAACTCCGTCACGTCGAACTCGTACACGTTTGCATATTCCGCGTCGGGGTCGCTTTGCAGGTACAAGCCGTCCTGCCGCCCCCGCGCGCGGATGAAGGCGCGCGTCATATCGTCCGCGGCGAACAAGCCCGCCTTGGCTCCCGCTTCGATCGCCATGTTCGCCATCGAGAAGCGGTCGCTCATGTCGAGATATTGAAGCGCCTCGCCCGTGAATTCCATCGCCTGATAGCGCGCCCCTTCCACGCCGATGCGCGCAATGGTGTGCAGGATCAAATCCTTGCCGCGCACCCACTTCCGCGGCTTGCCGTGATAGACGAATTTAATGCTCTCTGGCACTTTCATCCACAATTCGCCGAGCGCCATCGCCACCGCCGCGTCGGTCGAGCCGACGCCCGTGCCGAACGCGCCGATGAAGCCGTGCGTGCAGGTGTGCGAGTCCGCGCCCGCGATCAAATCGCCTGGCACGATCATCCCCTGCTCGGGCAAAAGGATGTGCTGAATGCCCGCGCGTCCCACGTCGTAAAAGCGGATGCCGTGCTGGTTGGCAAACTCGCGGCACTGCTTGACGATCTCCGCGCTTTTGATGTCTTTGGCGGGCGTGAAGTGATCCATGATGAAGACCACCTTCTGCGGGTCCCAGACGCGCGCGCCCTTGATCTTCTCGAACTCTTCAATGGCAAGCACGCCCGAAAGTTCGGACGCCATCACCAGATCCACGCGGGCGTTGATGAACTGTCCAGGCGAGAGTTTCTTCTGGTCGCATTTTTCAGCGAGTATTTTTTCAGCGAGAGTATGAGCCATGGCATTTTCCTTTTCCGAGATTTCATTTTGCCTCACAACGCAAAGCGAACTTTGCGATACTGGACACTAATCAACAACCGGCGCGGGGCGGATCAGCGACGCGCCCAACGCGCCCAGCAGGGCGACGCCGCCGGCCAGGATGTACGACGAGGCGAATCCGCCGGAGGCGTCCGCCATCATGCCCGCGACGATGGGACCCAGCGCCTGCCCGACGCCGAAGAAGAGGGTGATGAATCCCAACGCGGCGGGCGCCAGGCGCGGGCCGAGAACGTCGCCGCATGTGGCGGTCACGATCGCGGGGATGCTCCACGCCGAAAGCCCAAACACGACGGCAGACAGGTTGAACCCGCCCAGCCCAAAAGCAGTGAACGCGACGGCGTGAAAAAGATAGACGATGACCAACGCGCCCTTCCGTCCGATGACGTCCGAAACCGTCCCCCACAACACGCCGCATATCAGGCTGATCCAGCCGATGGTCATGAACAAGCCGCCCGCCTGCGCGGAGGCGAACCCGCCCTCGGCGATCAAGCGCTTGGCGAAGAAGGTCAGGTAGATCATGTAGGAAAAACCGAACGCAATGTAAACCAGCCCCAAATACCAGACTGCAAAGGAACGGTACACGCGCCCCCACGAGATGGACTGCGAGCCGGGTCCCGCTTGAGCCGCCGGGGACGAGTCGCTTTCGACAGAGCCGAAAGGGGTCAGCCCTTTTTCACGCGGATGATTTCGCAAAAGGACTCCGCTCAATGCCGCCAAGGCAAGCGCGACGCCGCCGAAGACGAACCAGCTGACGCGCCAGCCCTGCCCGTCGCCGTACGCTTCGAGCAGACGCGGCACAAGCGGACCGACGAGAATCAACCCGAAGGAGGAGCCGGTGGCGGCGATACCTGTGGCGAACCCGCGGCGTTTGGCGGCGAACCAGGCGGGGATCAGCGCCATGACCGGCACGTTGCTCATCCCGCTTCCGATTCCCGTCACGACGCGCCAGACGGCGATGGCGGCGTATCCCTGCGCCAGCCCTGTGAAGACCATGCCCGCTCCCGCCAGAATCACCCCCAGCGTGACCACCGTACGGGGACCGAACCGCGCCGCCAGCGCCCCGCCGATGACCGCCATCAAAAGGTAGCCCGCGAGGTTGAGGCTTGCCAGCATCCCCGATTGCGCGTTGGTCAAATTCAAATCCGTTTGCATGGCGGGCAGAACCGAGGTGTAGCCGAAACGCGCCAGCCCCAACGCGCCAAATACCGCCAGCGTGGCTATCGAAAGCACGATCCAGGCATAATGCGGAGGTTTCATCGCGCTCAACATTTCTCCGCAAGCGCGTCAATCTCCGCCTGTTTCGCAGGCGGCACACGCCCATCCGCGTCCCAGCCGCGTTCCGCATAATATTCATCGAGCATCATTTGGAACTGTTCGCGGTCAATGTGATGACCTTTGGTTTTCCGCGCGGGCATGGGCTCGTCGAAGTAGCGTTTGGGCAATGTGTCGTCGGCGCGGGTCAGGCCGAAGTCCGCGTTGATCAGGCGTTCGGTGTCCAGCGTGCGGCGGCCCACTTCGCGCAGCGATTCGGGCGTGTAATCGTATCCCGTCGAAGCGGAGATCAAATCGCAGAATTCCTGATAACCCAGCAAATGCGGGCTGTTGAATCCGCGCGTGACGAAGCGGCACATGCCCATGCAATCCGCCACGGCGTAGATGTCGTCGCCGTATGCGACGATCAGTCCCTTATCCTTGTAGCCGGTGGCGTCGGGATCGTTGACGCGCCCGTAGATTCCGGCGCGCACTTCGTCGGGAAGTTTGAAGACCTCCAGCGTCGGGCGGTTGCGCAGGTGATCCGCGCCGCGGCTGGCGACGGCGATGCCGAGCGCAAACCCTTTGAAATACCTCACGTCGTGCGGGTCGGACTGCGGCAGGTTCTTGACCGCGATCAGATAATCGCGCGCTTCGGGCGGAAAATAACGCGCCGCCTGCGTGCTTTCGGCGAGGATGTTTCCAAAGCCGCGCCGGTAGGCGATGTCTTCGATCAGACTGCGGACGGTTTCGTAATCGCCCCAGTTCAACGGACCGCCGGTCAGCGAGTCGTCAATCAAACCGCGCTGGTACAACTCCATCGCCCAGGCGACGATCGTTCCGGTGGATGAGGCGTCCAACCCCAAATCGTTGACGAGGTTGTTCAACAGAATGACCTGATCGGTCGCCGCGATGCCCACGTTCGAGCCGAGCATGACGAGCGTCGAGTATTCGGGCCCTTCGCCGCCAAGCGTGTTGCGATGACGGCAATGCACCACGCAGGATGTGCAAGCCAGCATCTTGTCCGAAAACTTTTCGACCTCCTCCGCGTTCAGCGAGTCCTCGAAAAAATTATCCTGCGAGTTGCGCGTGCGGATCGCGCCGAGGCGGTTGCTCACTTCATAAAGCAGCGGCGTGCCGACCCTTCCCAAAACCTGCACGACCTTCGCGTTCTTCAACGACTCCTGCTGTTTGAGTCGCAAGGCGCGCAGCGTTTCCTTTTGCGCGACCTCGATCGCCGTCCCGCCGCGCGCCACAATTGCCTTGAGATTCTTGCTGCCCATCACTGCGCCCATGCCGCCGCGCCCGGCCGTATTCTTTTGACCGGTCATGATGCCCGCCATGCGGACTTGATTCTCGCCCGAGGGCCCGATCACGGCGGATACCGTTCCGCTTCCGTGCCGCGCCTTGAGTTGTTCCTGCGCTTCGGGGCTTTTCGTCCCCCATAGCCCGTCCGCGGAAAGGATGCTTATCTTTCCATCTTCGATCAGCAGATACGACGGTTTTTCGGCGCGCCCCAAAATAACGAGACGGTCAAACCCCGCTTTGCGCATTGCGGCCGCGAAAAAGCCGCCGCAGTTTGCGTCGCCGAGGATTCCGCTTTCGGGCGAGCGCGCCGAGACGTTGAAACGCGCGGCGTTGGGCGAAATGGTTCCCGTCAACATGCCGGCGCCGATGATGAGCGGGTTTTCGGGCCCCAGCGGGTCCACGTTGCGCGGGTCGCCGTGCGCGCGCAGGTAATGACGCAGGTATGCCATATTAAGTCCGCGCCCGCCGAGGTAGGCGCGGATCAGTTCGTCGGGCGTGGTCGTGGTTTCGATTTCACCCGTCGAAAGGTTGACGATGGCGATGGGGGATGTGAATGTCAAGAAGACCTCATACGTTTTCAGTACCGCAAAGTTCACTTTGCGATTTCCGACGGCGGCAAAGTGAACTTTGCCGTACACGCATCAGCCGCCGGCCACGGGCCAGACCAGATGCACGCGCGCGCCGTCTTCCAATATCGAATCCGCTTCGGCTTCCTCGTCGCCGATGAAGACGTGCGGCGGGGTGTGATCGAACTCAAGGCTGAGGCGTGGATAACGCTCACGGAGCGCAACCAGCAAATCGTCCACGCGCGAGGCGGGCTCGAGGGTCAGGTCAAGGTCGCGGAGTCCGACCGACCTCCAGAAGGGTTCGGCGAGTCTGATGTGTACGTTCATCTTATTGCTTGTACAGGTTGCGCTTGTCCACGACGCGCACAGCCTTGCCGATGGAGCGTTCGATGGAGCCGGGCCCCATCAGTTTGACTTCGGCACTGACGCCGAGCGTGTCCAACAGCATGTGTTCGGCGCGTTTTTGCAGGGCTTCCAGTTTGTCCATGTCCACCGGTTCGAAGTATTTTCTGTTGGCTTCGACCTGGATTTCCAGTTTGTCGAGCTGGTCTTTCGGGCGGTCCACGAAGATCTGGTAATACGGCTCCAGCCCTTCGACGTTGAGCAGGGCGCTTTCGATGAGCGAGGGGAAGACGTTGACGCCGCGGATGATGAGCATGTCGTCGGTGCGTCCGCGCACTTTTTCCATGCGGACGAGGGTGCGGCCGCAGGCGCATTTGTCGCCGTGCAGGATGGTGCGGTCGCGCGTGCGGTAGCGGATGACGGGCTGGGCTTCCTTGGTGAGGGTGGTGAAGACCAGTTCGCCTTCCTGCCCGTAGGCGAGGGTTTCGCCTGTGTCGGGGTCTATCACTTCGGGCAGGAAGTAGTCTTCGTTGATGTGCAAGCCGGTGTGACTCTCGCACTCGACGGAGACTCCGGGCCCGATGATTTCGGTCAAGCCGTAGATGTCGAAGGCTTCGATGCCGAGACGGCTTTCGATCTCGCGGCGCATTTCCTCGGTCCACGGTTCGGCGCCGAAGATGCCCACGCGCAGTTTCATACGCTTTTTGAAGTCAATGCCGGAGTTTTCGGCTTCTTCCGCCATGGCGATGGAATATGAAGGCGTGCATCCGAGGACGGTCGCGCCGAAGTCTTCCATCAGCATCAACTGGCGCTGGGTCAACCCGCCGGACATGGGAGTGGTCGTCGCGCCGACGGTTTCGAATCCCAAATGGAAGCCAAGCCCGCCGGTGAACAACCCGTAGCCGTAGGCGTTGTGCGCGACATCCCTGGCGGTGACGCTGGCGGCAGAGACGGTGCGCGCCATGACCTCCGCCCACAGTTTGATGTCGTTGCGGGTGTACGCGCCGACGGTGGGCTTGCCGGTCGTGCCGCTGGAGGCGTGAATGCGCACAACCTCATCGGTGGATGTGGCGAAGAGTCCGAAGGGGTACTGGTCGCGCAGGTCCTGTTTGGTGGTGAACGGCAGTTTCGACAGGTCTTCGAGGCTTTTGATGTCCGCCGGGTTGACGCCCTTCTCCGCGAACGCTTTCTTATAGAAAGGCACGCGCTGGACGTACTCGGCGATCTGGCGCAGACGCTGCAACTGCAACTGGCTCATCTCGTCGCGCGACATCGTTTCGGCTTGCGGATTCCAGATTGGCATGGTTCACTCTCCTTCGTGAGGCTTTATTTTTTGGCTCTTTGGCATTTGGCGGGATCGTCCATTTTTCACCACAGAGATCGCGGAGTTCACAGAGAAAATCTTTTTTTTAATCTCCGTGTCCTCTGTGGTAAGACAGGTTTTCAACCCACTTAATCCCAAAGAACCTATTTCTTATACGACCAATCACCCTCGCGCCCGGCGAGGAAACACTGGCGGTTGACTTCCTTGTGCTTTTGCGGGACGTTCTTCTCGATCACAGCCAGCCACTCTTCGACGGCTGTATCCAAATGAGTGGATAAAGCGCCCAGCAGGACGCTGTTCGCGGCGCGGCGGTTGCCGAGTTCTTCGGAAATGGCGATGGCGTCCAGCGCCAGCACTTTGCCCGCGCGCCCGCTGACCGTCGCCATGACGTGTTCCTCCGCGGGGTAGATGTCCTGTCCGTAGGTGGTGGAGATTGGAACCCATCGTTGTTTGTTCAATACAATCGTCCCGCCGGGTTTCAAATACGCCAGCCAGCGCAGGGCTTCGAGCATTTCCTGCGCGATGAAGAAGTCCACCTTGCCCATCTCGCACAGGGGAGAGGCGACGCGCGTCCCCCAGCGCACATGGCTGGTGACGGCTCCGCCGCGCTGCGACATGCCGTGAACTTCGGATTTCTTTACGTCCAACCCCGTATGCAAGCCGACCTCAGCCACGATGTCGCTCGCCAGCAGGGTGCCCTGTCCGCCGACCCCGGCAAGCAGGAAGTTGGTTGTGGTTGTTTCCATATCAATCTCTCCATAGTACTGCAAACTTCAGTTTGCGTTTTGCTGTGCCGCAAACTTCAGTTTGCGCCTGCGCGGCTGCAAACTGAAGTTTGCGGCACAGCCACGCCATGTTTTTTCCGTAGAAAAAACTCTCCTATGCCGGGACCTTTTCCCTGCCGGGTTCGATGGCTTGATGGGCGCACACATCGAAGCACAAGCCGCATCCGACGCACAACGACGGTTCGATCCACGCTTTGGGGCGTTGGCTCTTCGCGTCCAGTTCCTCGCTTTTGGAGATGGCCGGGCAGCCGATACGGAAGCACAGCGTACAGCCGTTGCAGTCCTCGGCGATGATGGTGTACTCTTCGCGGTTGTGGTGTTCCTCGAACACGCAGATCGAGTGAATGACGATGACCGACGGTTCGTTGAGTTTCACCGCCTCGCGGATGATCTTTTCGACATCCTTGAGATCGCGCGCATCCACCGAAACGACGTGGTTGACTCCCATGCCGCGCGCGACGGCGGCGATGTCAATATCCTTGCCTTTGCCGTGCAGGGTCCTGCCGGAGCCGGGGTTGCCCTGATGCCCGGTCATGCCGGTCGTGCGGTTGTCCACCACGATGGTCACGACGGGAGTCTGGTTATAGACCGCATCCGCCAGGGCGGGCAGGCCTGCGTGGAAGAACGTGCTGTCTCCCAGCACCGCCACGTTGGAAGTTTCCAGCCCGGCGATCCTCATGCCCATCGCCACGCCGATGCTCGCGCCCATACAGCCGATGGTGTCGGTCGCGTCGAGCGGGGGCATGACTCCCAGCGCGTAACAGCCGATGTCCGAGTTGACCGTGACCTTCATCTTGCGCAGGATCCAAAATACATCGCGATGCCCGCAACCCGCGCACAAGACCGGCGGACGTTTCGCCAGCGGGCCGACGTCGAGCGCGCCGCCGTTCGCCTCCGCGGGCAACAAGCCCGCCTTCACCGCGGACTGGCGCACGCGCTCCGGCGAAAGTTCGTCCAGGATGGGGAAGATGCTCTTGCCTTCCACCGCAATCCCCAACTGCCGCACGTTCTCTTCTATAAAGGGGTCGAGCTCTTCCACCACGTACACCTTCTCCACCTGCGAGGCGAACTCGCGGATTTTGCCTTCGGGCAGGGGCCAGACCATCCCCAACTTCAGGAAGGAGGCGGTCGGGAAGACTTCGCGCGCGTATTGATATGCCGCGCCGCAGGCGATGATCCCAATCGAGTGGTCGCCCGGTTCGATGGAATTGACGTCGGACTCCTCCGCCCATTGCTTCAACTTCTTCATGCGCTCTTCCACGACGGGATGTCGCATCTTGGCGAAGCCGGGAATCATGGCGTACTTCGACGGGTTCTTGACGTAGGGACGTTTTTCCACGCCCGCCCTGTCCGTCAATTCCACCGCGGACTTGGCGTGCGACGTGCGGGTGGTCGTGCGTATCAGTACGGGGGTGTCGAACTGCTCGCTCAGGTCGAACGCCAGTCGGACATAATCCTTCGCCTCCTGGCTGTCGGTCGGTTCGAGCATCGGCACCTTGGCGAAACGCGCAAAGTGACGGTTGTCCTGCTCGTTCTGCGAGGAATGCATCCCCGGGTCGTCGGCGCTGATGATGACCAGCCCTGCGTTCAAGCCGGTGTACGACGAATAGAACAGCGACTCCGAGGCGACGTTCAAACCGACGTGTTTCATCGCCGCCATGGCGCGCTGTCCGGCGTACGCCGCGCCAATGGCGAGATCGAGCGCGACTTTTTCGTTCGCCGACCACTCGGAATAAATATCCTTGTAGAGCGCGACGTTCTGGAGAATCTCCGTGCTGGGCGTGCCGGGATACGCCGCCGCGACCTTCGTCCCGGCTTCCCACGCGCCGCGCGCGATGGCTTCGTTACCGCTCATTAAAGTTTTCATCTGCCTGCTCCTTTTCTCTTTGGGTGGCGGTCCAGGCGTCCGAGATACGCCTGCTTGACCTTTTCGTTCGACATTAAACTTTCGGATGAACCGCTGAGTTCGATGCGACCCGTTTCCATGACGTACGCGCGGTCCGCCAGCCCCAACGCGGCGCGCGCGTCCTGTTCCACCAGCATGATCGTCATCCCCTGCCCGCGCAGTTGATGCAGCGCGCGGAAGATTTCCCGCACCAGCAAAGGCGCCAGCCCCAGCGACGGCTCGTCGAGCAGGAGGATTTTGGGTCTTGCCATCATCCCGCGCCCGATGGCGAGCATCTGCTGTTCGCCGCCCGAAAGCGTGCCGGCCGGCTGTTTACTGCGTTCGCGCAGAATGGGGAACAGTTCGAAGATGTTCTCCATGTCCTTCTGCGCTTCGGCGCGCGAACCGCCGCCGCTCAAACGCAGGTACGCGCCCAGCAAAAGATTGTCATACACGGTCAGTTCGCTGAAGACCTGCCGCCGCTCCGGCACCTGGCAGATGCCCATGCCGACGACAGCCTCAACCGACAGGCGGGTAATCTCGGCGCCGTTGAAGAATATCTGTCCGCTGCGCGGCGGGACGACAGCCGAGATGCTGTTCAACAGCGTGGACTTGCCCGCGCCGTTCGCGCCGATGATGGAAACGATCTCCCCTTCGCACACTTCAAGGGAAACGTTCTTCAACGCCTGCACATGCCCATAATAAGTCGAGATGTTTCGTATCTCAAGCATCGCCTGCCTGCCAGTCGCTTCCTAGATAAGCCTGGATGACGTTCGCATCCGCCTGCACTTCCGCCGGGGTTCCCTCTGCGATCTTCGTGCCGTATTGCAAAACGACCACCTTGTCGGCGACGCCCATCACCAGATCCATATCGTGTTCGACCAATAGAATGGTCAAGCCGTCGTCGCGCAGTTTGCAGATCAAATCGTCGAGGGCGATGGTTTCGGGGTGGCTCAACCCGGCGGCGGGTTCGTCCAATAAAAGCAGGCGAGGTTTAGCCGCCAGCGCGCGCGCGATCTCCAGCCGCCGTTGCTCTCCATAAGGGAGACTGCCCGCGTCCTCATCCGCGCGCGAGAGCAGGTTCACCCGTTCGAGGTAGTCGCGGGCTTTGGCGTGAAACTCCTCCTCCTCCATCCGCGCGGACTTCAACCTCAGCGAAGCGGCCAGCATCCCGCTCCTGCCCTGCAAATGCAGACCGACCATCACGTTTTCGAGCGCGGTCATGTTGCCGAAGATCTGCAGGTTTTGAAACGTCCGCACAATTCCCTTCGCCGCGATCTCATGCGGCGCAAGCCCGTCAATGCGCCCGCCGCCGAAACGAATCTCGCCGCGCGTGACGGAATGATGCCCGGTGACAAGATTGAAGAGCGTGGTCTTGCCCGCGCCGTTTGGCCCAATCAACGCCGTAACCTTGCCGGCCGGGATGTTGAACGAAACGCCATTGACCGCCATCAAACCGCCGAACTCCTTGTAGACGCCGCACACCGAAAGCATGGGGGATTGATCTCCGGTCATGCTTTGCCTCCCTCTGAAAGCGCCGTCTCTTTCCGCCCCCGAGCCTGCCACGCCTTCCAACGCTTCATCGCCCCGATAACGATCCCCTCCGGCAGGAAGATCATGATCACGATCAGCAACAGTCCGTAGAAGATGATCTCATGTTCGCCGCTCGCCCCGCTGAGCAGGACTCGCAGGCGGCTGCGCAGGAACTCCTTCAGGAAGAGGATGATGGTCACGCCAAAAGGCGCGCCCCAAATGCTCGCCAGCCCGCCGACGGAGGACATGACCACCAGTTCGAGCGAACCGCCGAAACTGAACGGCGAAGGCGAGACCGCCGCCTGAAAATGCGCGTACATGCTCCCGCCCAAACTTGCCAGCGCCGCGCCGAGGGCAAAGACGCGCGCCTTGTATGCCGCCACATCCACGCCCATGGCTTGCGCCGCCACCTCACTGCCATGCACGGCGCGCAGGGCGCGTCCCGTGCGCGAGTTGATCAGGTTCATGCCCAGCGCCATCACGCCCAGCGCGACCAGCCACGCGAAAAAGTAATAGCGCGAAATGGGCCAAATCTCAAATTCGCCGACCCGCAGGCGCGGAATGCCCGAAACGCCGTCGTACGAGCCGGTGATATGATCGCCCTGCACGCCCATGTTCTCGCGGAAAAGGATATAGACCATGATGCCGAGTCCCAGCGTCGCCATGGCGAGGTAATGCCCGCGCAGGCGCAGGATCGGCTTGCCGATGACGTACGCCAGCGTCGTCGAGAAGGCCATGCCCGCGAACATGACGAACCAGGGCCATTGCCACGATGCCATTACCGATTGCGACACGCCGAACAGGGAGTGTCCCCGCGCCGTAAAGATCGCGGAGACGTACGCGCCGATGCCGTAGAACGCGGCGTGACCGAGCGACACCTGACCGGCGTAGCCCATCACCAGGTTGAGTCCGACCAGCACAACGGTCAGGATGGCGATGCGCACCATGGTATCCATCGTGATCACGCCGCCGCTCAAATCGGCGAAATCGAACCCGGATGGCGCGGCGATCTCGATCCATCCCATCAACAGGACGATGGCGGTCAGCGCCAGCCAGCCGGCCGCGTTGGTGTTGGCGAAAAGGCGCGAAAGATTTTTCATGCGCGGCTTTCCCCTCCCGTTTCCACGGCGGTTTTCTTCGCGCCCAACAATCCTTGCGGGCGGAAGAGAAGCGTCAGAATGAGCAGGCTGTAGGCGTAGATGTCCCGCATCCCGGCCTTGGTGACGCCCGCCGAAATGTTTTCCAGCAAGCCGAGCATCAAACCGCCCAGCACCGCGCCGACCGGGTTGACCAGTCCGCCGATGATTGCCGCGACGAAGCCTTTCAAGCCGAGGTTCAGCCCGATGTCGAAGGATGGGCGCAGAAGCGGCGCGATGATGATGCCGCTGATCGCCCCCAGCGCGGACGCCATGGCGAACGCCAGCAGGGACATGCGGTCGAAGCGGATGCCGACCAGGCGCGCGGCGCGCTGGTTGACGGCGCAGGCGCGCATGGCTTTGCCCAACAGGGTCTTCTCAAAGAAAAATGCCAGCCAGATAAGAACGATTGCGGTAATCCCCCAGATCCAAAACCCCTGAGCCTTGATCACAACCCCGTTCACGCGAAAGACCTTGTCCGCCATTTCGAGCGTGGTGAAAGACGGGAAAATATGCGCGTCGGGCCCCCAGACCAGCAAGGCAAGCCCCTGGATGGTGATGAATACCCCGACGGTGATGATGATTAAAGTCAACGGGCTGGAGAACCTTGCCGGGTGAATGGTCAGGCGCTCGACCAACACCCCGATCAGGGTTGTCGCGGCGATGGAAAGTATGACGCTGACGATCAGGCGCAGGGCGGGGGAAAACGGCATCTCCATCTCGTGGAACGTGACCGCCAGCATGGCGCCCAGCATGACGAAGGCGCCCTGGGCGAAGTTGATCACACCCGTGACGTTATAGACGATCACGAAACCCATGGCGATCATCGCGTAGATCGCGCCGCCGCGCAGCCCGTCCGCGATAAATTGCGCATATTGGACGGGCCCGAAATTTTTCTGCGCCCCCAGGTACAGGATGACCGCGATCAGCGCCAGCGCAATGGCAGGCATGCGCAGGGACTTCCAGCGGTTTTCCGTGGCGGATAATTTCATCGTCGGCTCCTGATGCGTCTCTGTTGGAAGGGGGCGGGTTGCCCCGTCCCCTTCCATAATTGCCCATCGGTCGGTTATTTCGCCCATTCTTCCTGGGGGTAATAGACCCACTTGCCGTCCACCACCTTGACAAAGACGAGGCTCAAATAATCGAGGCTGAAGTGATCCTCCGCCGAGAGGTTGTACACGCCGCTGATGCCGGGCCATCCGGTGACGCCGTTTTCGATCGCGTCGCGCACTCCGGCGCGCTGGGTCGCCAGGTCCTGTCCATCGGGCAGGGTGGCAAGCGCGTTGACCGCCAGCATGAGGGCATCCCAGCCGTGCCCGCCGAAGGTGTTGACGGGTTTGCCGGTGAAGGCGGTGTAGTCCGCCGCATACTGAGTGACGATCTCTTTCTGCGGATCGTCGTCGGGCAGGGTGTCGGCGACCATAACCTTGCCGCACGGGCTGACCATGCCTTCCGCGACGTCGCTGCCCATCAGGTCAATGTGATCCTGGTTGCAGGTTCCGTGACCGTGAATGATGGGGATGTCGGGATACTGTTCGCGAATGGCGACCGAGACGGTGGAGGAGGCGGGCGGAATCGCTCCCACGACGACCGCCTGGCATCCGCTGGTGCCGACTTCCGCCAGTGCGGGGAATTCGGTGGCGGCGCTCTCGAAGGCGGCGGAATAGGCGATGGTGATACCCGCTTCGCCGAAGGCTGTGGTGGCTTGCTTGAAGGTGTCGTTGCCGTAACCGGAGTTCTGGTAGATATGACAGACCGAAGTCCAGCCCATGGCGGTGATGTAGTCCGCCTGCCATTTGGCGGAGGCATAGTTATCCTGCGCGGTCTTGAAGACCCATTCGCGGACTGCGCCCGTCTCCGGGTCATTCACGATCGCGCCCGCGGAAGCCATCGAAATATACGCAACCCCGGCTTCGGTGGCGATGGGGACGATCGCCATGCTCACGCCGGATGTTGTTCCGGCGACGACGACCTGGACCTTGTCCTCTTCGATCATCTTGCGCACCACGCTGACCGCCGCATCGGGGTTGGTCTCGGTGTCGTAGATGATGATCTCGACCGGATGCATCACGCCGTCGGGTCCGACGACGCCTTCGGTCATCAGCTTCTCGGCGAGCATTTTACCGGTCTGATGTTCCGGGTCGCCGAGGCTTGCGCCGGGCCCGGTGATGGCGGGCGCAAACCCGATCTTATAGGTTTCGCCGACGGGCGCCTCGGTCGGGGCTGCGGTTGGGGCTTCGGTCGGGGCTTCGGTCGGCGCTTCGGTCGGAGCCGCAGTGGGCGCTTCGGTTGCCGCAGGCTGGCAGGCAGCCAACAGTAAGGCGACTAACACCACCCCGCAGAACGTCACAAACAAACGGTTCTTGTTCATCGTGTTCTCCTCATTTGCGAATACAAACTTTCACGACTAACTGACGCGCGGCTTCCCGCGTGTCAGGCCTGCCCTGTGTTCCTTCCAAAACCACCTCCTTCCCGCTCAGACTCCATGCCCGGGTCAGGATGCAGCTTTGACCGCCGCATCCAACTCGGAGTCCTCCACCTGCCCTCCCGCGCTTAACCGCTCATGCAGCACCCTGACCATGCGCCTGACATCGTCTTCGCTCAACAGGCGGTTGGAACGCTTTGCCGCGGCGAGGATCTTTTCCACGTAAACGGGATGTTCCTCGATGCCGTGCTTTCGCAGGAAGAAGCGGACGTTATGTTCGCCCGCCATGGGACCGATCTCGATGGTATGTTCGCGCCCGACCATGCTGGCGGGGACGCCGCAATACACGCGCTCGGCAAGCCAGGCATCGTCCATTCTGTCGGCTTTGGCGATTGCCGCCGCGTGAACGCCGGTCGCCGTGCGGAACGCATCCGCCCCGACGACGGGATAATTGAAGGGAATGGTCGCCCCGCATTTTTCCGAGATGACCTTGCAGTATTCGGGGATCTTGCTCAGGTCGCGATTCGCCCAGCCGAGCAGGTTGAGGTTGACGAGCAGCAGCTCCATCGGCGTGTTGCCGCTTCGTTCGCCGATTCCCAGCCCGCAGGCGTGGACGCGATCCGCGCCCGCCTCGATGGCGGCTAGGGTGTTGGCGATGTCCAATCCCCGGTCTTTGTGTCCGTGCCAGTCTATGCCCACTTCGGGGTTGATCTCATCCACCGTCTTGCGCAGGTAGGAGATCAGCGAGCGCGTGCCGTTGGGGGCGATATGCCCGACCGTGTCCGAAACGCAGATGCGATGCGCGCCCGCGCGAATGGCGACGGAATACACCTGTTTCAACGTTTCCGGTTTGGCGCGGATTGTGTCTTCGGTGACGAACATGACCGGGATGCCATGTTTGACCGCGAACGTCACCGACTCTTCCGCCTGCTTGAGCAGAAAATCCAGTTCCCAGCCTTCGGCATACTGGCGGATGGGACTCGTGCCGAGGAAGATGCACGCTTCGATGGGAATGCCCGCCTGCTGGGAGGCATCCACAATCGGGGCGATATCCGCCTCGATCGAACGGGCCGCGCTCTGCGGCTGGATGGGCATCTTCTGGTTGACGATTTCCCGCGCCAGCACGGTGACGTGGTATTTGAATTTTTCGCCCGCGCCGCATAAACCCAGGTCCGCGGCGTCTATGCCCAGGTCGCGCATCAGGTAGAGCAGGTAGACCTTATCCTCGATCTCGGGATGGATGATGGACGGCGATTGCAGCCCGTCGCGCAGGGTCTCGTCCACGATCATGACGCGCTTCTTCGGACGCGGCGACTCCTCGACGAGATTCCAGTCGTAGATCAAATCGTGTACTTCATCTGGATTTGGGGACATGTTTTCTCCTTTCAGGTCGGGTAACGGAGTCAAAAGTCTCCTGACTTTCGCTTCCAACGACGGGAGTCGTTGGACTACGGTTCGGGTCGCGGACTCTGTTTTACGCAACTTTCTGTATCGCTTCACACCCGGACGCGAACGCCTTCAAATTACCTTGCAGGTATTTCGCGGGGATGCGCAGGTGAAGCGTCTTGTCCCAAACCTCGCGCTCAATGGGCAACAGCGTGGACAACGCGCCGAGCATGACGACGTTCGCCATGCGCGCGTCGCCCAGGTCGCGCGCCGTTTGCGAGGCGGGCAGGGCGATCACTTTCATGCCTTTCGAGCGCAGAAAATCAATCGTCTCGTACGGATAAACTTTCTCGGCGTTGGCGACCGAGCCTGGGATCAACTCATGGTCGTTGACGAGAATCGTCCCGCAGTCGGGATTCAGATAATGAGCGAAGCGAAGCGCCTCCAATTTTTCCAAGCCGATCACCGCTTGCGCTTCGCCAGGCGTGATGATGGGCGAATGGACTTTGTCGCCAAAGCGGACGTGCGTCTCCACGCTTCCGCCTCGTTGCGAAACGCCATGCACTTCGGTCTGCTTTGTGTCGTATCCCGCGCGCACGGCGGCAAGCGAAGTCAACTCGGCGATGAGCAACGATCCCTGTCCGCCCACGCCCGCAAACATCAAACTGTAAATATTCATGCGGTTTCCTCCGCGAGTACGATGGCGTCCGTTGGGCAGACCTGCGCGCAGACGGTACATGATGTACATTCGTTGGCGGCGATGACGGGGAAATTCTGCGGCGTGCGCGTAATGGCGGGACACCACACCTTGAAGCACGCGTCGCATTGCGTGCAAAGATCTTCGACGATGAA
>CAADGT010000222.1 GCA_900696595.1 uncultured Chloroflexota bacterium
CCTGCCGATGAGTCGGTGACCGTCCACGAATGTTCACGAATAAACGAATAGGCGCGCCAACATTCGCGAATTCGTGACTTTATTCGTGGACGGTTCGTGAGGATGGCAAAAGCGCTTAACATGAGTTAATAAGAGGTTTTTCCCGTGAGAATCCGTGAAATCCGCGTAATCCGTGTCCAAAAAGGACTTAAGAAACACTCTCTAACGTCGGGCGGCGTGGAGGTTATGGAGCCACAGGCGGTAATGTCAATGCGTACGCTTCGAGCGAATTCAGGACCGCGCTTATGAATTGCCATTGGTTATAAGCCAGCAAAATGACGAAGACGAACAATCCCGCCTGAAGGACGCGGTTCTTTGCAAAGGGAGAAAGCCCAAAAGCGACGAACAGAATCAGCGCGTACGTCCAGTCGGGGGAATACAGGAACAACTCCTGCCCGTAGTTGATATGAATGGCGAAATTGAAGAGTATGCACAAGAGCGCCGCAAGCGGCAGTTCGATCTTCCGTTCGCGGAGGAGTCTCCACAAAAAGACCAAACCAGAGACGGCAAGGATCAACGCCCAGACGATGACAAGCGCCTGCCCCAGCCCGTCATAATTCGTCTGGTGAAAGATGCCGGGGGAAATTTTATAGAAGCGGAATTCGGGAATCGTGCTTCCCACTTCGTCGGTGAGGATGAAGACCTTCGGCGCGACGACGCTGTATAGGAAAAGCGTCCGTATCAGGTAGAGGATGCGCCCCTCCAGCATCCAGCCTCTATGGGCAATAACGTCGAAAAAGAATATATCCTCGTTCTGAACGTCGGGGATGAGAAAGAAGAGTTTGCTGGCGGGGTAGATGTATGCGTGCAGGTAGGTCAACAGCAGAGAGATCGAGATCGTCCAGCCGGCGAAGCGGACGATCTCCCTCCAGCGCGGGCGGGAGACGACGAAGACGGCCAGGTTTTGGATGAAATTCGTCAGCGTAATGCCAAAGGTGAGGACTCCCGCCGCCGCAAAAGAAAACAGGGAGGACTTCTCATCCACAGCGAGCAGGCAGAACAATATCAAAGCCAGCGCGGAGTAGATATAAGTCTCGATAATGCTGCCGAGCGCGAAATGCGAGGCGCTCGCGCCCAGCAAGGACGCCATTAAAAAGGCGTAGATTTTGCTCCCGAACTTCCGTTTAATCAGCAGCCACGCGAGGAAGACGCACATCCCGCCCGCCAGTACATTGAAAAGGATCGCGGAAAAGACCGGGTCTTGCGTGAAGAGATTAAGAAAACGCCCAAACGGTTGGAAGATGAAATATGTGAAGGGATGCGGTCCGCGCATCTCGAAGTCGCGCACGTCTGCGGAGGAGATGCGCCGCATCCACGAGCCGACATCGGCGTCGAAGAGATTATCCACCTGCCCCACGCCGAAGTTGTTGAGCGTCACGGCGAAACGCAGGTACGCCGTCGCAAACAGGATCGCCAGCGCAAAACCGGGAAGGTTGTCAATGAATGAGGCGGCGGTCATGCGTGGCGGATTCCACTTCCACTGAACCTTCGCGCCATCCGCCCAGAGCGTGAAGAGGATGTAGGTCAACGCGCAGGCGAGGAGGAAGACCGTCAACTTTTGATCGATCTCCGACCGCGCGGACAGGTTCAGGAAATTAACGTTGACCGTATAAGAGATGGACAGGGAAAGCGCGGCGATCAATATGAAGACGGCGATTTTCCGGACGTTTGTTTTCATTGCGGATAAAGTCTACTATAAATCATTTTGGCTCGGTCCCGGCGCCCCGTTCCACTGCCACGCGCATCTCGACCCCATCGGCGCTGATATCCACCCAGCCGTTGCGATCGGTGCGGAGCAGGGAATAGCCTTCGAGCGAATCCAGAACGTCCTGATGAGGCAGGCCGTTTATATCCCCGGCCCCGACGCTTAGCACAACCAGTTGCGGGTTCAGGTTTTCAAGGAGGTCGGGCGGGTTGCTGGGAGCGTACCCCGAATCGGCGAGCAATAGAACGTCCACTTTGCCGATGGCATTGCCATATTCGATGTCGTCAAACGTCCCTTCACCCACGCCGATGGGGAGCAGGGCGCGGAAACTGCCGTATTCGATGAGCAAAACGCATCCGCGCGGGCCTGCGGCTTTTACCTCGATGAATGCGCCGTCGCCCAGTTCGAGTTTTTGTCCCGCTTCGGCGAGGCTGACGGGGATTTCGTCTCTGGCGAAGTATTCATCCAATGTTTGCGAGGAGAACGAGGCTTGCACATTTCCGCAACGCAAGACGTTTTCCGGGACGTAGCGCTCGGCGACGCGCGGCAATGCGGCGAGTTGATTCTCCTGCGTCGAAGCGAGGATGAGCCAGTCCAGGGTTCTTGTGAAGAAGGGAAGTCTGCGTCCGAGGTCGTTTGAAAGTTTGGAAGCGGATTCGCCGCCGTTGATCAATACATTGCGTCCCTGCGGGGTTTGGACGAGGATCGCGTCGGCCGATCCAGCCTCCAGGAAGATGAGGTGAAAGCGCCCGTCGCCGGATTTTGCGGAGGCGCTCCAGAACGTCACGAGGCAGATGAAGATCAGGGTCAGGGATATGGTCAGGGCGGCGGCTCGAAGCGCGGCGGCTGAGGATTTGAACCGATCCCAAAGGGCGGGACCGGCGAAGGTCAGGAGAAGAATCGAAGCGTAGGTCATATAAATCACCCAAAGGGGAAGGTCGCCAATGACCCTGACGCCGTTTGGAATCCTGTCGAAGAATTCCACGACGCGGATGGTGTAGGCGGCGAAGGGCCAGGCGACCCACGCGAGCAGTTGACCGAGGGGTTGAATGATCAGGCCGACGAAGACCGCCAGCCCGCCGAGGATCATTACCGCTGGTTGAACGGGGAGGATGAAGGGGTTGGCGATGAACGAGACGAGCGAGACACGGTGAAAATGATAGGCCATGAGCGGAATGGTCATGACTTGCGCGGCGAGAGTCAGGATGACGTTGTCATTGAGAAGGCGGACGATGGCGGGGTTTTCGGTTTTGGAAATTTTTTCGATGACCCTGGCGGTAAAGTTTGAAAACGGTTCGGCGTAGAGAATTAACCCGAGTGTGGCAAAGAAGGAGAGTTGAAAGCCGATGTCCCATAGGATGAGCGGGTTGGCGAGCGACATGATGAGCGCGACGAAGAACAGAGTGTTGAGCGCGGCGTTGCGCCTGCCGATCTGCCTTGCGAAAAGCGAGAGGCTTCCCATGAGGGCGGCGCGCACGACGGCCGGGCCGCCGCCGACGAGGAGGGCGTATAAAAAGATGGCGGCCACAGCCAGCGCGGCGCCGATTCGTTCGTTTTGCATGAAGGTCTTGAAGAGCGAAAAGAAAAACCCGGCGATGATGGCGATGTTGAATCCTGAAATGGCGATGATGTGCGCTGTGCCGGTGTTTTTGAACGCCTCTTGCAGTTGTTTGGGTAAACCCGTGTCCACGCCGAAGAGGATGCCCGCGAAGAGCGAGGCCTCTGGATCGGGGAAGATTTTATATGCGTTCTCGACCAGTTTCGCTTTGAGAGAGTAGATTAATCTGTAGACCGGGGCGCCGTCGTTTCCGGGCAGGCGCGTCGTTTCGGCTTTGGTCATGTACGAGTGGATTCCCTGCCGGGCAAGATAGTCGCGGTAGGAAAATTCTTCGTTTTCCGGCGGAGTCTTCAATTCCCCGCGCAGGCGGATGCGCTCGCCGTATTCGTAGGTTTCGTTCGGCAAAACGCGAACCAGAATTTGGCCGGATGCGGGCAGGTCGCCGTCGCCCGTGTCCACCGCTTCGACGTTAATCCGCAGATTGGTGTATGAATCGCGGTAGTCGGGCGGTTCGGCGATCGAACCCGTAACCAGCAATTCATACGCGCGGTCGTTAAAAAAGGCGATGTGAAAGGAATCTATTTTTGGCTGGCGGGCTTGAAAATAGGCGGCGCCGCAAACGATGAAAACGGGAAGAAAGACCGCCAGGGGGCGGGCAGCCCACAGCGACCAACGCGCAATGAATTGCAGGCGATAAAGCAAAAAGCAGAAAGGAAAAAGAAAGGCCGCGGCGATGCCCCATCCCCAGGCCGGGAGGGTGACGGATGCGGCCAGGATGATTCCCGTAATGAAGGATGCTGAAATCCACACAAAGGGCATGAGGCGGATTCTACTTTATTCAGAGCAATCGTAGATGCTCAGCCGTCGCGGTTTCACGGAAAGAAATCCCCTGCTCCGCGCATAAAAGTCCGCTGGCGCCGCCGCCTGACAGCGAACCGCCAGACTACACAAACAAAATCGGCTTTTTAGCCGTGTCCGGCGCGCATCGGGTAGAATAAAAAAAAAGCGCGCTTCGCGGCCACTTCATCACCCCGCGGGTTTTCCGCCCGCGCTCTCAGGAGGTTGTCTCAATGGAACAAAGACTCGACTACAAACTTGCCTCGCCAGAAGCCTTCAACGCCATGCTTCATCTTGAACGCCACGCGCATAAAAGCGGGCTGGAAGAATCGCTGCTGGAACTCGTCAAAACCCGCGCTTCGCAGATCAACGGATGCGCGTGGTGCCTCGACATGCACACCAAGGACGCGCGCGCGCGCGGCGAAACCGAACAACGCCTTTACCTGCTCTCCGTCTGGCGCGAAGCCCCCTGTTATACCGAGCGCGAACGCGCCGCGCTGAACTGGACCGAAACGCTCACCCAACTCTCCTCCACGCAAGATGCGCCGGACGAAGTCTACGAACAGGCCCGCGCCCAGTTCAGCGAAAAGGAACTCGTAGACCTGACTCTGGCGATCATCGCCATTAACGGCTGGAATCGCCTCAACGTCGCCTTTCGCACAACGATCGGCGAATACGTCAGCCCGTACGCAAAGGCTAAATAACGGCGCCCGGGGACAGATTCTCCCCCGCCTTCGCATTATGACCCGCTCCCAAAAACTCATCCTTGTCACCGGCGCGACCGGTTATGTCGGCGGGAGGCTGGTTCCCAGACTTTTGGAAGCCGGTTACCGCGTGCGCTGTCTTGCGCGAGACCCGTCCCGTTTGCAGGGGCGCGCCTGGGTGAAAAATGTGGAGGTGGTCGCGGGCGACGCCCTTAATCTCAACGAACTCGTCGAGGCGATGAAGGGCGTGTCGGTCGCTTATTTTTTGATCCACGGCAAACAGGGTGGGAGTCAAAGCGCGGAACGCGACCTGCGCGCCGCGCGGAATTTTTCGCAAGCCGCGGAGGGCGAAGGACTGGAGCAGATTATTTATCTTGGGGAACTGGTTGACCCTACCGCCGATCTTTCGCCCTACCTGCGCTCGCGGCATGAAATTGGTTTTGTCCTCCGGCACGGGAAAACCCCCGTGACTGAATTGCGCTCCGGCATGATCGTCGGCTCCGGTTCGGCGCTTTTCGAAATGATTCGCTATATCACCGAACG
>CAADGT010000223.1 GCA_900696595.1 uncultured Chloroflexota bacterium
ACAAACTTCAGTTTGTGCCGCGCAAAAATACAAACTGAAGTTTGCGGTACGCGCCGCGCTATGATATCTATCCCAACTTCCCCGCAACCTTCTCGACTTCCATCAATATCTCCCCTCGTTTTACCAATGCCTTCATCGCATTGTGATCGTTATACAGCGGACGATCCACATGCAGATGCTCCACGTATTTGCGAATCACTTCGCGCGCCTTGTTCGTCCCCCTGCCGGGCGTGAACTCGCGGAAGTCCAGCGCCTGCGCCGCCGCCATGAATTCGATTCCCAGCACGCCGTAGGCGTTATCGAGAATCTGCCCGTTCTTCAAGGCGGTGTTCATGCCCATCGAGACGAAGTCCTCCTGGTCTGCGGCGGCGGGGATGGATTGGATCGAAGCCGGGGCGGAGAGAATCCTCTGCTCCACGATCAAATGATCGGCGGTGTATTGGGAAAGCATCAGCCCGGAGTAAAACCCCGGTTCATGGGCGAGGAAGTCCGGCAGTCCCTGAGAAAGAGCCGGGTTCGTCAGGCGGTTCAACCTGCGCTCGGAGAGGACGCTGACCATTGTGATCGCCGCCCCCGCCATATCCATTGGCAGCGCCACCGGCGACCCCTGGAAGTTTGCGCCGGTCAGGGTCAGTTTATCTTCGGGGATGAAGATGGGGTTGTCGCACACGCCGTTCAGTTCGATCTCGACCTGCGACCGCGCATACGCGACCGCGTCGCGCGCCGCGCCGATGACTTGCGGAGTCGAACGCATTGAGTAGGCGTCCTGCACTTTCGTTTTCATTTTGCCGGTCGTCAGGTCCGAACCTGCGATGACCTTCATGATATTCTGCGCCGAGACGACTGCGCCCTTGAAGCCGCGCAGTTCATGCAGTTTTGTATTGTACGGTTTCATATTGCCGAGCAGGGCTTCGATCGTCATCGCGGCCGCGATCTCCGCCTGCCTGAGCCAGCGCTCCATGTCGTAAATATGCAGCGCGGACATGGCGGTCAATAAATTTGATCCATTGATCGCCGCGAGTCCATCTCTTGCTTGAAGACCCGGAATTGGAATCCCCGCCCGTTTCATCGCCTCCGCGCCGGGGAGCCGCTCGCCGTTGAAGAAGGCTTCTCCCTCGCCCATGAGCAGCAACGCCGCTTGCGCCATGGGGGCGAGGTCGCCGCTCGCGCCGACCGACCCCTTCTGACAAACAACTGGTGTGACGCCCTTATTCAGCATCTCCACCAGTGTCAATGTGATCTCGGGCCTGCAACCGGAATTGCCATGCGCGTGGACGTTGATGCGTCCGGCCAGCGCCGCGCGGACGTGTTCGACGGGCGCGGGGTCGCCGATTCCCGCCGCGTGGTTGTAGATCAGATACTTCTGAAATTCCTTCACCTGGTCGTCGTTGAGAATTTTTTCCGAAAACTCGCCAATGCCGGTGTTTGTGCCGTACATGATCTCCTTTGCGGCGAGTTTCTCCTCCAGCATGACGCGGCAGGTTTTAACGCGCTCCAACGCTTCGGGGGCGAGCGTCACTTTTTCGTTATCGCGCGCGATTGCGACGATTTTTTCAATCGTAAGGGACGATCCGTTCAGGGTAATGGTCATTGGGGAATGCTCCTTGAAATAATTTAATCAGATTGTAACCCTGTTTGAAACAGCCGTCATGCTATACTGCTTTTATCCCCGGTATGAGACGAGGATTTTACAGGAGCAGCCGTCATGAAAACAAAATCACAGGCTGAGGTCGTTGAAAATAAGCGGAGGAAGAAAAAAAAGCGCGCCGATGAATCGGGGAAAAGCGCGAAGCCCAAAGCCGGACGTCGCGCCGAAGAGCAATCCGCCCATGAATTGCTCGAGGCGGAAAATGTTCGCTTGCGCGAAGCCCTGAAGTTGAAGGAACGGGAACTTAGGCTTATGCAAGCGTCTGCCCGCGCATCCGGGCAGACGCCTCCCGGCTCGGAGGGGAATGTCGCCCGTCAGGCGGAGGAGGCGTTGCGCGAGAGCGAAGCGCTCTATCGCATACTCACCGAAGTTTCCCGCGACATGATCTCGCTGGTATCCGCCGAAGGAAAAATCCTTTACGTCAACATATTTGCCGCGCGGCAATTCGGCCTGACTCCTCCCGACCTGATCGGCAAAACCATCTCAGAATACTTTCCGCCCCAAATTGCCGCCCGCGAGTTGGAGAATATACGCAAGGCGCTGAATGCCGCCGAACCGCTCTACGTGGAGGCGCCTGTTCGGTTTGGAGAAAATTCGGTATGGCTCGGCGCCTGGATCTCGCCGATTATGGGGGAAGGCGGCGCGGCGGACAGGGCGTTAATCGTTTCGCGCGACATCACCGAACGCAAACAGGCGGAGGAGGAGGCGCGTTTGAGTCGCCGCCGCCTGATTGATCTTATCAATTCGGTCATGGATGCCGTGATCAGCATAAACAGCGGGCAAACGATCACACTCTTCAACCCCGCCGCTGAAAAAATGTTCGGCTATAAAGCGGAAGAGATGCTGGGGCAGCCGCACGCCATCCTCCTGCCGGAGCGGTATCGTTCCGCGCACGCCTTGCACGTGGATCGTTTTGCCAGGACTGGAATCACCAGCCGCGCCATGACCGGGTCCGCCGAGATCACAGGCTTAAGGAAGAACGGCGAGGAATTTCCGTTGGACGCGTCCATCTCGCAGGTGGAGGTTGAGGGGCAAAAGTATTTAACCGTCATTCTGCGCGACATCACCGGGCGCAAACAGGCGGAGGAAAACCTGCGGCGCCAGAACCTGCGCCTGAAGACCCTGCGCGAAATCGATTCCGCCATCCTCGCGGCGGATTCGGTGGAGAGCATCGTCGGCGCGGCGTTGGGTCACATCCGCGAATTGATCGAATGTCAGCGCGCCTCGCTGGCGCTGATTGATTGGGAAACAAAAGAGGGGTTGATCTTCGACG
>CAADGT010000224.1 GCA_900696595.1 uncultured Chloroflexota bacterium
CGAATAAAGTCACGAATTCGCGAATGTTGGCGCGCCTATTCGTTTATTCGTGAACATTCGTGGACGGTCACCGACTCATCGGCAGGCGCATTTCCTAACCCAATGCCATCTTGCGTAAGGTGAGTTATTAAATCCGCGCCAGTCCGCGCAATCCGTCAAATCCGCGCACTTAAGAAACGGTCTCTTAGAGAACGTCGGCTGCGCGGCGTGCGGTTTGCGTTTTACGCGATACTTCCCACGTCCAAAGCAACAGCCCATAAAACAACAAACCGCCGATGAACTGCGGAGAAAGCATCAGCGCAGATTCGCTCCACTCGAAGAGAGCCAGCGAGAGGTCTTTGGGGATCGAGAGCAGGATCAGACTCAGGGCGAGGAGAATCCACATCCCATTCCTGTAGGGGAGTCTTTCGGGGTTTCCAAGAATCATGGCGGCGGGGATTAATAGAAGGACGAAGTAATGCGTCCAGGCGATGGGGGAGACGAGCAGGGAGAAGACGAGGATGATGGAAAACTCGACGGCGCGATGAAAGGTCATCCTTTCGTCTTTTCGTCCGGCGATCAGAATGTAAAGCGCCGGCAATGCAAGCAATGCCCCGCCGATGTTCGATGCGGCAATGTAGGCGGGGGTGGGAGTCAGCGGATCCCAGCCGTAGTTGCCGGGCATGAAGATGCGCGCGAGAAAACCGCTGAGCGACTGGTTGTTGTACGCCGCTGTGGGATTGTCCGCCATCATCAAGACACAACGCTCCAGCCAGGTCGAATTTATCTGAAAGGGGATCAAGGTCAAAGACAGGAGAAGAGCCGCCCCCGCAACGAGCAATCCGCCGCCGACAACTTTCCACTTTCCACGGATGAAAAAATATCCCGAAGGCAATACGAGCGGGAGTTTGATTAAACCGCCGGCGCCGAGCAAAATCCCGGAGAGCCAGTCCCAGCCGCGATCGAGGCTGAAAAATGCGAGCAACACGAACAGCATGACGATCTGAGTTGTGTTGCCAAGCCAGACGCTGTAATCGAGCGGGCCGTTGAGCGCCAGCAATGCAAGAACGAGAAATATTTTCCAACCCTTGACTTTCGACGCGACGACAAGCCAGTAGGCAAGCGGGAGCAGAAAGAAATATCCGATCAGATAAAAGACGCGCCCCGATAATTCCTTTGGCAGGTTTGCAAGCGGGACGAAGAGATAAGCGAAGAGCGGAAAGTTCGTAAAGCCGTAACAGGCTTCATCGTACAAAACGTCGAGGTTGCGGACGATCTTGCGTCCGCCGTGATAATAACCTTTGAAGTAATCGTACAGGGCGTGGTCTTGAACGACGTAAAAACCGACGAGGGCGATCAGGATGAGGGAAGCGACCCAAAACGCCAGACACAGGCGGGAGGATGCGAGTCTGTCCTCGAATAAAAAATAAACCCCGACGAGAAGGATGGGGAGAAAGGTCAGGGGCAGATAGAATGAGTAGTGCGGCATGGGGGTTATGTTTTAACGGACCGCAAAATCTTCGGATTTTGCAGCCAAAGCCAGGAGACTTTGGACTCCGTGGCGGCGAAAATTATATCATCCGCGATTCGACGATAAAATCACGCCATGCAGACCAATCAGACCCGTTCACAGATCAAACCCGGCATGACGGTTTACATTGTCCTCAAACAGGATCAGCGCTCCGGCAAACTTACGAAGGGCGTTGTCAGGGACATCCTCACCAAATCGCCCACGCATCCGCACGGCATCAAAGTCCGCTTGACGGATGGAAAGGTGGGACGAGTGAAGGAAGTTTGCATGTAACGCCATGCTATACTGAAAGCAAACGCCGTTCAAGGATATTCCATGAAACGATTGCTTGCCGGAATCTTTATTCTCCTCCTCGCCGCCTGCGGGCCCTCCGCTCCCGCCTCGCCGACGGCTGACCTGCCCGCCCTGATCCCGCCCACGCCCACGCCTGTCTCCGAATCGGCTTCGACGGAAGACGCCCCCCAACCCAGCGGGGAGGAAGCGCCTCCCTTCACTCCGATCTGTATTGATTCCGCGCCCACGCAGGCGGATATTGACCGCGCCCTCTCCATCACCGGCGGGTTGTTCGAAACGGGGGATTGGGATCGCACCTATACCGTCGCCAGCGATAAAGTCCTGGTTTCCTGGTACAGCGAATCGATTCCCTCCATTGTAAATCTCGAAGCCCTGGTCTTTCCCTGCGGCTACGAAGACCTCGACCTGGATATCTACTTCAATGAAGAAGGCTGGGAAATCATCTTCGGCAATTATCAAGGCTACGAATATGTGAACGAATGTCGCGACGACCGGGGACTGCGCCTCTATAATTTCATCGCCGTGGATCAGGGAGTCCCCTACGAAGTCCGCTATTGGGTCCTGAGCGACACACCCACCCGCGTCATCTCGCTCATGGTCGTCATGCCGGGCGAAGCCGCCGAACTGGACGAAATCGCCTATGCCCTCTTCCCCCAACTCGAATTCTGTCCATAACAACGTCTCCCCCCAATCACCAACCCGTCAAATTCATCCTTCGCCCTTCGCCCTTCGCCCTTCACCCTTCATCCTTCATCCTTCACCCTTCGCCCTTCGCCCTTCACCCTTCATCCTTCACCCTTCACCCTTCACCCTTCATCCTTCATCCTTCACCCTTCATCCTTCACCCTTCACCCTTCATCCTTCATCCTTCACCCTTCATCCTTCACCCTTCATCCTTCATCCTTCACCCTTCATCCTTCACCCTTCACCCTTCATCCTTCATCCTTCACCCTTCATCCTTCACCCTTCATCCTTCATCCTTCACCCTTCGCCCTTCGCCCTTCACCCTTCACCCTTCACCCTTCACCCTTCACCCTTCATCCTTCCCCATGTCCTCCCGCTACGACATCCTCTTCCAACCCATCCAAATCGGACCCGTCACCGCGCCGAACCGCTTCTATCAAGTTCCGCATTGCAACGGCTTCGGCTGGCGGATGCCGCAAAGCATGGCAGCCATGCGCGGCATGAAAGCGGAAGGCGGCTGGGGCGTGGTCTGCGCCGAAGAGACCGAGATTCACCACACCAGCGACCTTTCCCCGTTCTTTGAAGGACGCATCTGGGACGATGCCGACATCCCCGCATGGCAACTCATGACGGAAGCCGTTCACAAACACGGCGCATTGGCGGGCATCGAACTGACCTACAACAGCCGCGACGCCGCCAATCTATATTCGCGCGCCGTCCCGTTCGGTCCGCGTTCGATGGGCATCACCGGCGGGGGCGGATACGAACCCGGTCAAACCCGCGCCGCAACGAAGGACGACCTTCGGCAAATCCGCAAATGGCATCGGGACGCCGCCGTCCGCGCAAAGAAGGCGGGTTTCGACATCATCTATTGCTACGTCGCGCACGGCATGACGCTCGCCTTTCACCTTCTATCCAAAGACAATGACCGCGCCGATGAATACGGCGGATCGCTCGAAAACCGCGCGCGCTTCTTCCGTGAGTTGATCGAAGACACCAAAGAAGCCGTCGGCGACACCTGCGCCGTCGCCGTGCGCTTCGCTGTGGATGAATTACTCGGCGCCGACGGAATGCAACACGACGGCGAAGCCCGCGACATCGTTTCCATGCTTGCCGAACTGCCCGACCTGTGGGATGTGAACATCAGCAGTTGGAAGAACGACTCCATCACCTCGCGCTTCGGCAAAGAAGGACATCAAGAGAAATATATCTCTTTCGTAAAACAGCTCACCACCAAGCCCGTCGTCGGCGTTGGAAGATACACCTCGCCCGACAGCATGGTCTCCGCCATCGAGCGCGGCATTCTCGACCTCATCGGCGCGGCGCGCCCGTCCATTGCCGATCCGTTCCTGCCGAACAAAATAAAAGAAGGGCGGCAGGCAGACATCCGCGAGTGCATCGGCTGTAACATCTGCGTCACCGGCGACACGCGCTTCGTCCCGATCCGATGCACGCAGAACCCGACCATGGGCGAAGAATGGCGGCGCGAATGGCATCCCGAAATCATCGCGCCGAAAAAATCGAACGATGAGATTCTCATCGTCGGCGCGGGACCGGCCGGGTTGGAGGCGGCTCGGGCGTTGGGTCAGCGCGGGTACAAGGTCATCCTCACCGACGCGAAGCGCGAGGCGGGCGGGCGCGTCCTGCTCGAATCCCAGTTACCGAATCTTATTGAATGGCGGCGCGTCATGGATTGGCGTCTCGCGCAAATCAAAAAACTCGAAAACATTTACTTCTACCCCTCCAGCCCGATGACCGCCAAAGACATCCTCGACTCCGGCGAGCCGCACGTCATCATCGCCACCGGCGCAAGTTGGCGGCGCGACGGCGTGGGCAGGCATCTCTCGCGCCCCATCCCCGGCAACGCAAACCTCTTCACGCCCGACGACCTGATGAACGGGAAGATACCGACCGGCAAAGTCCTCATCTACGACGACGATCACTACTACATGGGCGGCGTCCTCGCCGAACTGCTCGCAACGAACGGATGCGAAGTGACATTGACGACTCCCGCTCCTACAATTTCAGCGTGGACTGAATACACGCTCGAACGGGATCGCATCTACAAACGTCTTCTTGATTTGAACGTGACTCTCCTCCCCTTCCACGCCCCCGCCTCTCTCTCCGGGACGGCTGTTACTCTTTCCCATACCCTCACCCACGCTGAAACCGTTCTCCCCTGCGACGCCGTCGTCGTGGTCGCCGACAGACTCCCCAACGACGCGCTCCATCGCGAACTCAAACCCGCCCACGCGGACGGGCGACTCAAATCCCTGCGCGTCATCGGCGACGCCGAAGCCCCCAACATCATCGCTCAAGCCGTGTTCAGCGGTCACCTCGCCGCGCGCGAATTCGACGAAGAAATCAACCCGGATGTAACGCCATTCAGAATCGAAAGATGATCAACGCCTTCCGCTTTCCAGAATAGAAAGCGGAAGGTGGAAAAGCGGAAGGTTCACATGTCCCCTCCTCTTGTCCTCGTCACAGGCGCGACAGGTTACATCGCCAGCCTGCTCATCCCCCAACTGCTGGAAAAAGGCAACCGCGTCCGCGCAATGGCGCGACAGCCGGAACGATTGTACAAACGCGCGTGGCACAAACAGGCGGAAACGATCCGCGCCGATGTGATGGAACCGCAAACTCTCGCGCCGGCTTTGGACGGCGTCCACACAGCCTATTACCTGATCCACAGCATGTCTCGCGGACAGGGCTACACCAAAGCCGAACGCCTGGGCGCGGAAAACTTCGTCCGCGCGGCGGAAGAGACGGGGGTCGAACACATCATCTACCTCGGCGGGCTGGCAGACCCTGAACAACATACCGCGCCCCACCTGCGCTCGCGCATCGAAACCGGGATCGCGCTCAGGCGGGGAAAAATTCCCGTGACCGAATTCCGCGCGGGAGTCATCGTCGGTTCGGGCAGTTTCTCCTTCGAGATGATCCGCTTCATGACCGAACTCTTTCCCGTCATCCCCGCCCCGGCATGGATACAGAATCGCACCCAGCCCATCGCGGTTCAAAATGTGATTGATTACCTTCTGGCGGCGTTGGAGAACGAAAACGGGCGCGGCGGCGTCTTCGAGATCGGCGGACCTGAAATAACGACGTATCAAGACCTGATGCTGCGTTACGCCCGCGTCCGAGGATTGCGGCGCAAGATGCTGGTCGTTCCCCGCATCCCCACCTGGTTGATGGCGTTCGGCGTGGATTTGATGACTCCCGTTCCCCGCCGCATTGCCGGCGCGTTAATCGGCAGTTTGTCCACAGACAGCATAGTCCGAAATCCCAAAACGCCGACGGTCTTCCCCGGCATTGAACTGATTGATTACGACGCCGCCTTGCGCATGACGCTCGAAGCGGCGCATCCCGACCGCATCCAGCGCGTGTGGGAGGACGACACGCCCGGCTTGAAAGCCCTCAAACATGAAGGCTGTTTTATTTTACGCCTGACGCGCCCGCCCGGCGACAAGCCAAACGCTTCGCGGGGAAGCGCAAGGAATTCAAGGAATTGCATTGGCGGACCGTTTGGAAAGATTTATTTCGAACGAAATGCGGAACCGGATGGGCGAACCGCAATCACCCTTTTTCTTGTTCCGCGCGGCTCTCCCGGCTATCTTTTTTCCCTTCTCCTGCAAGCCATCCTCCGCCTGTTGTTCCTGCCCTTGTCATGCCATCCCGGCATTTAACATTCGCCGCCGTATGTTTCAGAAACGGGGCGCGGAAAACGCAGAGAACCAGGAAAATTGCGCCTAATCGAAAAACGGGAGACGTCTCAAAAGTTTGGGCGAATTGCGAATCACTTCACCGGGTTGCTCAACTTCCCCAACCCTTCGATCTCCACATCCACCACATCGCCGCTCTTCAATTCGCCGACCCCGGCGGGCGTGCCGGTGAAGATCAAATCGCCGGGTTCGAGAGTCATGATCGATGAGATATAGGCGACCAGGGTCCCCACGTTGAAGACCATGTCGCGGGTGGAAGCCATCTGCCGCATCTGCCCGTTGACCCGGCAGGTCACCACCGCGTCAGACGGGTCGAAGTCGGTGTCAATCCACGGACCGAACGGGCAGAACGTGTCGAAACCCTTGGCGCGCGTCCATTGACCGTCCGACTTTTGCAGGTCGCGCGCGGTGATATCGTTCCCGACAGCGAAGCCGAAGATGTGTTCCTTCGCGTTTTCGGCGGTGACATTCCTTGCGCGCCTGCCGATGACCGCGACCAGCTCGCCTTCGTGTTCCACCTGTTTCGATTGCGACGGAAGGACGACGCTTTCCCCCATTGCGATAATGGAAGAAGGCGGCTTGAAAAAAAGAAGGGGGATCTTCGGAACCTCATTGCCCAATTCCCTGGCGTGTTCGACATAATTGCGCCCCACGCAAACGATCTTGCTCGGTTCGCAGGGCGCGAGCAGTTTCAACTCCTTAAGCGGAGTCCGCGCCTCGCGGCGGCGATATTCGCCAAAGAGATTTCCCTGCACCTCGCCGACTTTGTCTTCGAGAATCCAGCCATACGAGGCTGACCCTTCCGGGGTTCGATAACGGATGATGCGCATTCCCTACCTCCCTTTATATTCGCGGATGTTCACCCGCTCCACATCCAGCAATAGTTCGCCGACCGGTTGCCCCAAAACGGGATGAAGCGCATCGGGAGCGATATCGTTCAACGGCACAAGCACGAACCCGCGCGCGTGCATCCGCGGATGCGGAATGACCAACGGCGGCGTGTTTACGATCAGATCGTCGTAGAACAGAATGTCAATATCAATCAGGCGCGGGCCGTTTTCGAACGACGGCTCCCGCCCCAGCGCCGTTTCAAGCCGCTTCAAATGGGAGAGCAGATTTTCCGGTTCGAGATAGGTCTTGGCCATCACGCATTGATTCAAGAACGGCGGCTGGTCGGCGTAACCCCAGGGCGGAGTCTCATAAACCGGCGACTTCGCCTTCACCTCCAATTGAGGCGTAAGGTTCAAAAGCGCGTTCTTCAAATTTGCAAGGCGGTTGCCCATGTTGCTTCCCAGGGCGAGATAAACGGTGTGATCCATCATAACTGCTTCGGCTCCACTATTTTCGACGGCGATTTTCCGTTAAGGGCGGCGCTTTCATGGCGCAACAAGGTCTCGAACAATGCGAACGAGCCGCCCTGCGGCGTTTCTTCGACCAATGATACAACCTCCGCGTCATTTAACGCCAGATGCAAATTTTCCCGTGTGCAAGCAAAGGTTGTCAGCGCCTCCGCTCAAGCCGCCGTCCTGTGCGAAGCCCCCTGTGGGCGGCGGCGGTTTACGAGGGAAATCCCGCGCCGGGGACGGCGCTGGGAGCAGGTTACCTGC
>CAADGT010000225.1 GCA_900696595.1 uncultured Chloroflexota bacterium
AGCATGGCGGTGAAAACGACTGAAATTGCCGTGAAAAAGAATAGGAATTTTTTCTTTGCGCCTGAGTAATCTGCAATCGCCCCCATGATCGGCGCGGCAATGGCGACGAGGATCATCGCCACCGAAATGGTCAAACCCCACAGACGGGAGCCCTCCGCCCCGCCGACAACTTGATTCTTGAAATATGCCGAATACACGGCGAGAAGCACCACCGAGGCATACGCCGAATTTCCGAAATCGTACAAATACCATGCCACGCGCTCGCGCTTTGTGGACATCACTTGCGGAACATTCTCTGCCATCTTCCCTTCCTCCTCGATTGATATTATTTTTTTATTCTTGCGTTGAATTGGGCAAGTATATCATGCGCGAAATCTTTCCTTAAAACCTGAAAAAGTCTCAAGAATATACTTTTCAGTTGTTAACTATAAATCTTTTTGTATCTTCTCGCGCTCATCGTCCCATAATTTTGCAAACCGTTCAAAGACATCCGAAATGATCTCCAGTTCGCTTTCGGAGTAGCTGGAAATCAGTTCGTCCTGCGCCCGTCTCGCCGACTCGAACCACGACGCGGCTTTTTCGGCGCTTTCTTTTGCGGGAGCGATGAGAAACCCGCGTCGGTCGTTGGGATTTGGACGACGCTCGATCAACTCCGCCTTTTCGAGTCGGTCCAACATCGCGGTCGTCGCGCCCGACGTGAGTCCCGTGTGCCGCGCCAACTCGGAGGGGGTGGCAACGCCTTTGAGGAAGAGAAGCCTGAGCGCTTCCATGTCGCTGGCATTGATGCCCGCCCATTCGCTCACGGCGTTGCGGAACAGCGTCAAGTTAACGCCATAGTCCCTCACTGCGGCTAAGGCTCGCTTCTTTAAATCTGCTTTTTTGGAGTTGGTCATAGATTTACCCTTGACGTTATCTTGATTATAAAGTATCTTTATTATATAACAAATATGGTTTAGGCGCAAGGTCTAAACCACCCAAACAAGGAGATTTGCCATGAGTCCCAAGACAACTGCCAAGAAATCCAACATCTGGTCAGATGAAGAAAAAGCCGCAATGCGGGCGCGCGCCAAAGAAGCGAAGGCAGAAGCGCGCATGAGCAAGAACAAAGAAGAAGGCGAAAAAGCCATACTGGCTACCATTGCAAAGATGCCCGAACCTGACCGCTCCATGGGAAAGCGACTGCACGAGATCGTCAAGGCAAACGCCCCCATGCTCATGCCAAGAACGTGGTACGGAATGCCCGCTTACACCAACGCAGAAGGCAAAGTAGTGTGCTTCTTCAAAGCCGCATCCAAGTTTAACATGCGCTATGCCTCGTTTGGCTTTCAGGAGGCGGCAAATATTGACGATGGAAATATGTGGGCGGACGATTTCGCCATCGTGAAGTTGACTCCCGTTGAAGAGAAAATCATCGCCGCGCTCGTGAAGAAAGCGGTGAGTTGAAATGCCGTAGGACAAGATTTATCTTGTCCTCTGATTACCTTACACTCTTAAAATCAGGACGCGGACGAGCGCGAAAAACGCGGATTTAATGTGTCTTTTCGGACGTTTTGTCAAAAAAATCTGCGTTCATCCGCGTTTTCCGCGTCCTAAAAACAAAGTGTAAGGTAATCAATCTTGTCCTATATCGCAAAGTGAACTTTGCGGTACGCAACCCATCAGTTAGAATCACCGCATGGCAGAAACTCAATACCTCGCATTATTACGCGGCATCAACGTCGGCGGAAACAACATCATCAAAATGGCGGACCTCAAAGCCTGTTTTGAAAGCATGGGTTTGTCTGATGTTGTGACTTACATTCAAAGCGGAAACGTGATCTTCAAATCCGCTGAGAAGGACAAAGCCAAACTGACAAAGAAGATCGAAGCGGGGCTGACGGAGCGATTCAACTATGAGGCGCGGCTGGTCGTCGTTTCGCACAAACAATTGAAACAAGCGGTGGAGGGAGCCCCGCGTGGATTCGGCACGGCTCCCGACAAATTCAGATATGACGTGATCTTCCTGAAAGAACCGCTCACATCCAAAGAAGCGATGAAGAGCGTGCGGGTAAAAGAGGGTGTGGATGCGGCTCACGCAGGCAGGGACGCGCTGTATTTTTCCCGTCTAATTGCCAAAGCCTCATCGAGTTATTTGACGAAGATTATCGGGTTGCCTGTTTATCAATACATGACCATCCGCAACTGGAACACGACCACAAAACTGCTGGCGTTGATGGACGAGAATAAAAAATGAAGGCAAAACAATTCATCGAACGACTCAAAGCCCTCAGTTCAAAACAAGCGGCGAAGGGACATGCTCATCTCGCGGCGGATAAGACCGATGCGATCATCGGCGTGAAGATGGGGCAGGTCTTTGCTCTGGCGAAAGAATTTATGGGCATGGAATTGGATGAAGTGGAGAAATTGCTCGAAAGCGACATCCACGAAGCGCGGGTCGGCGCGGTCAGCATTATGGATTTTCAGGCACGGAGCAAGAAGACTTCGCTTGAACGCAGGAAAGAATTGTTTGACCTTTACATCAGGCGGCATGACCGAATCAACACGTGGGATCTGGTAGACCGCAGCGCCATTTGGGTCGTCGGCAGTTATCTGGTGGATAAGCCGCGCAAGATTCTGTATAAGTTGGCGAAGTCGAAAATGATGGCGGAGCGGCGGACAGCCATCGTCACGACTTTGTTTTTCATTGGAAAAAATGACCTCGACGACGCTTATCAACTTGCCGAGATCATGTTGTACGACAAAGAAGATCTAATCCACAAAGCGAACGGATGGGCGCTGCGTTTTGCAGGCGATAAAGATAAAAAGCGCCTGCTCAAATTTTTGGATAAGCACGCGGCGACCATGCCGCGAGTCACATTGCGGTATGCGTTGGAAAAGATGGATAAAAAGACAAAAGAACATTACATGAATTTGGGGAAAGCCAAATCGTAGGTCGCGCTCGTAGCGTGACAATGCCGTCAGCATGAGAAAGGTCGAAGGGGGAGAGGCAGGTTTCCCGTCGGAATGAAGCGGTTCGTCAAATTCCCTCTTGACGGAATAGAACATTTATTCTAAAATTTCCATTTCCAAATAAGACAGATATAGTCCAATTCTGTTTTATACACCCACTACCTATCTGAAATTAAAAAAGGAGAAGACATGGAACACGGTTACATTTTCTTCGAAATCCAGGCGGATGATGTGCAGCGCGGGATTAATTTTTATCAATCGATGTTCGGCTGGCAATTTAACTTGCAGATGAAAGAGCCGATCGAATATTGGGCGATAGAGACGGGTGGCAACAGGGGCGGCTTGTTGAAACGACCTGCGGCAACTCCGCCGCAAGGACATGGCGCGAATTCGTTTGTTTGTTCGGTTGAAGTGAAGAATTTCGACGCTATTACCGAAAAGATATTGTCGAACGGCGGGCAGGTCGCGCTCGAAAAGTTCCCTGTGCCAGGCAGATGCTGGCAGGGATATTTCGTTGACACCGAAGGCAACACCTTCGGCATTTTTGAAGTGGATGAAAACGCTGGAAGATAGGAGACAATGAGAAACTATGGACGCAAAGCCAGCTCTCGAAGCCAGCCTTGTTCAAGAATTTGTTGGCAACGCACATGGCGACCTGAACCGCGTGAAGGAATTGCTCGCGCAAGAGCCCGCTCTCGTCAACGCGACGTGGGATTGGGGTGGCGGCGACTTTGAAACCGCCCTCGGCGCCGCGTCTCACATGGGGCGACGCGACATCGCCGAATTTTTACTCAACCACGGCGCGCGGCTCGATATTTTCGCGGCGACAATGCTCGGCAAACTCGAAGTCGTCAAAGCCGCCCTTGCCGCCTACCCTGATGCGCTCAACACGCCGGGACCTCACGGCATCTCTTTGATCGCTCACGCGCAGGCTGGCGGAGACGAAGCGAAGGCTGTGCTGGTATTTTTGGAATCAATGAAAAAATAACGTCATTGCGAGCCGCGCTCTTGCTCTTTGCGGCGAAGCAATCCCCACATCGTGTTGGAGATTGCTTCGGGCGAAAGAACATCGCCCTCGCAATGACGGTAGAGTATAAGGAATAATCATGCCTCAAAAATCTCCCTCCTCCAACCTCCCCAACATCGGCGCGCCTGCAACGCGGGCGTTGCAGGCGGAAGGCTACACAACTCTCAAGCAGTTGACCAAAGTCACCGAGGCGGAGTTACTGCAACTGCATGGCGTGGGTCCGAGGGCGATACGGATTCTGAAAGAAGCATTCAAAGCAAAAGGATGGTCTTTCAAAGAATCCAAAGCGGGGGAGAAGTTGAAGAAGAAAGGATCGCCCGTCAATCGAACGGATACGGTGGATAAATTTCTGCTGGAGTTGAGTCATCCGCTGATGGCAGAGATAGAGGCGGTGCGTTCCATCATCAAAGGCGTGGATAAAAAATATAAAAACCTTCTGAAGATTGCGCCGGGGAGATAATGCGCCTGAAAAAATAAAACGCGCCCCCGTAAAACGAGGGCGCGCTCCGTTCAATGAAAGGGCAATTCTAAAAAATGCAGGCTTATTCTTCGACGGGCGCAACGGGAGCCTGTTTGCGCTGGCGAAACGTGATGCGTCCGCGCGACATGTCATAGGGCGACATTTCCAACGCGACGCGGTCGCCCAGCAAAATACGGATGTAATGCTTGCGCATCTTGCCGGAGAGATACGCCAGCACCTCGTGACCGTTATCCAGCTTCACGCGGAACTGCGTTCCGGGCAGAGCCTCGATCACTACGCCGTCCACTTTGATCTTGCCTTCTTCTTTAGCCATACATGCCTCTTCCTGCTGTTTCGCTCAAGCCGCCGTTCCCGGCGCCAGAGAGCAACTTTAACACCGGACTATTCACTATCCTTGAAGGAACGCCGTTTGATGCGCCGGATCGCCTTCTTTTTCTCCATACGGCGGGTTTCGCTCTTGGAAACGAACCAGCGTTTGCGGCGCACCGTGCTTAACACGCCGCTCTTGACGACCTTCTTTCGAAAGCGCTTGAGCAGGGAATCCTGCGATTCACCGCTGCGTAAATTGACACTAGCCACTGGTTGTCACCTCCTTTCCGTTTGGAAAATTGCCCAAAGGGCATAATAAAAAATCGGCTGTCTTGAACAGATTCAGCCGATGGCATTCGTCGAGAAACCTGAAACGAACTCAATGATCTTGCGATCAAAAACCGCGCTTCACACTCCTTTGAAGTTGACCAGCCGACCAAGCCTTGCCGAACCTGCGAGCGGAATTATACACGATTCAGACGGGACTGAGAAGACAGCCCATTTGCCATTCGCCGGGCGAGAGCAAAAGCCCCGACCCAGCGCCCAAGCCGTCATCCCCGGCGGCGCAATTCGAGATTGCATTACGGAATTTTATTAATGTCGTACGGCGTAACTTGATAGACATAATAATTCAGCCAGTTTACGTATAGCAAGTTGGCATGACCGCGCCAGCGGACGTTGGGAGTCTGCGTCGGGTCATCGTTGGGATAATAGTTTTTCGGCACATGAATTGGCAAGCCCTTGTTTACGTCGCGGTCGTACTCGGCTTTGAGCGTGAACGGGTCGTATTCGGAGTGACCGGTAATATATAGATCGCGCCCGTCTTTTGCGCCGACGATATACACGCCCGCCTCGTCCGACTCGGCCAGGATTTGCAGGGCCGGAATTGGATCGATATCGTCGCGGCGGATCTCGGTGTGGCGCGAGTGCGGGGCGAGGAAGATGTCGTCGAATCCGCGCAGCACGCTTTCTGTCCGGTTCAGGAGGCGATGCTCAAAGACGCCGAACATCTTGCGCGGCAGGTCGTATTTCGGAATCCCATACTTGTGATACAGCGCCGCCTGCGCCCCCCAGCAAATATGAAACGTGGATTCGACGTTTGTATCCGACCAGTCCATGATGCGCTTGAGTTCCTCCCAATAATCCACTTCTTCAAAGGGCATCTGCTCGACGGGCGCGCCGGTGATGATGAGACCGTCAAATTTCTGGTCTTTCACATCGTCAAAGGTCAGGTAATGCTCCAGCAGGTGATCGGCGTCGGTGTTTTTTGCCTCGTGCGTGGCGGTGTGCAGAAGCGTGACTTCCACCTGAAGGGCGGAGTTCGAGAGCAGGCGCAAAATCTGAGTCTCGGTGGCGATCTTGGTGGGCATGAGATTCAGGATCGCCACGCGCAAGGCGCGGATATCCTGGTGAATGGCGCGCTCTTCGTCCATGACGAAGATGTTCTCTCTTTCGAGGATCTCGCGCGCAGGGAGCGTGGCGGGAATTTTTACGGGCATGGGAAGGGCAGGGATGAATTTGGAAGGATGAAGGATGAATGTCGTTTGAAGCATTCATCCTTCATCCTTAATCCTTTCTACTGGAGCGCCTGGCCGAGATCCCAAAGAATATCGTTGATATCTTCGAGCCCGATGGAAAGGCGCACGAAATCCGGGCTGACTCCGGCGGTGGTTTGCTGTTCGTCGGTCAACTGGCTGTGCGTGGTGGTGGCGGGGTGAATCGCAAGCGAACGCGCGTCGCCGACGTTTGCCAGATGGCTGAAGAGTTGCAGGCTTTCGATGAACTTCTGCCCCGCCTCGCGCCCGCCCTTGATGCCGAAACCGAGGATCGCGCCCGCGCCCTTCGGCAGGTATTTTTTGGCGCGCTCATGGTCGGGGTGACTCTTCAAACCGGGATATTTGACCCAGCCGACCTTCGGGTGTTTCTCCAAAAATTCCGCCACGGCTTGCGCGTTCTGCACATGACGATCCATGCGCAGGTTGAGCGTCTCGACGCCAAGCAATGTCTGCCACGAATTGAACGGCGCCTGGCACGCGCCGATGTCGCGCAGCACATGCACGCGGGCTTTGATGGCAAACGGAGGCAGTCCCGCCGCGGCGATGGAGGAATATACCAGTCCGTGATAGGACGGATCGGGCGTGTTAAAGTTCTCGAATTTTTCGCTCGTCCAGTCGTAATTGCCGCCGTCCACGATGATGCCGCCGATGGTCGTGCCGTTGCCGGTCAGAAACTTGGTGGTGGAGTGGGTGACGACGTGCGCGCCCCATTCAAACGGACGAAAAAGATACGGCGTGGCAAAAGTGTTGTCAATGAACAGGACCAGGTTGTGCTTTTTTGCGATCTCGGCGACTTCCTCGAACGGGAAGACCGAAATATCGGGATTGCCAAGCGTCTCGCCGTAGATGATCTTGGTGTTGGGCTGAATCGCCGCCTCGAAATTCTTCGGGTCGGTCGGGTCCACAAACGTGACCTGAATCCCCAGCTTCGGCAGGGTGTGCTTGAACTGGCTGTACGTCCCGCCGTACAAACGGGATGAAGTCACAATATGATCGCCCGCGTTGCACAACGTAAAGATCGCCTGCGCCTGAGCTGCGTGGCCCGAACTGGCTGCCAGCGCCGCCACGCCGCCTTCCAGCGAAGCGATACGCTGTTCCAGCACGTCGGTGGTCGGGTTCATCAAGCGGGTATAGATGTTCCCCAATTCCTTCAGCGCGAACAAATTTGCCGCGTGTTCCGTGTTCTTGAACTGGTAGCTTGTCGTCTGGTACAACGGCACGGCGCGGCTGCCTGTGGTCGCTTCGGGGCTGTATCCCGCGTGCAACTGGCGCGTGGCAAAACCTAACTGACGTTCTTTGATGGTGGACATGTGAGTGATCTCCTCTTGAAATAAGATTTTAAATTTATCCGCCCGCCAGAAGAGATGATTTTTAGCGCTTAAAAAAATCGCCTCTTCTGAAAGTCAAGAAGAGGCATACGTCTATACCGTCCTCTCATCTTCCAGATACGAACGACTCGCGTCGTTCCTATTTGCCGAAATTGGCACCTTATGTTTAGTCGTTTGGTCTGATGGTCGCTTGGTCTCCTAGTCGCAGACAACGCGCCTATGAGACTACCTGACCATCAGACTATTCGACTAATCCATTGGTTGCCGAGACGTCAAAGGGTCGGTCCCTCAGTCTCTCTGGATAAGAGCGAATATTTAATTTCGCGCGTTTATATCAGGTGACGTTGCGCTTGTCAAGGTATTGTTGTTGGTCCAAAGTAGAAATGTCACTTTTTGCCAAAGTTAAAATCTCACCTTACGCGCCTGCCCTTCGACTACGCGTGGGACGAGCGATCCTGAACTTGACGACGGACAAGGAGCGTAGTCGAAGGGCGATTTACGTCAAAGCGCTTGAACTGCGTAAGGCGAGTTAATAACTCATGTTACGCACTTTTGCCATCCTCACGAACCGTCCACGAATAAAGTCGCGAATTCGCGAATGTTGGCGCGCCTATTCGTTTATTCGTGAACATTCGTGGACGGTCACAGACTCATCGGCAAGCGCATTTCCTAACCAAATGCCATCTTGCGTAAGGCGAGTTAATAACTCACCGAACTCAAATTATCGAGTTTGTCCGTGGTATGCGTGGCGATGATTTCGCGGATGGTGCCGGTCAGCCCGCGCACGACGAGGGTATCAGTGGTGATGCGGTCGCCGTAGTAGCGCACGCCTTTGAGCAGTTCGCCGTCGGTGATGCCGGTGGCGGCGAAGAAAACGTCTTCGGAGGAAACGAGGTCGTCCATCGTCAATATTTTGTCGAAGTCGTAGCCCGCTTCGCGTCCGCGGTTCAGTTCGTCTTCGTCGCGCGCGTAAAGTTTGCCCTGAATTTCGCCTCCCATTGCCCGCAAAGCGCACGCCGCGATCACGCCTTCGGGCGTGCCGCCGATGCCGAGCAACACATCCACCCCCGCGTCGGGCCAGGCGGTCATGAGAGCCGCAGCGACGTCGCCGTCGGGAATCTGTCGGATGCGCGCGCCCGCTTTGCGGATTTCCGCGATCATAGCGGCATGGCGCGGGCGGTCGAGGATGATGGTCGTCAGGTCTTCGACGGCTTTGCCTTTTGCCTTTGCAATCGCCTTCAGGTTTTCGGTAATGGGTTTTTCAATATTAATCCGCCCTTTGGCCTCGGGACCAACCGCAATCTTATCCATGTAAACGAAAGGTCCCGGGTCGAACATTGTCCCGCGCGGAGCCAGCGCCACGGTGGCGAGCGAGTTGGAGCGACCAAAAGCCAGAGGGCGGGTCCCGTCAATGGGGTCCACGGCAACATCCACGTCGGGGTTTGAACCGTTGCCCACTTTTTCGCCGTTATACAGCATGGGCGCCGCATCTTTCTCCCCTTCTCCGATAACGATGATCCCGTTCATTTCCACGGTGCCGAGGATGAGGCGCATCGCGTTGACTGCGGCTTGATCCGCTCCTTCTTTATCTCCCCTGCCCATGAAGCGCCCCGCCATCATTGCCGCCGCTTCGGTGACGCGCGCCAGTTCGAGGGCGAGGTTGCGTGTGGGTGTTGCGCCGAGAACTTCCATAGTTGCCTCCTAAAGAATGAACCAGACGAGAAAGAAATAACCGATGGGCGCGCCCCACAGCCATGAGTCGATGCGGTCGAAAAATCCGCCGTGACCGGGGATGAGATCGCTCGAGTCTTTGATGCCGGACTGGCGTTTGATCATGCTCTCGCCGAGGTCGCCCAGGGTGGGCAGCGCGCCGAGAAGCAAACCGAGAATTGCGCCCTGCCAGATGGTAACGTCGCTTTGCAAATATCCGAAGGTTTTGAATATCCAGACGTATAACGCGCCGGTGTGCGCGCCGGTGAAGACGCTGGTAGCGTAGCCTTCCCAGCTTTTCTTCGGGCTGAGGCGCGGCGCCATTTTATGCCTGCCGTAGGCGCGCCCGATGGAGTATGCGCCGGAGTCGCCCGCCCAGACGCAGAACATGACCAGCATGAACCACCAGCCGCCCTGCGGAAGGTTTCGTAAGTCGAAGAGATATGAGCCGACCCAGCCGATATACACGATGCCGCCGACTGAGATTCCAAAATCGAGCGCGGACTGGTCGCGCCCGCGCTCATAGAGAATTAAATGAATCGCCATTGCGGCGAGAATGGCGGCGATAAAAACCGGTTGCGCAAATTCGGGGAAGAACATGCGGGCGAAGGCGACTGCGGTCACTCCCCCCGCTGTTGCGAACATGTGTGGCTCAAATTTTACGGCGCGGAATAAATGAACGTATTCCCATGCCGCGCCGATGAGAAATGTTCCCATCAGTAAAAAGTAGGGGATGCCGCCGATGACGATGGCGGGAAGCCCGAACAAAGCCAGCGCCAGCGCGGTGATCAATCGCCTACGCATTGGTTCCCTGGAGTTCTCCTGAAGATACCTTCCCATAACGCCGGTCGCGGTTGGCAAAATCCTCCAATGCGCGGCGGTATTCTTCCTTGTCGAAATCGGGCCAGAAGGTCGGCGTGATGTACCACTCGGAGTAAGCGGCCTGCCAGATGAGGAAGTTGCTGACGCGCAATTCGCCCGATGTGCGGATGATCAGATCGGGGTCGGGGACGCCCGCCGTGAACAGGTAGTGATTGACCAGTTCGTCGGTCACTTCGTCGGCGGGGATGCCGTCGTTGATGATTTTCTGGATGGCGCAGACGATCTCGTCGCGCCCGCCGTAATTGAAGGCGACATTGAGGATCAAACGGTCGTTGTTCTTCGTCAGTTCGATGGCGTGCAACACTTTTTTCTGAACGGCGGGATCGAGTCGCTCGAGGCGGCCGATGTGGCGCAACTGCACGCCCTCCTTGTGAAGTTCGTTCAACTCGCGATCTATCACGTTTTGAAGGATGAGCATCAGGCCGTTCACTTCTTCGGCGGGACGCCCCCAATTTTCGGTGGAGAAGGCATAGATGGTGAGGTACTTAACGCCAAATTCGACCGTGGCGCGGATGACGCGGCGCAGGTTTTCCGTCCCGGCTTTGTGACCGGCAAGGCGCGGCAGTCCGCGTTGGATTGCCCAGCGTCCGTTGCCGTCCATGATCATGGCGACATGGCGGGGGATTTTATCGGATGGAATGTTCAGGGGAGTGTCGGTCATAGGATGACCTTTTCGGCGCGGGGGAGCCGAAAACGGCGCGCTAGACTTCCATGATTTCTTTTTCTTTGTTCTGCCCCAGCCTGGCGATCTCTTCCACAAATTTATCGGTGAGTTTTTGCAGGTCTTCTTCGCCGCGTTTTAGGTCGTCTTCGGTGATAAGTTTTTCCTTCTCATAATCGCGGATGTCGTTGTGCAGGTCGCGCCGGACGTTGCGGACGGCGACGCGCGCCTCCTCTAGGCGGTGGTGCATGTGTTTGACGAGGTCGCGGCGGCGCTCTTCGGTCAATGGGGGCAGGTTGAGGTGAATGACCTTGCCGTCGGAGTTGGGGTTCAGCCCGAGTTCCGAGACGCGAATCGCTTTTTCAATGTCCTTGAGCGAGCCGGAGTCGAAGGGCTTGATCGTCAGCGTGCGCGGTTCGGGGACGCTGATCGAAGCCAGGTTTTGAAGCGGGGTTGGGGCGCCGTAATATTCAACCGGTAGTTTTTCCACCAATGCCGGGCTGGCGCGCCCGGTGCGTATTCCGTTCAAGTCGTCGGTGAGGGATTGGATCGCGCCGTGCATGCGGGTTTCGGCGTCTTTCAAAAGGCTCTTGATTTCGTCTGTACTCACGATCTTCCTCCAGAAAAGTTATGCGGCACAAGGATACCTTAAAACGAAGATTTAGGCTATGGGATGGAGAGTTTGTGAAAAATTTAGAGAGACTCTCAGAGTTAAAAATATTCCTCTTTCCGCTTCCCTGCGAAAGAGGAAAGAGGAAAGAGGATGGAATTGACGGCAATACCCGTCAGGCAGTCACAAGCGTGCCGACCGGTTCGCCATATAACGCGCCGGTGAGGGCTTGCGCGTCCCATAAATTGAGGACGAGGATGGGCAGGTTGTTCTCCATGCACAGCGTTATGGCGGTGCTGTCCATCACCTCAAGACGGCGGTTGAGTACTTCGATATAACCCAGCCTGTCGAACTTTTTCGCATCGGAATTCTTCTTGGGGTCGGCGTCGTACACGCCGTCCACTTTTGTGGCTTTGATCAGCACTTGCGCGTCAATTTCTGTGGCGCGCAGGGCGGCGGCGGTGTCGGTCGAAAAGAAGGGGTTGCCCGTCCCCGCGCCGAAGATGACCACGCGTCCCTTTTCGAGGTGGCGGATGGCGCGCCTGCGAATATACGGCTCGGCGATGGCGCGCATTTCAATGGCGGACATGACGCGGGTATAAACCCCCTGCCGTTCGAGCGCGTCCATCAACGCCATGGCGTTCATGACTGTGGCGAGCATGCCCATATAATCGGCGGTGGAACGGTCCATGCCGCGCTCAAGCCCCTGTTTGCCGCGCCAGAGATTGCCCGCGCCGATGACGACCGCCACATCCACGCCCATATCGTGGACGTCCTTGATGCGGCTCGCGATCGCCTCCGCCTCGTTCACATCAATCCCGTAGCCTGTCTGCCCGCCCAGGGCTTCGCCGCTGAGTTTGAGCAGGATGCGTTTGTATTTCAGTTCAGCCATAAATGCCTCCAAGTTCCAAATGATACCTGTGTTTCGCGCAGCGGACGTTCTCCTACGTCCGCCATCCTCCGCGCCAGAAAGGCGCGGGGCTATAAAAAAAGCCAACCCGAAGGCTGGCTTTTTAAACTAACCGGCAACGCTTTCGCCCAGTTCCCATCGCTGGAAACGACGGACAACAATGCTTTCGCCGATGGCGGCGACGTTTTGAAGAATGAGTTTTTCGATGTTGATCGACTCATCGCGGATGTAGGGCTGGCGCATGAGACAGACTTCGTCCTTGTATTTCTCGATGCGTCCTTCGACAATCTTCGGCAGGATGTTCTCGGGTTTGCCTTCCTCTTTGGCGCGGGCGCGGGCAATCTCGGACTCGTGTTCAAGTTCGGCGGCCGGGATTTGATCTGCAGTAATGTAGCGGGGGGCGCTGGCGGCGATCTGAAGCGCGATTTCATGCGCCAGGGTGCGGAACTGTTCGTTGCGGGCGACAAAGTCGGTTTCGCAGTTGATCTCGACCATCACGCCCACGCGCCCGCCGCCGTGCGAATACAATTCGACGGTCCCGTTGGAGGCGTCGCGGTCGGAGCGCTTGGCGGCGGTGGCCATGCCTTTCTCGCGCAGCCAGTCCACTGCCTTGTCGAAGTCGCCATTGGCATCTTGAAGCGCCTTGCGACAATCGAGCATCGGGGCGTTGGTCGCCGCGCGAAGCTGTTTGATCATTTCAGTCGTAACTTCCATCGTGTCTATCCTGTCTCTTTCTATTCGTTATCCGCATCCGCGACAGGCGCATCCGGGGCGGCCGGCGCGGGCGTTTCTTCGGGTTTGGGAGTCAACTTTGCAAGCGTGGATTTGCCCAACAGCGTGTCGTCACCCACTTCTTCATCAGTTTCAACGACTTTGCGCGTCGCGCGGGGTTTGCCGGGCTTGGATTCGGCTTTCGCTTCGACCGCCTCCTCGGGCTGCTCATCCTTGCGCATGGCTTTGCCTTCGAGGACGGCGTCCGCCATCTTCGAGACGAGAAGTTTGATGGCGCGAATCGCGTCGTCGTTGGAGGGGATGACGTAATCAATCGGCTGTGGGTTGGCGTTCGTATCCACCAGCGCCACGATCGGAATGCCGAGCAGGTTGGCTTCCTTGACCGCCGCATCTTCGCGTCCTACGTCCACGATGAAGAGCATGGTTGGCACACGCTTCATGGAGCGGACCCCGCTCAGGCGCATGGAGAGGCGCGTGATCTCCCGTTCGATCAGCAAGCCTTCTTTTTTAGTCAGACGGTTGATGTCGCCGCTGTCGCGCAGTTTTTCGAGCCGTTCCAGTTCCTGGATGCGCTGATACATGGTGGACCAGTTGGTCAACATGCCGCCCATCCAGCGTTCGGTGACGTAGGGCATCCCGCAGCGGGTCGCCTCTTCCATCACCGTTTCCTGCGCCTGGCGCTTCGTGCCGACGAAAAGCACGATTCCGCCGTTGGCGACCGTGTCGCGGATCACGTTACTGGCGTTGTTCGCCAGTTTGACGGTCTGCTGAAGGTCGAGGATGTGAATGCCGTTGCGCTCCGTAAAGATGTACGGTTTCATGCGCGGATCCCACTTGTTGGTGCGATGCCCGAAGTGGACGCCGCTCTCAAGCAGGGCTTTCATGGATATATTTGCCATGGTTCTCCTAGTTTCCGTTCTCCGGCACTCGCTTGTGCGGAACGGAGTGAGTTTAGCGGGGATGTTGACCCGCTCAGGGACGCTTGTTGCCCGTCCCGGGCAAGATGATGCGCCTTTTTCAAGGCGGCGGGATTATATCACAGGAATTTGGGGGGTGTAAAATTTGGTCGCCCCGCCCACATAAAAGCCGTCGGCGGGCGCAAGAGCGGAAATGCAACCACAGGCTTCATAAAACACGGTTTGCATCTTGCGCAGAAGGGTCGTCCAACCAGCAGGATTTCATAATGGTGTAGACTTTACCACGACAAGGATTTCACCGTTGACCAAAATCGCCCTCCGCCCGGTTCTCGAAAGCGACCTGGCGATTCTCTTCGCCCAGCAACTTGATCCTGAATCTGTCGCCATGTCCGCATACCTGTCCAAGGATCGGGGCGAATTCATGCGGCATTGGGAGGGAATCTTGAAAAACAAACAAGTAACGGCGCGGGTCGTCGTTTATAAAGAGAAGGTTGCGGGTCACATCCTCTGTTGGAGGGAAGGCAGGCACGAACAACGGATCGGCTATTGGATCGGTAGGGGGTTTTGGGGAAGGGGCATCGCCTCTGCCGCGCTTGCGGAGTTCTTGAAGGAAGTAAAAATCCGCCCGTTATATGCGGAGGCGGCGAATCACAACGCTGCGTCGAAACGGGTTTTGGAAAAGAATGGCTTTGAACTGCTGGATGAAGGCGGAAGAATATCGCGGTTCAAACTGGGATGATAAGCGGGTCAGTCCGCTTTTTTTGCCAGGTAGGTCATGAGGCTTCCTTGAACAGGGGGCATAACGTAAAGGAAGATCAAATCCAGTTCGTCCACAGCGGACGGCTCCCACTCCGGGAAATCGGCTGAGATTGAAATGAGACGGGAGCCGGGTTTCATCTGATTCTGCAAATGAGCCGCGAGCCTGCCCGTCTCTTTGGATGTGGCGTAGACGAAGGCGACATCCGCTTCTTTTATGTCTGCCGTGAAGTAATTTCCCCATCGAACGCGAATCTTTTTATCCAAACCGCTTGCGAGCGCGCGCAGATAAATCAACATGCACTGCGTGGGTCCGATCTCGACCCCAACTGCGTTGGCATTGAATTCGCCTGCGGCGATCAACAACACGCGCCCATCCCCCGCGCCGAGGTCATATAAGGTTTCGCCCGGCTGGAGGTTCGCCAGCGCGAGCGCCTTGCGGATGCGGTTCATGCGCGTCGGCACGGACGGGGGACCGAAGAAAGCCGGGACGAGCATCCACAACGCGCTGAGCAGGGCGATGGCGGACAGGATGAAGATGGAGGTCAAGATGAGCATGGCAATGCGCTCCCCTCTCTCAGAATCGGGCTTGTCGCGCAAATCTATAGATTTGCGCTCCGGTCATGGCGAAAAGGAATCATCATCAGAAACCCCAGCGCGATGATGCCCTGTCCGATCAATACGCCAGCCGCCTGCCATGCGCCGAAGTAGGGAATCTGCGGGAAGGGATGCGAACCCATGCCGAAGATATCCGCCAGCCCGGCAAAGACGGAGAAGACGTAACCGGTCGCCACCAGCCGCGAGCCGATGTCCGAGACGATGGTGCGCTCGACGCCCCACCACAGGGCGTGCAAACCAAGGTGCCCGCCGAGGCAGATCAATGCCAGCCCAAAGAGGAAGACAACGATCTGCACGAAGCCGACCACGGGACTGCGATCCCAGCCGAAGAGGGAGGGTTTTGCGCCCACCGCAAAGATGAAAAGCCCCAGATAAGTAATGGTAAGGCTTAAGCGGATGCGCGGCGTGAGGGCATCGTCGGCGCGGGGAGTGGTTGGGACGGGGGTGGAGGCTGAGGGAGGTTGGTTGGTCATGGTTTTTTTAGCGCATTTTCACGGAAGCCGCGGAAAGGTACCGCTCTGTGGCAGGCTTTTCCGGCTTGTCCGGGTTAGAGACCGTTTATTAAGTACACGGATTTGACGGATTGCGCGGACTGGCGCGGATTTAATAAGAGGTTTTTCCCGTGAGAATCCGTGAAATCCGCGTAATCCGTGTCCAAAAAGGACTTAAGAAACACTCTCTGAGGGCAAATTTCGTTTTAAGCGCGCGATCCAGTTTCCGCCGAGGATGTTGGCGGCGTCGCTTTCGGAATATCCGCGCGCCTGCAATAAGGATACCAGTTTTTGCAGGTCTGCAATCGTGTCAATTTCGGGCGGGACGGACTGCGCGCCAAAACCGCCGTCGAAGTCGGAGCCGATGCCCACATGAAGGGAATCGCCCGCGATCTGACAGACGTAATCCATGTGATCGGCGACGACGTTGAGGGAGACTTCTTCGCGGGGGTGACCCTTCTCCCGCGACCAGCCGGCTTTGAGATAAGAGTTGAACGGCACAATTCCCACCACGCCATCCCGTTCGATGACGCCTTCGATGACGCGGTCGGGAAGGTGCCGGTTCGTATTGGAGTCCGGCATCAACGCGGCGCAGTTGGCATGGGTGGCGACGATGGGTCCTTCATACAGATCGAGCGCTTCGACCGCGGCGCGTTCGTCCATGTGGCTGAGGTCCAGGATGAAGTTGAAGTCCGCCATGGCGGAGAGAAGTTTGCGCCCGTCATCGGTAAGCGGACCCGGCTCTTTCCAGCCGCCGCAGTAGCGCGTGCCGACCCAGGCGGGACCGATCAAGCGGACTCCGCGCTCATGCCACATCTCCAACTCGGAGACGCGACGGATCGCCTCGGCGCCTTCCATGAGGATGATCATGCCGACAGGTTGACTTGCTTTCAGTGTGGATGAAGCCCAATGGTCAAGATGAGTCTCCAGGTCCCGTTTTGAGGCGAGGATGCGGAATTTGTCCGGCGTGGAATCCTGCATCCGATGATAGAGGTCCAATTGCTCGCTGTAAAGTTTGTGGGCTTCGTCGAAATCCTTGTAGACGATTTTTTCAGCGCCGTGCGTGCGAAAACGGACCGGCGCGGCGAAGAGCGTGGAGAAGATGACGGCGACGCGCCCGCGCTGGTATTCATCCCAACTGATGAGGGAGTCGCCGTTTTCCTGAACAATGTAACTCCCCTTTTCAAGCGCGCGGGTTTCGGAAACAGGACGGGTGTAGTCGCGCCCGAAGCGCAGCATGTTGTAGGCGATGTCTGCGTGGGCGTCCACCATTAACGGCATGGGAGTCTCCAATCGAAAAGCGCGCCTCGCGGCGCGCTCTGTTTTTATTCCTGGTCGTCGTCCCGACCGAGGTCTTTGGTAAGCATTTTGAAGTCTTTGTCGGCGTAGGCGGCCGAGTCCACTTTGCGCAGGCTCAAACCGATGCGGTGTTGTTCCGGATCAATGCGGATGATACGCAGGGTTTTGACGTCGCCCTCGTGCAAAACTTCCTTGGGATGTTCGACACGGTTCTCGCTCAACTCGGAGATGTGGATGAGTCCTTCGATGTCGCCTTCGAGGCGGGCGAATGCGCCAAACTTGGTCAGGCGGGTGATGGCGCCTTCGACGAGTTGACCGACGCTGAATTTCGACATGCGGTTCTTCCAGGGGTCTTCCTGCAAGGCGCGGATCGAAAGCCCGATGCGTTTCTTTTCGCGGTCAATGTTGATGACCTTGACGTTGACTTCCTGCCCAACCTCGAGGGCTTCCTTCGGGTGAGTGACGTGATCCCATGAGATCTCGGAGAGATGGACGAGTCCATCGGCTCCGTTGATGTTGACGAAAGCGCCGAAATCTGCCAGGCTGGTGACGCGCCCGGTATAGGACTGCCCCTCCTGCAATTCGGCGATGACGCGCTCTTTGAGTTCGGAGCGGGTCTCGGCGCTGGCGGCGCGTTCTGAAAGGATTAGGCGGCGGCGTTCGCGGTCCACTTCCACAATGCGGACGGAGATGGGCTGCCCGACCATCTTTTGATAGCGTTGCTCGGGTTTGTCACCGACGGCCTGGGCGCGCCGCACGGCGCTGATTTGCGAAGACGGCACAAACCCGCGCAGGTTGCCGACGGCGGCGATCAGCCCGCCCTTGTTGAAACCGATGATTTTCGTGTCCAGCACGGTTTCATCGGCGATCATCTTTTCGACGTTTTCCCAGGCGATCTGCTCGAAGGCGCGTTTGAGGGAAAGCACGACATTCCCGTTGGAATCCTCGGGGATAATGACGAATACGTCGAGCTCCTGCCCGACTTTGAGCGCGTCGCGCTCTTCCTGGGTCAGTTGCTCGAGTTCTTTCCCGGCAACTACGCCTTCGGATTTCGCCCCAATGCTGATCAGGATTTGGTTCGGCGATATGCTTGCGATGGTCCCTTTGCGAATCTCGCCTGCCTTGGGAAGATCAATGCTCAACGACTCAGATGCCAGTAGCGCCTCCATCGATTGATTGTTGTTCTGATCTCCCTGTGCATTCGATGTCCCGCTCAGGGTTTCATTTTGGTCTGTCACTCGTGAACTCCGGCTGAAAGAAATATGAGCGGGATTATACAAGTGAAACGACAAGTTGACAACCCTCATCGGACGCGCGCATGCAAAACATGTCAGGTAACCTGCTCCCAGCGCCGTCCTCGGCGCGGGATTTCCCTCGTAAACCGCCGCCGCCCATAGGGGGCTTCGCACAGGACGGCGGCTTGAGCGGAGGCGCTGACAACCTTTGCTTGCACACCATCGGACGGCGATGCGCGCGCAAAGGTTGTCTGCTCAGGCTGCAAAATCTCCAGATTTTGTCTCGAAGTGGGGAGACTGCGACTCCGTGCTGGGCGACGGGACAAACTGACGCGATCTACTCGTCGTCGTCCCAATCCTCCCCCATCGCCCCAAACGCCTCGCTTGAGTCAAAGGGAGGTTCGTTGGGACTGTACTTGCGCGGCTTCTCCGGCGGCGGGATATTGCGCGAGTATTTGTGCATCCTGATCATGTCCTTGATCATCTCCGCCGAGCGATCCCCATCTTCTAAGCGCTCCAGCCGCTTGATGTGCCGCTTTGCCCAATCCGGCAGTTCGCCGGGCTGGCCGTCGTCCCTATCCAGAAAACCCCAATCCACAAGCGTGGAAGCAGACGACTCATCCTTCGCGGGGATGGATTTCTCGAACAACCCCGCCAGTTTTCCGTCAATGCTTGGGCGATAGGCGGCGATCCGCTCCTTCTGGTTCTCGTTGCGCGCCTCATGGATGTAATCCTTCGTCTTCGGCGCGGAGGGGTCTATCATCTCCATCATGCGGTCGTAGCGCGAACCGTCGCCCGCAGGCGGGATCCACGGGATGCGATGCGCGTTATCCCGCCACCAGACCACCTCCGCCAGCAATCGCCTCGCATCGGCGTCATTGAAGCGGGAACACAACTCCCCCAGCGCCTCCGCCGCATCCGCAAAGAATCCCAGGTCGGCGTACTGCCAGCCGATCCAGAACAGCGTCGCGCGCGGGTCGTTGGCTTTGGCGATGGCGTCCGCAAAAATGGACCAGGCATAATCGGTACATTCCTCGTCGCCCAGGCAGTACGCGCCGAGCAATTCCATCTTGCCTGCCTCGAGAATTTTCCTCACGTCCTTCGGTCCACCGCGGTCAAATTGCCGCTCGTACCTGCCGTCCCAGCGGCTCATAAATCGAAAAGACAACGCCAGCCTGCGCCTCTGCTGCCACGGACGGTCGTCCCACTCGTCCATATTCTGCTGAAGGGCTACGCGGTTATCGTAGATCGTCCACTCGTCGCAGAACAGTTCATAAACAAGATCGCTCGCCTCCTTGCAATCCGGGAACAATGCAAGAATATCGAAACACAACGCCGCCCCATCTGCCTGCGCCGAAGACCACTGCCCTTCCTCGCGGGCGCGCGCAAGGGTTTTATAAACATAGTCGGGATAGTTCATTCGCGGTTCTCCTGCTCGATCAAATACACCAGCCGCAGCGCCTTCAGATCGTCATAATTCAACGCGCCGTTCAACCTATCGAAGACCGGTCTGAGGAAGTTCGTTCCCAATTCATCGAACGCGTCGAAGGCGGCTTTTTGCAATTCAGGCGGCGCGGATATCAAAGAACGCAAATCCTCCCCGCCGCGCAAACGATTTCCCGCCGCGTGGTATCGCGCCAGATTTTCAAGCGTCGTCCCCATCGTCACCCTGAACCGATCCATCAACCCCCGCACCGACTCGCCGGAGTTATACGCCTCGCCCACAATCACATAACGTCGGTTCGCGTCGCTCTTGTCGCGGGTCGTCTCCGCCTCTTTGGGCTTTTCCTTCAACCCATGCCGCGCGCAAAAATCCGCGATCACCGCAAGAAACGCATCGCCATACTGCCGCGCCTTCGCCTGCCCCACCCCTGAAATCTTCATCAAACTCTCCTGCGATTGCGGGAAATACGCCGCCATCTCGATCAACGTCCGGTCGGGGAAGATCACATACGGCGGCACGCCCGCTTCGTCCGCCATGTCCTTGCGCTTCTGGCGCAGGATGGCGAACAAACCGTGATGATATTCCAACTCCGCGGCCTTTTTTCCCGTCCCCTTCTTTTGGCCTCGCCCTCCCGCCTCCTGCACGACGCCGAAAATGGATTCCCGTTTCCGAAGCGACTCCAACGCCTTGTCCGTGAGCCTCAGCGTGTGGAACTCCCCTTCCTGTTTCAGGTATCCCAGCGACAGCAGTTGCCGCGCAAGATGCATCCACTGCTTCTTGTCCAATTCCTTCCCGATCCCATACGTGGACAGTTTGTCATGTCCCCAGCGCAAGACCTTCTCGTTCTTCGAGCCAAGCAAAATATCCACGATGTGACCCGCGCCAAATTTTTCATCCGCGCGTTTGACGCAGGAGAGGAATTTTTGGGCAGGGACGGTGATGTCTGTCAGCGGGGTTGGGGCGGAGTTACAGTTGTCGCAGTTGGAGCAAGTTTGAGCGGAGTATGATTCGCCGAAATAATTGAGCAAAGGCTTGCGGCGGCAGTTGTGTTCATCCTCGGCATAACGGACAATGGCGTTCAAATGATCAATGGCTACGCGCTTCTC
>CAADGT010000226.1 GCA_900696595.1 uncultured Chloroflexota bacterium
CGACCAAGGGCTTATGAGTCCCCTGCTCTGCCACTGAGCTACCTCGGCGTGGTCAAAGCGGGGCAAATATTACTATGAGGATTTAGAATTGTCAACGAAAATATCTCTTGCGCGGCGGGCGAGCGGAAATCGGATTCGCAATCTGACTTGCAGGTTTGGAAGGCCGTCCTGCTATAATGGAGCAAAGGCGCAGACATGAACATCCTCGTGCTGGAAGCGGACGTGAAGGAACTGGCGGTCATTAAACAAATATTGGATGAGAATCACAACCCGGTTTCGTATGTCGCCACGAGCGGGCAGGCCTGGAGCGCAATGCAGACTGGCGGAGCGCGCCTCCTGATCGTCAATGAGGACACAACCGATGCGGGGACAGCCCAATTCATCCGTCGCGCGCGGGAAATGCAGTCGCCCGATCCGGTGTACATCCTTAGGATCGCATCAAAAGGCGCGGAAGAATCTTCCCCCGGCGCGGACGATACATTGAGGCGCCCCTACCAGAAGGCGGAATTGAAAAATCGCATCGCCATCGCGGAGCGCATCATCTCGCTGACTTCGAGCCTGGCTACAGCGAGGGAGCAATTGGAAACCCAGGCGGCGTTCGACCCGCTGACATCCATGATGAACCGCTCCGCTTTTCTGCGCCAGGCGGCGGGAGAGTTGGAACGCTCGCGGCGCGCATCACAGCCGTTGAGCCTGATCTCGCTCGACATTGACAACTTCAAGGAAATCAACGACAAATTCGGCGCGAAGACCGGGGACGAAGTCCTCAAGGCGGTGGCAAACGTCATCCGCGAGAAGAGCCGCCCCTACGACTGTATCGGACGCTGGACGGGGGACGAATTCATACTTGCCCTGCCGGGAGTCATCGGCGCGGACGCGGAAAAAATATCGGAGAGGATCATAGCCGGGGTGCGCGGCGCCCGGGTCGAGGTCCAGAACGAACCGCCTTTGAATCTCAAAATCAGCGCGGGGGCGGCGTCCATCATGCGCATCACTTCCACAACGGAAGTCGAACCGATCATCCAACAGGCGCGCCAGGCGGCGGCTCGCGCAAAGCAAGCCGGGGGCAGTCAGGTCTATCTCGTTTTCCTATAATTGACGATCGTTGAACGCGCCCCGGCGCTTTCATTGAACCCACTGGAAGAAAAACAACCCCGCCATCCCAACCAGAATGGTGACGAGCGTGTTGCGGGAAAACCACGCCGTCAGAATCGCAAGCAACCCCGCAAGCAGGCGCGGATTGGCGGGGGAGATATCCGGAACGCCGTCGCTTAAAAAAATTTCGGGAAAGATAATGGCGGAGAACACCGCAGGCGGGACGTAATGCAAAGCGCGTTTTAAAGTTTCGGGGATTTCGAACCTGCCGAATAGATAGATCAGCGAAAAACGTATCCCGAAGGTGATCAGCCCGCCGGCGAACATCACAAGCCAGATATTCGTCATCGCGCCTCCCGCGCGGACTGGCGCCCTTCGAGGAGCGCGCCGACCAAAATGCCCGTCAACGCCGCAAGGATCAACCCAAGTTTATACGGCAGGGAATATGCCAGCAACGCGACAACGCCCGCGCTCAACGCCGCGGCAACCATGGGAATTTTTTTCAGCGCCGGGACGAGCATTGCGATGAACGTCAACGGCAAGGCAAAATCGAGCGAGATATTTTCAGGGATGGACGCGCCCCAAAAAACGCCGATGGCGGTGCTGAGTTGCCAGAGCAGCCAGAGCGAACCCCCCGCGCCCAACAGGAACCAGTGTTTGAAACGCGCCAGCCCTTCCTTCTCGTAATGCAAAATGGACGGCGCGTAGGCTTCGTCGGTCAGGAGATAAGAAAGCAGAACCTTCCATCTCAAAGAGAGGTCTTTCAAGTGAGGCGCGAGCGACGCGCTATACAGTATGTGCCGCAGGTTGACCACCGCAATGGTGAGGATCATAACCAAGGCCGGAGTGTCTTCGCTGAACAATTGCGCGGTAATAAACTGCGCCGACCCCGCAAACAGGATGGACGACATCAACTGCGCCGCCGCGGTCGAAAGCCCAGAGTTCACCGCCAGCGCGCCGTAGATCAGCCCAAATGGAAACACCCCGATCAAAATAGGCGCCTCCGCCCGCGCGCCTTCGATGAAATTTCTTTTCGCTTCGCTCATTTTTTTGATTTTATCATTCGGATAAAAAAAGCCGCCCCAAAAGGGACGGCTTCGCCTCTTTCCCGTACTTGGGTTTGGTCTGCCAACCCTGGCATTGACCTCAGCCGAGGGCTTTTTTCGCCGCGGCGATCACCTCATCGTAATCCGGCTCGTCGCCGAGAGTGGGCAGATAATTGACATAGGTCAACCTGCCGTCGCGCCCGACGATGAAAACCGAACGGCGCAGGAAGCGGCGTTCCTTGATGAGAATCCCGTACTTGACGCCGAACTCCGCGTCAACAACATCCGAAACGACCTTCACCCGCTCCACGCCCGCCGCGCCGCACCAGCGTTTCTGCGCCATGGGAAAATCCGCGCTGATGGTGTAAATGACGATATCGTCGCCCAGTTTCGACGCCTCCTCGTTGAAGCGGCGGGTCTCACGGTCGCAGATCTCCGTATCCAGCGAAGGCACGGCGGATAGCACGATCACCTTCCCCTTCGATTCCTGAAGCGGGTTTACCGTCGCCCAACTCGACGCGACGCTGGCGAATTCCGGCGCCGCCTGCCCGACCTTCACCTCATCCCCAAGCAGGGTTACGAAGTTATCGCCGATCTTGAAAACATTATCTCGAACTGTGGTCATCTTGAATCTCTCCGATAATTTTTTGGGGGTCTCCCGTTTCCATAAAACTGCGGAGCCGCTTTTTTTCAATTGTATCAGATGCCGCCGCCAAAACCTCAAATGGTATAATTTTTTTCGTTCAAACCCACCCCCAACCGAAACAGCAGGCTCGCTGGGCGCAGCGGATGTTCTCCAACGTCCGCTCCCATAAGCCGACGGTTAACCCTGAAGGAGAACGTTGTATGTCCGGTCATTCCAAGTGGTCCACCATCAAACGCAAAAAGGGCGCGGCAGACGCCAAACGCGGCGCGATCTTCACCCGCCTGGCGCGCGAGATCGTCATCTCCGCCCGGGAAGGCGGCGGCGACCCCGACACCAACTTCCGCTTAAGGCTCGCCGTGGAAAAAGCCCGCGCCGAAAACATGCCCAAAGACAACATCGAACGCGCCATCAAAAAAGGAACCGGCGACGACAAGGAGGGCGCCGCCTTCGAAGAACTGACCCTCGAAGGCTACGGACCGCACGGCTCGGCGTTCATGGTCGCCTGCGTCACCGACAACCGCAACCGCACCATCTCGGATGTCCGCCACGCCTTCAGCAAATCCGGCGGCAACATGGCCGAGGCGGGCGCGGTCGGCTGGCAGTTCGAGCGCAAATCTTATTTCTCCTTCCCTGCGTCCATGCTCGCCTTCGACAAAGCCTTCGAACTCGGCGTCGAAGCCGGAGCCGACGACGTGGTGGACGGCGGCGACGAAATCGAAATCTTCGGGCCCGTCGAAGCCTTCAAAACCATCGCCGACGCGCTGCACAAAGCCAGCGTCCAGCCGGAAGAATCCGGCCTGCGCCTGATCGCCAAACAGGAGATCGAAGTCGGCGTCGAAGAAACCCTCTCCGTAATGAAAGCCATCGAACACCTCGAAGACCTCGACGACGTGCAGGACGTCTACCACAACGTCAAAATGTCCGACGAAGCCCTCGCCGCGCTCGAAAACGCATAAGGATTTTTCGCCACAGAGACCACAAAGGACACAGAGAAAACCTCTGTGATCTCCGTGATCTCTGTGGTGGATTTTTTTAATCATGACTCTCGCCCTCGGCATTGACCCCGGAACCGCCACCACAGGCTACGGCCTCGTGCGCCTCCTGCCGGACGGAGAACTGGTCGCTGTTTCCTTTGGGGCGATTCTCACGCCCAAAGCGGATTCCGCCTCCGCGCGGCTGGCGACTCTCTATGATGCGCTCGTCAAACTGATCAAGAAACACAAACCCGAAACCGCCGCCGTCGAAAAATTATTCTTCTCCAGGAACATCACCACCGGCATCGCCGTCGGACAGGCGCGCGGAGTTGTGTTGCTGGCGCTCGAAAAAGCGGGCGTCGAAACCTACGAATACACCCCCAACGAAGTCAAACAAGCCGTGGCAGGCTACGGCTCCGCCGAAAAAAGACAGGTGCAGGAAATGGTGCGCGCCTTATTGCAACTGGACAAAATCCCCAAACCCGACGACGCCGCCGACGCGCTGGCCATCGCCATCACGCATTTGAACACGGCGCGATACGCATAGCGCGGTTCGTACCGCAAACTTCAGTTTGCGCCTGCGCGAGAGTAAACTAAAGTTTGCAGTACTGCAACAAAATCTTCGCGCATGGGTTTCGGCGGGCTGAAGCCATTGCGATGACGCGCTTGTTATATAATAGGAACCCTGATCGCCATACACTCTTAAAATCAGGACGCAGACGAGCGTGGAAAACGCGGATTCAAGGAATTTTTTCGGGTGTTTTGTCAAAAAAATCTGCGTCCATCCTCCGCGTTACATAGTCTGGAGTACCGAAACGGTAAATCTGGACGACCCGTTCCAAAAACGCTGGCTGTTGCGTCAAACCTTGATGTACGGCAGAATAGTCAG